>JBEIEK010000006.1:0-46182 GCA_040382995.1 Planctomycetaceae bacterium
GATTGAAGAAGTGGTCAGTGGTCTGTCTGATGAATTGCGGAATGATCGGACGTGTGTGACCGAGGCGGAATCGATTCTGCAACGCACCCAGCCTGTGCGACTTTCCCCCGAGGCAGACCAGACTGCGATGGTGATTCCGACGGCAGCCATGATTGCGGACGACCCCATACCGGATTTGAAAGAGTGCTCGGAAGGGGGGGCTGCGGTCGCGTGCTGCTGGGAACAGAACCTGAGACCGGGACTCCCGCTGCCCTGAAGCAGATTCGTCGCCGGGCGACTGCCGTGGTATGGCAATCACGCCGAACTGATTGATCAGATCCATCGTCGCGGGCATACTCCGCTGCGTCAGCGAAATCGAATGATTCCCGAAAAGCTCAGCCTGATCTGCGACAAGTGCCTGAGGGTCAATCGCGATTCGCGGTATTCCAGTGTTGCGGCTCTGCTGGATGATCTTGCTGACTGGCAGCGCACGGCTGGTGGCGGGATTGGCGAAGGGCTTTCGCAGCTGAGCCACAATGGATCATGGGCTGATAACTCAGCGTCACAGAGTGGTACAACGACAGGAAAAGTGGGACTGCCGAGTGGAAGCGAGTGTCTGCAGGAGATCAGAATTCGCCCTCGCGGCCTCTCCTCCTACGATGAGGCCGATCGCCATTTTTTCATCAGGCTGCTGCCCGGTGATCTCGAACCGAATGGAATACCCGAGTCTCTTGACTATTGGCTCAAACGCCTGCAGGTCATAAACTCCACAGCGGACAGCGATGGGTTTTCGGTTGGAGTGATCCCGGTGCAGTTGGCTGTTTTCGCTCAGATGTATCGTGATCTTGAATGGACGCCGGACGAACTGGCAAGACAGGGAGGGGCTACCGGTGCCGGCGTTCGGTTCCTTGAACAGCAGTTCTCCTCTGCTGACACTCCCGAGCGCCAGCGCAGGCACTTCGATGCCGTCTGCAGAATCCTGGAAGAATTGCTGCCACCGACCGGGTCACAGATTCGCGGACGCATGTAGTCGCGTCAACGACTCATGGTTGTCTCCGGCTACGCACAGCGACCGGCGAAGTTCGAGGAACTGATGCAGATACTTGAGCAGGAACTGAGAATACTGACTCGCACCGACGCAGCAGAACAGTCCGCTGCCGGGCGGGATGATCACGGACCTCGGGCGTATTTTGTGGATGAGCTTTCGCGGTGGAAAGTACCGGTGCAGGACCTGCTGGAGGTTGCGCGCGCAACCGAAAGCCCACCACTTCACTCTGCCATCTGCCTGGGCATCGGGAGCCGATCAAGGCAGATCCTCGCACCGGAGGACATGTCTCTGGCAAAGATCCTCGCCGATTCCCTGCTGGACTCACCGGATGCCGCCTGTCATACAGCCGCCGCAGGGAATGGCAATGTTTGAGGCGGGGGGTGTCCGAATACAGGCCCCCTCACACGAATACTGGGTCGCATCACAGGAAGTCTCACGCAGTGATTTCGACGCCTATGTGGCAGACACCGAGTATCACGGGGCAAATCCAACTGCCGTCAGGAAATTCCTCGACGGCAGCCTTGAGGATCGCAGGATCAGCAGACAGTACAGCCCGACACTCGAACACCCGATGCAGAATGTTACATGGCACGACGCCGTGAGATACTGCAACTGGCTCAGTGCAAAGGATAAACTGCAGCCTGTCTACATTGATCGTGGCATTCATGTGGTCAATGACGCGGATAGCGGGCTGGTCGAAAAGCAGCTGTGGGATGTTGATCCAGCAGGCACAGGCTATCGTCTGCCCACTACAGATGAATGGCTCTACGCCTGTCGCGCTGGTTCACAGACTGCATGGAACTGCGGGAATGACCAGAACCTTCTTGCGGCATATTGCCGCATGCAGCCTTCTGAAGTCACCCTCGTCTGTGGCACAAGGCTCCCCAATGCCTGGGGACTCCATGATGTTCATGGAAATATTCAGGAGTGGTGTCACTCTGCCAATGGCACCGGCAAACTCAGACGCATCTGCGGTGGTTACGTCAATTCCTCCGCAACCGACTGCAGATCAGACAAAGTCAGCCAGGACGTCCCCGAAGCCTACACCTGCTTCACGGGCTTCCGAATTGCACTCGGACCACTCAGCGACCACAGTGCAGGTTGGGTCAGAGATGCGGTGCCGGATACCACATCGCAGTAGATCAATCCCGGCGAATCTGCCCCTTGAACAAGCGCCGGTCCATTCGCGGGCTGAAAGGAGTCCATGCCGAATCTGTGTTCACATCATCCTGGATCGAACGCACAAATTCATGCATCTTTGCATCCAGAGCATCGATGTAGTGCAGGGCCAGAGCTTCCGGGGTCATGGGCAGCGCGGGGCTGCCGAATTCGCGGGTACCGTGGTGGCTGATGATCATGTGCCGCAGCCGCAGAAGCTTCTCCGCTTCAAGTGGGTGCCCAAGCTGCTGCTCTGCGGTCCTTACCAGTTCACTCAGGATTTCATTACCAAGGTGAATGTGTCCAAGCAGCTGGCCTTCGTCCGTGTAAACCAATGCCGGATCCCATGCCAGCTCGCGGATCTTGCCAATGTCATGCAACAGGACTCCAAGAAGCAATAGTTCACGGTCAAGCGCAGGGTACAACGGGGCGACGCGGTCTGCGAGTTCGCACATGGATACCACATGCTCAATCAGCCCACCGACATAGGCATGGTGCGCTTTGACCCCGGCAGGTGCCCCACAGAGACCATTGACAAACGCGGCATTGCCAAGGAACGCGTAGGCGAGTGCTGCCAGATCAGGGTGGCGGATTGATTCCAGCAATTCGCGAAGTCGCAGCAGATACCGCCCGGCGGCGGCCTGAGGCTGAACCTGAAAATCGGCCGGATCACAGGCCGAATCAGGGACACTCTGCACCGAAGTCAAAATCAGCTGCAGGTTGCCCTGGTACTGCTGCACTTTGCCCTTAACGCGGACAAAATCGCCAGCCGAGACTTCCTTGACCGAATCCTCTGTCACATTCCACATCAGCCCGCTGATCATACCGGATCGATCCCGCAGCGTGGCAAGAAAATACAGGTTGGCGTTGCGATTGGCCCTCAGTTGACGATCCGCCAGAAGATAAATCTCGTTGACATTGTCTCCATCCCTGAGATCCCTGACATACACCCGAGGCATTGATTGGCTTTCTGGCTTGCTGGCGACGTGCTGCGTTTTTTCCGCGAAGAGCGATCCCCGGATGATAGCTGGAAACGCTGGTGATCCCAGCCCAGCGAGCACTCAAGCCGGCCACGTGCACGGGATAAGGACGCCAATCCGAGCAAAACCAGTTTTTCGAGATTCCCGGTTTTTTTGTTGACAAAGGTTGGCGGTGGTAAAACTGCGAACATCAGCCGGCTGGCTCGGCGACCCGCGCCGTCGCCGGCTTTTCTGTCCGAACCATCCGACCCAGGGTGCGGCGGGGGCAGTCCCCGCTTCTTTCAGACCGATTTGCCAGTCACAGTGGAGTTCGCGGTTCATTGCCGCAAATTGCCCAGAGTCCCATGAGCTGCAGTTTCGGCGTTGCACTCCGGTGCCCCGGACGTTCCGCAAGTGCGGTTTTGGCGCGTCCCGCATTTTCAGTTCCTGCAGCCAATCCGGGTTCCGGCACCGGGACGGTCTTGACCGAATTTCCGAAAACGGACAAATTTCAACAGGTATTTCTGACCTCCATGGAAGGATGGTGACCCGTGAAATTTCGTCGCTGGGCGTCGGCCCTGTTTATCACGGTCTGGTGTTTGGTGCTTTCGGGTGGCATTGTCGGACATGCTCTGAAGATGCCGATCGTGGGCAACGTGTTCGGCTATTTCATCGTCTGGGATATGTTCTGCGGCTGGCAGGCATATGACAATCGCACGCATATTATTGGCGAAGATTCGCAGGGGAATTACTACGAAATCCGTGAGCCGTGGGGGCCGTTCCAGCCGTTCAACAGTGTTGATCGGGTGAACTACGATGTGAGCAACTACCTGGCTGCCCGGCACATCCGCAACGTGCTCAGGCACAGCAGTCACCCTCAAATTGACCGGATTTACGTGATTCAGGAGATTTGGGGGAAGCAGTACAACGCTCCAGATCACCTTTGGCACCGGTGTTTTGCGGAACCCAGGGACAAGGTCTCAGTCTTCAGTCTGCGAGCGATTTGTGCGGCGGATGGATCGCCGATCGAGTCGAACCCGGACTGGTTTCTGGCGCAGACGCTCAATACGATCGCCGACAACCCTCGGCTGCGTCTTCAGGCCCAGGCGGCCCGGCCGTATTACAACACCTTCTTCAACCCTCGAGCATCACTTGGGGGAACCGTGGACGCGCCGGTATTCAATCCTTCGAGCAGTTCCGGGTTGAATACAAACTGAGTTGCATGGCGGGCATTTGCGGGGGCCGGATACGGAAATCTTCGGCTTGCCAGCTTTGATTGTTTCATCCCTGTGGGGCGGCTGTTATGAGTGGGAATCAGAAGCGAACCTCGGTGTTTCAGCAGCTGCATGAGTTTTTCTATGCGGAGCAGTCGCCATATGGGTTGGCGCTGGTACGGATGCTTCTTCCGGCGGTTGCACTGATCCCGATGTTTCGCCGTTTTCCGAGGGTCCGGGAGCTGTTTTCCAGCGACGGGGCTCCGCAGCAACTGGCTGAGTTGTTTGGGCATGGGGCGGCATTGCCGGAGTTGCCGCCAGCTTTGGCGTCAGGATTGTATGGTCTGATGCTGTTTGCTTTGGTTTCAGCAATCTTTGGCTTTCGGACTCGAATTGCCCTGCTGACTGGCACTCCGCTGTACATCTACTTCAATCTGCTGGACGCAGTGGGCACGATGACGAAGTACACGGTGATTGCTTCGCATGTGCTGCTGATTCTGTCAATTCCACCCTGCGGCGCTGTCTGGTCCGTGGATGCTCTGTTGAGACGCTGGAAGGAGGGCCGAGCCGCGGCCATTCCGCCCACATTTCCTGTGTGGCCAGCGCGGCTGATCCAGATGTTGTTTGCTTTTGTCTATTTCGGAGCCGCAATCACGAAGGTGCAGACCACGGCGTTCTTCAGCGGTGAGCAGATGCGGTACTGGATGTTCAGCGACTGGAACTACCCGAATCCGCTGGGGGAGCTTGTGGCGATGTCCCCTGCGATTCTGCTGACCAGCGGCTATCTGACGGTTGTCTGGGAGGTTTCATTTCCGTTTTTGGTGTGGCGACCGATTGGCCGATTCTATGCTCTCGGCTTTGGTGTGGTGTTTCATCTGCTGACGATTTTTCTGCTGGGCCTGTACATCTTTCCCTTTATCTGCATTCCCTGTTATCTGACATTTCTGATGGAAGCGGACATTGTGACCGTGCGCAACTGGTTCCGCAGGATACGGTTTCCGAGCGGATGGATTGCAGCGCCTCGGGTCAGTCTGGCGCGGCTGATCGCGGCGCGCCCGGCGTCGGTGCCCCTGCCGCTGCTGTGGGCAGGCTGTGCGATGCTGGCAACCGTGATGGGAGCGGAGGCGGACTATCGATTCGACGTCTATGGAACTCGTGCAGCAGGCAAGCCACTCCCGCTGAAAACACTCGACCCCGTCGTCGCCCGTACCATGATTAACTCGCAGAGACCGCTGCGAGAGAAGGACAAGTTCTTCTCGTTCAACATCGGCACGCGAATGATGGCCGGGCAACTGGCGAATTCCGGCGACACATTTCGGATTGGAGACACGATTATCGCGCAGTGCAACCTGAATACTCCACACGAGGACTTGTGGGTGGAGTGCGTCGTGGAGGACGAGCAGAGGCGGGTTGTCGATGTGGCGGGCCAGTTTGTGACGCGTGACCTGCTGTTCAGCAACTTCCCGTGGAAAACGTGTGATCGATTTGTGCCTGGGCGCTACTTCTTTGTGTTGAAGAGCTCCGGCCAGGAGATCGCCCGGCGAGCGTTTACGCTGACTGGTGATGCCTGCCCGGTGCCTTCCGGGGGCGTTGGAATTCTGACGAACTGAGATCAAGGGGACCTGTGATGGCCACTCCCGAAACCGCCGGCTCACATGCGTGTTACCTCGGCAGCTTTGACCCGATGACGCTGGGGCATCAGGACATCATCCTCCGCGCCTGTCGAATTTTCTCGCGTGTGACGGTCGGGATCGGCATTAACCCGGACAAGAATTCACTCTTCACGCCGGCGGAGCGTGTTGAGTTGTGTCGAGCATCGCTGCAGGGAATTCAAAACGTCGAAGTGCGGACATTCGATGGTCTGGCGGTTGAATTCGTGCGGCAGTGTGGCAGCAGAATTCTGCTCCGCGGTGTCCGCACGCTTTCGGATATGGACGCGGAGTTCTCGATGACGCTGGCCAATCGGGCTCTGGACGAGTCAATTGAATCGGTGTTTCTGATGTCGGCGGACCGCTTTGCTCACATTTCCAGTTCCCTGATCAAGCAAATCGCGGAAATGGCCCACGAAAATCCTCGACAGCGCTTGCAGCGTTTCCTTCCGGAGCCGATTATCCAGCCGTTGATTGATCGCCTTTCGGCTCGCAGACGTGCATCCAGCGAAAGCTGAAAAGTCGGAATTCCATCCTGCAGTTCATCGTTTTGTTACCGGAAACTCCATGGTCAAAACCGCCTCCACAATGCTCCCGCTGGGCACCACTGCACCGGAATTTACTCTGCCGAATACCGATGGTGCGATCATTTCGCGTGCTCAGTTTGCCGGTCGGCCGCTCTGCGTGATCTTTATGTGCAATCACTGTCCATTTGTGGTGCATATCCGCTCCGCACTGGCTCAGTTTGCCCGCGAGTATCAGCAACGTGGGGTGGCGATTGTTGGCATCAGCAGCAACGACGTGGGCTCACACCCGCAGGACGGGCCTCTGCAAATGCAGCAGGAGGCTCGGACCGCTGGGTACTCGTTTCCCTATCTCTATGATCAGTCACAGTCGGTGGCGATCGCCTACAGGGCCGCCTGCACACCGGACATTTTCCTGTTCGATGCTGATCACGCTTTAGTTTATCGTGGTCAGTTTGATTCCAGCCGACCTGGTAACGGGATTCCTGTGACCGGGGCTGATCTCCGTGCAGCCTGTGATGCTGTGTTGTCCGGACAGCCGGTGGCGTCCCAGCAGCGTCCCAGCATTGGCTGCAACATCAAATGGCGGGCGGGCGCAGAGCCCGAGTATTTCACGGGAATTGCTGCTGGCTGAGTTGCTCAGAAAAAAACTTCACGGCCGCTTCCTGGAACTCCGCTGTTCAGTACGGTAAACTCCGCTACACTTCTGTGACAACGACAGATCAAGTGGCTCAGGCAGATCGTACACCACACAGGAATTCAACAGCATGGGCACTGACGCGTCCGCCGCCCTCAAGGCTCTGCACTCCCTTCTGCAGCAGCTCGCCCGGGCCGAAGCCGGACTGTCTGAAGGACCTCGCCGCATCGCTCTCGCTGAAAAACAGATTGCTCAGACCGAACAGCAGATCGAAAAGCAAAAGCAGGCGATTCGTGATGCTCGAAAATCAGCCGATGAGCACAACCTGCGGCTGAAGTCCAAAGAAGCAGAAATGCTCAAGCTCCAGGGGCAGCTCAATACAGCCTCATCCAACAAGGAATACGACATCATCAAGGGGCAGATCAGTGCTGCCACCGCCAGCCGTGGAGACATTGAAGAGCAGGGGTTGATGGCGCTGGAAGCCGTCGATGCAGCCAACGCGGCGCTCCGAGGATTCGAATCCGACCTGCAGGCCCGTCGCAAGGCCCTGCAGACCACCAAAACGGATTTCGACACCAGCAAGCCGGTTCTGGAAAAAGAAATCCAGCAGCTGCAGCAGCAAATCTCAGTGGCCGAGGAAATCATCCCGGCATCCGACCGCGAAAACTGGAAACGCCTCCGTGCCGCCCATGGTGCCGGCTGCATTGCTGCCGTCGAAGACGAGTTCTGCACGTCCTGCGACCAGAAGGCAATCGCCCAGGATCTCGTCCGCATTCGCACCGGAGTGATCGTCTTTTGCCGCGGCTGCGGACGTGTCCTGTACCTCGACCGCTAGCCGCGTTGCCCCCCGCGACCTCGAACCCGGTGCCCGGAAATCTGATCCTTCTGTTCCCCCCTCGGTCTGTCATGTGCACTGATGCCACCTTGAACGCCCCTGCACGTGGTCCCGCCGGTGAAGTCGAAGTCACGCCCCGCACGGCGGACTCCGGGCTGTCAGTCAACTATGGCGGGGAATCACTCGTCCTGTTGCCGGCTCGTGCCGTCTGGTGGCCCGCCCAGCGAACGATCTTCATCGCTGACACCCATTTCGGCAAGGAGGCCACATTTCGGGCGGCCGCGATCCCGGTTCCCGATCAGACAACGGAACTTCTGCAGCGGATCAGCTCAATAATTTCCGCGACATCAGCTGTGCGGCTCATGATTCTTGGAGACCTGATTCATGCTCGCCGCGGTCGCTGCTCCGCGACCTTCCAGCTGATTGCGGAATGGCGACAGGCAAATCGGAGCACCCTCGAAGTGCTGCTCGTTCGCGGCAATCACGATCTGGCAGCAGGCGATCCGCCCCCGGATTGGCATATTCGCTGCGTTTCCGATCCCGAGTCGCTGGGACCGTTTGCTCTGACCCACATTCCTCCGGCCTCCGCAGCCGCCTTTGAAAATCCCGTGCTGGCCGGACATCTGCACCCGGTTGTGCGTCTGAGTGGTCCTGCGCGGGACTCGCTGCGACTGCCCTGTTTCCTGCTCCGACCGCACGTGCTTGTGCTTCCGGCATTCAGTGATTTTGTAGATGGTAAGGTGACGCAGGTTGAACAGGAGGACAGGGTGTTTGCTGTGGCAGAGCAGCAGGTGCTGGAGGTGCCTTTGCAATGCAGCGGTGCTCGTCCGCCCCGTGTTCGTCGTTAGCCGCCGCGGGCAATCAGTGGTCGCTTAATTCCTGCAGCAGCGTTCCGGTGAGCAGTTTTTCCATGCATTCGAGGATGGCGGCGACCCGGGCTCCGTCCATGATTCGATGATCGTAGGCGAGGGTGACTCGACACCGCCCCTGTTCGTCGAGCGGACCGTAAGTGAAACAGGCCGTGTGCACGGAGGGCGGCAGCTGGATTTCGACGCCGCGTCCCGCGAGCGTGGAGAGGAAACAGGTTCCAAGGCGGCGGGCGCGATCGCGAGGGTTGACGTTCAGGTTCCACCACCAGACAGCGCGGCGGAGGAGCAGGGGGAGCTTAGCCAGCTGCAGTGCCTGACGAAATACGCGTTTGGGATCGTCCTGCTGAAACTGTTCAATTCGCTCCTGGATATCAGCCAGAGTCAGCTGTTCGGGCTGTGGAATGCGTCCCCAGAACAGCCATGGTTCGCCCTCGATTTCCCTCTGCACCGTGACCACCGCGACGGTATGCGGATGCTGGTAGAGGTGAGCCCAGGGCCAGCGGAACCAGGTCTGCCGGAGTTCCGGGAATTCGACGGCTGCGAGCCCCGCGGCTTTGAGAAACAGGGCGGGCCAGGAAATCCGTCGCGGGGCAGCGAGCCGGCAGGCTGCAGTTTCGGCGAGTGCCATGCGGCGATCATGGGCGCAGAGGGGGACGGCTTTGTGGAACCATAAAAGATCCCAGGTGAGCCGTCTGCTGGGGGGGATCAGAAACCGCTTCCCGTCTCGTTCGCTGCTCATTTGCCGATGGCACTCCGGGGCTTTCGGAAGACTTACCGGCGGGATTCCAGCCTGAAGCGAAAAAAAGGTCAATCGCGGACCTCGGTGCTCGCGTTTTCATGACACGCCTGCTGGAATGCAGCCGAGACCGGCTCCGAATCACTCGGCGAACTCCTGCAAACGCTGCCTGCGGACGGCAGAATTCGCCTGTGGCTGCTGTGCGTTTCGCAAGTGCTGGCAATTCCTGCAGAATCACCTGAATTCTCCTGCAGAAAGCGGGGAGGTGCGTCTTGTTTCGGCGATTCAGAGATGTTACCCCTGTGGGTTCAGAAACGTTTCCCCGGCTGTCCGAGACAGAGATGTCCCGCGAGGGCTGGGGAGTTGCCTGTCTGGTGCTGCTGATCATTCCCGCGGTCTTTGTGACGGCCATTGTGCTGAATCCGGATCCATCGGGGATGGGCACTCATCAGCAACTGGGGCTTCCACCTTGTGCGTTTCTGAAAGCAACCGGATTGGTCTGTCCGCAGTGCGGACTGACCACCAGTTTCGCGTTGCTGGTACGAGGCAGGACTGGAGAGGCTTTACGAGCTAATCCAGCCGGTCCGGTGCTGGCGGCGTTGCTGTTGACGGCGTGGCCCTGGTTACTGGTTTCGGTGATTTGCCGCAGATGGACTGTGTTTGGTGATCCGAGCGGTGTGTTGATGAAGCTGGTGCTGGGCTGGTTTCTGCTGACGCTGATTCAGTGGATACCAAGAATTCTGTGACTGGGAAAAACCGTTTCAATGGAGTGAAGCGCAGTGCTGCAGGAACCCAATGATCAACTTGCTGCGGGATCTCGCTCGCGTTCGCCATTTCTGAGGAACCTGTTGCTCTGGGTTCTGGTGGTTTCCGCCGCCACGTCACTCCCCGGCTGCTCGCTGGGTGTGATGTTTGGGAAGATGCTGTTTGGCGATCCAAAGCTGAAATGTCAGTTTCGAGCTGCCACAGGTGTGGATCTGACGAAGGGCGAGAAGTCGATTCTGCTCGCCTGTTCGGCGCCTCACAGTGTTCTGGCCCGCACGCCTTCAATACAGATTGACATTGTCGACCGCATGTCACGCACGCTGGATATTCGTGGAGTCCGGGTTGTCTCAGCGGATGATGTGGCGGCGTGGTTTGACGACCATGGTGAATGGGGCGACTTTTCGGAGCTGGCAGAACGGTTCGATGCTGACTATGTCATGAACATCAGCATTGATGAGTTCAGTCTTGAGGTACCGGACAGCAAAAACCTGCAGCAGGGCAAGATTGCCGGCAAGGTCCAGGTGCTGGACTGCAGTGGCGGTGGCGACCCCGTTGCTGCATTCGAGCGGAATTTCAGCCTGCAGTTTCCGGAGTATCCGGTGCCGAAGGAAAACCGTTCCGAGCAGTTGTTCACAGAGGGTTTTCTTGACCGGACTTCGCTGACCCTCGCACAGTTCCTCTACGATCATCGTGCAAGTGAGACGGTCCACTGAATTTGCGGCCCTCTGCAAGCACCGTTTTGGACCTTTAACTTCCCGTTTCGGAATTTCCAATGATCCCAGCTGAAACTGCATCGGGCTTTCGCGGGCCTTCGTCGAAGACTTCTCATCGACTGCTCCCGGTACTCTTTTCCCTCGCAACGCTGCTGGCAATTCCCGGCTGCAATTATTTCATCGCCCTTGGCTATCTGATTGGTGGTCCGCCACAGGAAGAACCACTGTTTGAAAAGGAAACGAAGAAGTCGATGACAGACAAGGACGTGCGGGTCGCCGTCGTCTGCTATGCATCGGATGAACTGAAGTACCGCTTTGACAATATCGATCACATTATCGCCAGCCGCGTCACCAATCAGATGGCCGGGAAGAAAATTGAAATGGTGCCATATGACGAGATCCGTGCCTGGCTGAACGAAAATCCGGACTGGGATACGGCTGAGGACGTTGGTGCGGAGTTCGATGTGACATACGTTGTCTACATCGATGTCAGCGACTTTTCGCTTTACGAACGTGACAGCAATTCATTGTTTCGCGGCCGCTGTGATGCGATTGTGAGCGTCTATGAGATGGAGACTGGTGGAGAAGGTCGCCGGATCTTTTCGCGGGATGTCAACAGCGTGTACCCCACCCAGGTTCCGCGTTCAGCCACAGATGTCAGCCACGATACGTTCCGGATGGAATACATCTGGCGTCTGAGCGATGACATTGGACGTCTGTTCTACCCGTGGCACGTGGCCGACCAGTTCGATCACACGGCCTGATGGATACAGCGTCAGCGGTTTTTGCCGTCCTCCAGATTCCTGAAAAGCCGACTCACGGCAGCGGAGATTCGGTCTTCCATATCTCCCTGCCAGCGGAATGCGGGGCGACCGTATTCGTAGAGGCTGCTGCCTCCTTCATAACCACCCTCTTCCCAGACACGGCGACTGGGGATGTAGGCCAGCATGTCATCGGCATATCCCATCACCCACGTGCCGTTGCCGTATTCGGATTTGAAGCGCAGCGCGTAGTCGACGACGGTTTCTGCACCGAGTCCGATCCAGCGCATTTCGTTCCCCAGCAGCCAGACATGGACGGGATAGGGTGAAGCCGTTTCAAATTTGTCGCCCGCTTCAAGCTTTGCCAGCATGCGGACAGCCCAGCGGGCTTTGAGAGAATTGCTGTCCTGAAGCAGGGCCCGCAGATCAGCAGCGGATACGACCTGCAGATAGGGGAGGTCGATAAGTTCGAATGCGGTCTGCAGGCGACCGCTGACGGCTTGCAGGGGAACTGTGAGTGCTTCAGTGACGGCGTCCGCCAGCATCCGTCCGTACTTTCGGCAGAGTTCCACCTCGCGGCGCGGAAGTGGATTCTGGTCGCCCCCGCAGGTATTCACAAACATGGCGGTAGCCCCGGGATGCCTCTGTTCCAGCAATTCCTGGGCAAAGCCGGGATAATCACCGCACCATGTCATGAAGCTGAGTGTTGTTGGATGGCACGCATAGCCGAACAGAATGGCTCTGATGCGACCATCCGGCGCAGTCACCCGAAGTACAGGCACACTGTGGTCAACTGGTCCGGCCAGCGGCACACCTCTGGCAATCAGTTCGGGGACATCAGCTTCCCGGTTATTCCGACGGTTCACCGCGAACGTGGCTTTACCTTCACCCTGTTCGAGTTTCGCGGGGGAGAGGTCGGCGAGCGCAGCAGTCACCAATTCCACGGTGCGAATGACCATGGCATCGGTGTATTCCGCCACAAGTCGTTCCTGTTCAGCGTCCACGGGGTAGTAGTCAATCAGGTCATCGCCCAGCCGCGGGCCACAGTGATTGTGGGAGAATGTGAACATGATTTGTCGGCGTTCGAGCCCGCACTTTTTCTGCACCGCCGCGAACACTCGATCGCTCATCGAACGTGGCACACCCTGAAAGTCACTGGTGATCAGCACTGCCCGCTCACCATCCGGTGCTTCAAGGGCAAGAGCCTTCATCCAGAGGTCGTGCAGCTTGCCGTCGGGGACTCGTCGCGAGCCATAGCCAGCAAGCCAGACTGGTGTTTCCGGTGTGATCACTGCTCTGGAAACACCCGCTCTCCAGGCAGCTTCCGGTTGTTTTTCGGCAGATTGCAGGACGCTGATCAATGGCGCCCCGAGAACTCCCGAGGTCGCAGCCCATGCCAGTCCCGCCACCATCTGTCGTCTGGTTGTCGCTCTTCCCATGGCCCTGTCTCCATTTGGTCTGGTGCATTTTGCTCTGCCCCTGCGTAGACTCTACGATTCGCACGATCCTGGCAAGCAACCGACTGGCGTTCTGCAGGTCAGTCGTGCTGAACAACAATCGAGGCTGTCGATTTCCTCCGGAGCCTGAACATGCCGCACTGCTCCCTGCTGCCGCTTGCTGAACACCAACTGGCATTCCTCATCGACGATCGCGAAGTGCTTCGCTGGCACTCCGGTACAGGTTATCCGCGACCGTATTTCTTTCCGGTAACTGGTCCCTCCGGTACGTCGCTCACACGCATGGGGCATCCCGGGGCTCCCGATCACGACCATCATCAGTCGCTTTGGTTCGCCCACAACAAAGTGCTGGGAATCGACTTCTGGGGTAACGCGTCCGGGGCCACGATTCGTCAATTGCAGTGGTTTGCGTACGAAGACGGCGAGGGGAGTTGCCGCATGGCAGTGGAACTGGGCTGGTTCGACGGGCACAATCCAGCCCCGCTCATCCGTCAGGAACTGATCTGTGAACTGGTTCCGCAGCCGGGCGCCGGAGAATACACGCTGGAACTTCAAAGTCGCTTTCACCCATCGGCTGGTTCACTGGAGTTTGCCAGAACGAATTTTGGATTCCTTGCGGTGCGGGTTTCTGCAGGCTTGTCTGCAGTGTTTGGTAAAGGCCAGTTGACGGGCAGTGACGGGGCTGTCGGGGAAAAGCAGTTGTTTGGCAAAATTGCAAGGTGGATGGACTACAGTGGACCGCCCCGGAATTCCGCCGCGAACTGGGAAGGCCTGACGCTCATTGATCACCCTCAAAACCCCGGCCAGCCGACAGGGTGGCATGTGCGGGATGATGGCTGGATGTGTGCATCGCCCTGCATGCAGGGGCCGCAGACGACACACTCTGAAGCCCCGCTGGTGCTGCGATATCTGTTGCTGGTCCATGCCGGCCCGGTCGATCCCGGCCGTGCCGACACTCTGCAGGCAACCTTTGCGGCGAGTGCTCCGCTGCTGCTGCAGAAATCGTCACGTCCGCACAGACGCTGGGAGCTTCTGCGTTCCGCTTGAAAGCCTCATCCTCCCAATCTCACCCCCTGCCTCATGGTCTCCGGGAAATGTCAAATCAACGGGCACGTCGACCGACGATTGGAGCAGCGAGCCAGGGGGCGGCGTTGGTGACTTTTGTCAGGGATTCAAGAAGCAGCCCGGTCCATTCCTGATTTTCCGGCACGCAGCGAACAACTGCAACGCCTGCATTTTCCAGTGCCGTTTGCAGAGTCGCCAGATGCTGCTGCATCCGACTGCGGAACTCGGTCAGCTCCTGTGGATTGAGATCATGCCTCAGCAATGTCACGGTGCCTGCGGATCGGATGCGCTGCAGCCTTGAGAGCGTTGATGCGGCAGTCCGATAAAGCAGCCCACCCTCGAAGGCACGCCGCAGTCGCCCTGACTGATCAAACTGATACACCGGATCCTGACCGAAATACAGGCTGAGAAATCCGTTGCTGCGGAAGCCTGCCGTGAGCAGTTCAGCAAGCCCGTGCACGTGTAGTTCGGCCCTTGGTAGCAGTGCGACAGCTTCCCGCAGCAGATCTTCCCGGTCGTCTTCGTTCGTTGCCATACGGTACGCTTTCCAGAGTGGATGTGGATGGAGTAGACTCCGACGCGTTCCTGCTCATGATTGTCTCGCTTCCGGCCATGAATTGCAAAGGGATCCGGGTTATGTCTCGACTGTTGCTCTGTCTGATCGCACTCGCCCTCGCGGCCGTGAACTCCATAGCCGCAGAACCACCGATGAAAGTGGTATCGATCGAAGGCGTGACGGAGTATCGGCTGTCAAACGGCGCCCGCGTGCTGCTCTTCCCCGATCCCAGTCAGCCGACGATCACCGTCAACATGACTGTGCTGGTTGGTTCCCGCCACGAAGGCTACGGTGAGGCAGGTATGGCGCATCTGCTGGAGCATCTGGTCTTTAAGGGTACACCGACGTTCCGCGATATTCCGAAGGCGTTGCGTGATCACGGTGCCAGCTTCAACGGCACGACCAATCAGGATCGGACGAACTACTTCGAGACTCTCCCGGCGAACGATCAGAATCTTGAGTTTGCGATTCAACTGGAATCGGATCGACTGGTGAACAGTTTCATTGCCCGCGAGGATTTGCTGTCGGAATTCTCGGTCGTTCGGAATGAATTTGAGCGAGGTGAAAACAGTCCCGAAGGAGTGCTCTTTCAACGTGTGATGGCAGCTGCCTATGAGTGGCACAACTATGGTAAGACCACCATCGGCAATCGTTCCGACATTGAACGGGTTCCCATTGACAACCTGCAGGCCTTCTATCGGCGATACTATCAGCCGGACAATGTGGTGTTTATCGTGACCGGCCGATTCGAGGAATCGCGGGCACTTGAACTCCTGACGAAATATCTCGGCTCGATCCCCAGGCCCGAGCGTCGGCTGGATCCGACTTACACTGAGGAACCTGCTCAGGACGGCGAACGACGCGTGGTCCTGCGTCGCGTGGGCGGAGCTGGAGCGGTCGTTGCTGCTTATCACATGCCGGCCGCCGCCCACGTCGACTGGGCGCCGCTTTCGATTCTCGGAAGTATTCTTTCAGAGACCAAGACCGGACGGCTGGACAAAGCGTTGGTAGAGACGCGAATTGCCGCCAGTGCCTCCGGCAGAGCTGACAGCTCCCATGATCCGGGACTGTTCACCTTCAGTGCAACTCCAGCTCCCGAAAAGCTGAATGAAGTGCAAACTGAATTGCTCAGGGTTATCGATACGCTGGCAGAAACCCCATTCACACCGGAAGAGGTCGATCGTGCAAAGCTGCGGGCCAAACGCGGCTCAGAGCAACTCCTGACCAGTGCCGCAGCGATGGCTTCTGCCCTGAGTACAGCCTCTTCGCTGGGCGACTGGCGGCTGCTGTTTCTCCAGCGGGATCGCGTTCAGGCAGTCACGGCGGATGACGTGAACCGAGTCGCTCGAACCTATTTCCCCGAGTGGAACAGGACGCTGGGAGTCTTCATTCCCGCAGATGCGCCACAACGCCTGTCAATTCCCTCCGTACCTTCGATTGCGGATGTGGTGCAGGACTACCGCGGCGGCGAGGCTGTCGCAGCCGGTGAAGCCTTCGATCCGACTCCGGAAAACCTCGAAGCCCGCACTCAGCGATTTGAGGAAGGCGGGTTGAAGATCGGCCTGCTGCCCATGAAGACCCGCGGAGAAACTGTCGCGCTCACCCTCACTCTGCGTTACGGCAACGAGCAGTCGCTGCAGGGACAGGCTACGGCGGCCGGAATGCTCCAGTCCATGCTCATGGCCGGCACAAA
The DNA here is from genome assembly GCA_040382995.1 of Planctomycetaceae bacterium. GTDB lineage: Bacteria > Planctomycetota > Planctomycetia > Planctomycetales > Planctomycetaceae > SXXK01. The sequence goes on from JBEIEK010000006.1 coordinate 16,619, forward strand.
ACGGCTTGATCGCCAGGCCCTGCAGCAGGAGATGGACAAACTCAACGTGCAGATCGGCGGCGGTGGTGGCGGCGGACGGGGACGTCGTGGCGGACGAAGCAGTGGTGGCGGAGGTGGCACCGGTGCTCTCAGCTTCTCCATCGAAGCCCGCCGCAATTCCCTCGAACAGGGTATCCGACTGCTCGGCGAGATTCTGCGGGAACCCGCATTTCCTGTCGAAGAATTTGAGCAGATGAAGGTGCGTTCGCTGGCCGGTCTTGCGGCCATGGAGGGTGACCCGGCCATGCTGGCTTCGGAGTCGATCTCTCGCTCGCTCTCACAATACCCGGCAGGTGATGTCCGGTATTCAATGACTCTTGCTGAACGCCGCAAGGAAGTCGAATCAATTACGCTCGACCAGATTCGCAGCCTGTACGAACAACAGCTGTCTGCCGGTTCAGCGGAACTGGCAGTTGTCGGTGACTTCGAACCCGAGGCCGCTCTGTCCGCAGTTCGTGAAATCCTGAATGGCTGGAAGTCCGCTGTGCCCGCAAAGCCCGTTGTGCGTGAGGCAAAGCCGGATCAGGCTGGGGCTCGTGAAGCTCTGCTGACTCCGGATAAGGCTAATGCCGTCTTTCTGGCCGGGCTCAGCTGTGACATGAACGATGATCACCCGGATGCAGCCGCACTGCAGCTGGGGAACTTCATTCTGGGTGGGGGAACGCTGTCTTCACGTCTTGGAAATCGTGTGCGTCAGAAGGAGGGACTGTCCTATGGGATCGGCTCGTCCATCAGCATTCCGTCGCAGGGGACGGATGCACGGTTCCTCATCAATGCAATTACAAATCCGGCTAACATCGACCGGGTCGAGGCGGCCGTTTTTGAGGAATTGAAGAAATTCATCGAAGAAGGACCGTCAGAGCAGGAGCTTGCTGAGGCGAAGACGGCGTGGCTGGAATCGCGGAAACTGTCTTACAGCGGTGACAGTGCAATTGCTGGCCAGCTGGCTGCCGGACTTTATCTGGGGCGGTCATTCAAACGCGAGGCGGAAGAACGTGCTCGCATTGAGTCGCTCACAGTGGAGTCTGTGAAGACCGCCTTTCAGCGGCACATTCCGCTCGAACGCCTTGTTGTGATCCGCGCCGGTGATTTTCCAAAGTAGCTGGTGTGTGTCACCGGGAGTTTTTGTGATGTCAGTGCGTGCTTCTCTGCGCTCAGGACTCTGCCTTGTGATGTTCAGTTCCCTGCTGTTCGCCGGAGATCGACCTGCCGGCCGGTCCTTTGCGACGCGGTCGGAGGTCATTGCTCGGAATGGGATGGCGGCGACAAGTCAACCGCTCGCAACGCTCACGGCGGTCGAAATCCTGAAAGCCGGTGGTTCTGCCGTCGATGCCGCGATTGCCGCCAATGCCGTTCTCGCGCTCACCGAGCCCACCGGTTGCGGCATTGGCGGAGATCTGTTCGCCATCGTGTGGGATGGCAGGGAGCAGCGTCTGCACGGACTGAACGCCAGCGGCCGATCGCCCGCAACGCTCACCCGCGAAGAATTCAGCCGTCGTGGACTCACAGGAATCCCTTCGCTGGGAGTCTTGCCGATTTCGGTGCCCGGCTGTGTGGATGGCTGGTTTGAACTGCACGCAAAGTTTGGCAGACTGCCATTTTCACGGCTGATGGAGCCCGCCATTCGCTATGCTCGGGAGGGCTTCGCGGTCACGGAGATCATCGCAGCGGGCTGGAAGAGTGGCGAAACGGTGTTTCGAGACCAGCCGGGTTTTGCGGAGTTGTTTCTGATTGATGGAAAGGCGCCGCAGAAAGGGGATCTCTTTCGCAATCCAGCCCTCGCGGCCACGCTGCAGCGGATTGCCGAGCGGGGCAGGGATGAATTTTACCGCGGAGACATGGCAGTCGCCATTGCCGGATTTGTGCAACAGCATGGCGGTTTTCTCTCAACCGCGGATCTTGCCGCACATCGCTCTGACTGGATTCAGCCTGTTTCAGTCAACTATCGAGGATATGACGTCTGGGAACTGCCACCAAACGGTCAGGGAATTGCCGCCCTGCAGATGCTCAATCTGCTGGAGCCGTTCGATCTGCGAGGAGCGGGGTTTGGCAGTCGACTGCATGCACACCTGTTTGTCGAAGCCAAGAAGCTGGCATTCGAGGACCGTGCTCGACTTTATGCCGACCCGGCTTTTGCAAAAGTTCCAGTGGAGCGACTGATCTCGAAGGAGTACGCGGCGGAACGCCGCCAGTTGCTCAATGTTGATCGCGCTGCGATCAGCCATCCCCCGGGGTTGCCGCACGCTGTCGATCAGGGCGACACAATCTATCTGACGGTTGCGGACAGTGAGCGGAACATGGTGTCACTGATTCAAAGCAACTATCGGGGCTTTGGTTCCGGAGTTTGTCCGGCAGGCTTGGGTTTTTGTCTGCAGGATCGTGGAGAAATGTTTGACCTGCAGCCGGGCCGGATGAATTCGTATGCCCCGGGAAAGCGTCCGTTTCACACAATTATTCCGGCCTTTGTAACGAAGGACGGTAAACCGTTTCTAAGCTTTGGGGTGATGGGAGGAGCAACGCAGCCGCAGGGGCATGTGCAGATTCTGCTCAACATCATCGATTTCGGAATGAATATCCAGGAGGCTGGTGACGCTCCTCGAATACTGCATTCCGGTTCTTCTGAGCCGACGGGGGAAACAATGACCGATGGAGGTGCTGTCGCGCTGGAAAGCGGATTTCCGGAATCACTTACAAAGCAATTGCAGGAATCAGGACACGTCATCAGATCAGCCCGGGGTGAATTCGGTGGCTACCAGGGCATACAGTATGATGCTCAGCGGGATGTCTTTCTGGGAGCGAGCGAATCGCGGAAGGATGGAATGGCGGCTGGCTACTGACCGGATTGTTGCCTCGCTACTCCCGGAGCAATGTGCAGCGTTCGACCGCAATGAAGTTCGCGAGGTAGCTGATTGGTCCCCACGAGAAATTTGACGAGGGAATTCGCACTTCGGCCGTCACAGCAGTGCTGTTTTGGGTCACTGTGACCTGCGCTCCTGTGCCAAGCCCAACCAAATTCAAATGCTGCATTCCGGCGTTCTGGCCTTTGGCTGGGGTGCTTCCGGGAATTGCCGCCTTGCGAGCCGCTTCATAGGCGGCGTATCCCATGCTGTGTCTTGCGTAGTGCAGAGACGCCATTTCGATGGAGCCTGTGAACATCAGGAGGATCACCGGGAACACCATGGCGAATTCAACGGTGACTGCCCCGCGACGGTGCCTCTTTGCCTGCTGTCCGACCGACCTTTTCACGCTGACCTCAACTTGCCTAAAGAGCCGTGCTGACAATGATTAATCCATCAACACAATCGGGATTTGGTTTGCAACATCTTTGAATGCCGCCTGCAGTTCCGCGAAGTTCTGCTGCGGTGTGTTATTTGAATTTGATCCGGTCACGTAGTATTTGCCACCGGTCATGTTGGCGACCTGATCAAGAACTGTCTGACGCGTCAGCTGCATGCTGACGCAATGGACAGTGATGCCGGCGGCCGCGGCATTACCCGCGGCAGGAATCGGACTGAAGCCGGAGTCGTGCACACCATCGGTCATCAGAATGATCACCTTCCGCGCCTGCACACGGCCACTGGCCCCTGTGCAGACATTAACGGCCGCCTGCAATCCCGAGTTCGTGTTCGTCTCACCATAAAGTGGACGTCCGCTGAGAGTATCAAGGGCCGTCTGCAGTTGTGCCAGATTCTGTGACCAGGTTATGCCGGAACCAGTTGGCATCTGCACATTCACGTCGGTCGCATTGTAGCTGTAAAGGGGATGTCTGGTCTGAGTCCCCTGGCTGGCAAAAGTCACCAGTGACACCCGCGGGGGATTTACAGCTTTTCCGCATTCTGTGAAGAAGACGTCCAGAGCCAGTCTGAGGGCAGCCCAGCGACTGGCCGTGCGATGCGGAGGCGAATGTTGGATACATGTTCGCAGGTTGAAGCTGTAAAATGAAAGCGGGAAGAGCTGATCGTTTCCTGACGGCCACCTGTTGGTGGTTACGGCCTCCTGCACCATCGAATTTGACCGGTCGAGACAGAGGCAGATTTCGATGGGTTGTTCGCCTGCGGTGGCCATTCCTTTGGTCTGAAAGTCATCGACGCCGGTCACCCCGCCAAAGAATAGTGGTGCTGCGCCGAAGGGTGAGTCGCGTCGAACACGGGATGTGACCTGGACGCTGTTGTAAGGAGTCACGCCGGGTGAAAATACCCAACTGCCGTCGTTGGCAGCAATCGACTGTCCCAGCACGATGTCGGAAGAGGCCAGCTGGAAAGCCCGGCCAGCGACCTCATTGCGGCCACCGATATCCATGGCCGCCTGAATGGCGAGGTTCGGGTCGCGTGTTCGGACGAGTGCCTCTGCGCCGGCTCGGGCTGCAGAGTCTGCAACCATGCGCGCCTGTCCTTTCACCAAAAGCATGTACGCATAGTCAATCATGAACGCCGACATCACGGCGAAGACAAACAACATCACGGCGATAATCACCTGAGCAGCACCGCGGCGCTGGCCACATTCAGAGTTGGTGCAGATCAGTTGCGTTTTGGTTGAGCAGCGCACAGTTTAAGCCCTTCAGCTGAACTACGGAAACCTGACCTGTCCTACATGCGAGCCATCGTGAACCTGGCCGACATTGTCTTCCCTGTGAGAAGTCTAAGCGGGCCAATGGAAAGGCTGCCTGCAGGGGCTGTTACGGTCACTTCGACCGGAGTGCCACGGGGAGTGCTCGCCGTGACTGAGGGACTACAGGAGTAGGTGTAGTTGGTCACTTTGCGGGAGGCGAGAATCTGTGCGACACGTTCCGCGGCCTTCGCGGCATTTTCTCCGGGCCTGGTCACCGTCCGTGCGCCTTCGTAAGCAGCCAGATCGACGCTGTGCTTCAAAAACACCGCGCCCGAAAGTTCCACTGAGGAAAAAACCATCACAATCAGGAAGGGCAGGCAGACGGCTGTCTCCACCGTGGCTGCACCAAACCGCTGCGCCATTGTGCGCAGAAACAGCGGCTTCCCGCCGTGTCTCGCTGCAAGCCGGTCTGTTCGTGCCGGATTGGGCCTGTTGGTTTTCATGAGCGACGTTCCTCGTTCCAAATCCTCCGCTTACAAACGCGGAAGCCACGTCGATCTTATTCGGGCTGAAGAAATTTTTTGCCCCTGTTTGCGGTTTTTCCGCCCTCCTCCGCATGATCGTCGGTGAAGGAAACGACGTTCGGGATTTGCCTGGTTTTCGGCGTTCTGACCTCAGGATGACAGCCAGCAGCATTTGCTGCCTCCGCCCCCCGGTTTTGATGACATCCGGAAACAAGTGTGTTCCAAATTGCAACGTGCCACCCAACGCTGGCGTTTTTCACTCGCTCCGCTACGCTCCACTGTGCGGGGGAGCTTCTTCACTGCTTCAGGATTCCCGACTCTGGTCTGAACGCCGATTTTCCATGTATCTCCTTCAACTCGCTGATCGCGTCAACTCCGGGCTCCGTCGCCTGCCTCGCGCCCGGCTTGAACTTCACCGCCACTTCGTGCTCGGGAAACAAACAGCTGAAGGAGGGTTCCCAGGACGTGAGGGAGGGCCGGATCTGTACTACACAGGGTTTGCTGTGCGAGCCCTCGCGGTAACGGGAGGGCTGTCCGAGGAATGCCTGACAGGTCTCAGTGGCTGGCTTCGCAGTTCACCCCTCATGCAGCTCAACGCCATCGATCTGCTCAGCTGGCTCTATTCCTCCCTTGTTGTCCAGGCCTCCGGTGGTCCGGATCTGCTTGCCGATCAGCCCCCTGAACTCCCAGAGCTGCTGATTGAGTCTTTGCTGAAGTTGCGCACGGCTGACGGTGGCTTTGCAAAAAGCCCTGAAGGCGCGCTCGGAAGCACCTACCAGTCCTTTCTTGTGGCCCTGATCTTTGAAATCCTTGGAAGAGCAATTCCACGAAGAAACCAGCTGGTTCAGTTTTTGTATGACCGGCAGCGGGATGATGGTGGCTTTGTGGAAATCGCTCCTATGCGAAGGAGTGGCACAAACCCAACTGCGGCTGCCGTCGCACTGCTGTCCATGCTCGATGCCCTCGACGCCGATATTGCTGCCGATGTTGGCGGTTTTCTAAGCGATGTGGCCGGGGGAGAAGGGGGATTCCAGGCGAATACCCGTGTTCCTTTCGCAGATGGTCTTTCCACATTTACGGGACTGCTGACGGCCCAGAATCTCGGTTTTTCCAGCGTTTTGCCGCGGGAACGGATTCTGGGTTATGTGGAGCAGCATCTGGAGTGCAGGACCGGCGGTTTTCGCGGGGCCTCGTGGGATCAGCAACTTGATGTGGAGTACACATTCTACGGTCTGGGTATCCTCGGACTGCTTCACGCCTGAAGCCACGACAGTCACCGACATGCGGCCGAACTCGAATCGACGGCTACCCTGACGAATTCGTCTCGACACGTTCCCATAGCTTTCGCTAAAAGCAAATGGTCGCCTCAGAGAGCTGCGCAATCACTGCTGCGCAGCTGCTGAAATCCTGGAAATTCCTGTGTTTTTGAGGTTTTTTGATCTGTCCTGAGCCGCTGGTTGCTGCGGGTGCCCTGCATCCCTGGTGGCGGGACGGGAGCCACCTCTATGCTCAAATACCGGCAAATTCTGCCGCTGCTGCTTCTTGCCGCCCTCACAGGCTGTACCGGCTCGTGGAAGCCAAAGTGGATTTCGCGCCTGCGGCCCGGGACGGAGGAACGTCGCACGGCAGATAACCCCGCCGAACCTGAGGATGTGGACGGCCAGAAACAATTGGCCACCCACACAGATACCGAGGCAGAGAATCCCGACGCTGAACTGGCGGCCGTCGAACGACAGTCCCGACTGATTCGAGACGCTCAGACCGCACTGAGAGCCGAGAATCCTGAGGATGCCAGACGACTCTACCGCGAAGTCCTGCATGAAGCGCCTGATCATCCGGATGCCCACCATGGCCTGGCCATGGCCGCCGATCTGGACGAAGATTGGGACGACGCTGAATACCACTATAAGCAGGCCCTCAAAATTCGTCCCCAGGATGCCGTTCTGCTCTCCGACATCGGCTATTCATACGTCCTGCAGAATCGCTATGCCGAAGCCACTCGTTATCTGAATCAGGCCATCGAACTTCAGCCCAGCTATGAACGCGCCCACATGAACCTTGCTCTGCTCGACCTCAGGCAGGGCAATCGCACTGCGGCCGAACAAAGACTGGTCCAGCGACTCGGAAACTCCGCCAAAACCGCCAGCATTCTCGCTTCGCTCGAACGCCAGGCCTTCCCGGATACCGCCGTTGCGGCAGCACCCCGGCCCGAGTCCCATCAGCCGGCGCCGGGAATGAGCCTCGAACAGGTACAGGAAATTGCGAGGAAAGAGAGAGCACTCGCCGAACAACGGCGAAATGATGTGGAATCAACCCATCGCTCCCCTGAACCATGGCTCAACGGGAACCCTCTGAATTCTCGAACACCGGCATCCACAGTTTCCGGGAATCCATCGCTCGCTCCGCAGCCACAATCACCAGCTTTTGCCAGCCAGTCAGCCACCTATCCCAATCCCCTCGTAACGGATCCCTCGCCAAATGCCGAATCCTGGCCCCACGGAGCCAACGGCTACACCAATACCTATGCACCTGCTGAGTCCCAGGCCGCGACGAATCAATTGCCTCCTCCGCAGGGATATTCTTATGCTGGTTATCCAGGTCCCGATAACCAGCCTTCAGGCTACCCGCCTGTCGGCTACCCACCTGTCGGCTACCCAATCAGCAACCAACCGAATGGTGGCTATCCGGACCAGGGCTATGTCGACAACAACTACCCCGCGTCCAACTACACTGCTGAAGCCTACCAGGCACCACGTGTGGCAGAGTCCGACTACCCGCCTGCAGACCGTGAGCCACTCAGCGGCGAATCGCCGTCCTACGCAGCCGTGAATCAGCAGATGCGAGTCGGTTTGTCCGGAGACAGACCCTCTGGAAAACTGACACTTCCCAATCAGACGGCTTCCACTCGGCCGAATGCAGGAGAAACACGACCAGGTGCTCGACTGACGCCAGAGTCTGCAGCCGATGGTGCGACATGGTCTTCAAATGCTCCTTCAAACGCTACGGGCATCGCTGTGAGTCCCCCCGTGCCAATTCGGTCTTCTTCAGCAGGCACCACGGCCGGGGCCGAAAGTTACGGACAGCCGGCTGGTTTTAACCGTGGACTTCCCAGCCGCATGCGAGTTGTTGAAGCGGCAGGAGGGCAGAGTGGATTTCCCGTCTACGGCGCTGATTCCGGTTTCAGGACGGAGGGCCTGAATATTGGCCCCGGCTCGCTGTTCCCGCCCGTCGAGCCCCAGCGAAGTCAGGGAGCCCCACAACGATCCATAATGCCCGCTGGTTACTCCGATACGAACGCACAAAGTGGTGTTGTTCCGGCGTGGGGGGGGGCTCGGCGTCAACCAGCGAGGGAAGCGTCACGGGATTCCGCGGCCTTTGGAGCCTCTGAAGTGCCAGCTGCATATCCCGAAGCGTGGCCTGCAGCAGCGGGTAATCCCAGCCCAAACACTGCTGGTCCTGAAGGTCGCGAAGCCCCGGTTGCCCCCGAGCCGACGCAGGCTGATCGTGCTTTGCAAAGCTACCGCGACCAAATGCAGCAGATCAACGCGCAATTCAATCGGTCGCCACCACCGGCATCATACAACGACAGCCGACGCTGACGTGTGGCACTCTGATCATGTGGCGCAGGTTCTGTGACCTGCGTTTGCCCCAATGCTCCATTCAGTTTTCGCTGTCCGCGGCTTCCCCAGACTTCCCGGATGTTGTTGCCTGAAGTCTTTGCAGAGGCAGCAAACGGTAGTAGACCTCCAGTGTCAGTGTGGCGAATGTTGTGGAGTAAAGACGCCCTCCATAGCGGCTCCAGAGGTCTGTGGGGTCCCACGAGCCGGCGAATGTTCCCGAAGTGATCTGTCCGGCAATCAGCAGTTCTCGGGTTCGCTCGTTCCATGAGTTCCAGACGGGTCCGCCATGCTGGTGCAGTGCCAGTGATCCGTAGTACCAGTAGTAGAAGTTCATTTGGGCAACTTCCGGAAGCTGGCCACTCAGATAATTCAAGGCTTCATTCACGGCGGGTGATTCTTCACCGAGCCCAAGCATCTGACGGCAGAAAAGAGCTTCGGCAGTCATGGCTGGAGTGACCGGATCCACAACCACACCTGGGCGAGACGGGGGCCGATAACCGTAGAGTCCGCCTGCCGTCCCCTGTGCGGCGCGATTCAGAAATGCCTGAATCCCGGAACGGACTCTGATGGGTATCGCAATGCCACCCAGCTCTGCACTTTTCAACGCCATCACCTGCCACCCAAGCATGCTGAGGTCACCTTCCTGGCCGGGCTGATATCGCCAGCCACCGCTGTCTGAATCCTGCCGGCTGATGATGAATCGCACTGCCGCCGTGAGTCCCCGCCGCAGACGCTCCTCCGTGACCCGCTGCGGCTGCACCGTCCGCTCCGCAGAAAGCAGAGACTGTGGCGGAGTTGCACGCAGCAGCGCGAACGCTTCGGCGATTGCATACGTCGCAATCGCGTGGCAGTACATCTGAGCGAACGGCTCGGCGCGTCCAAAAAGATTTCCGTCCGCTGCCTGCTGCTGCAGCAGCCAGTTCAGACCACGTTCAACCACAGACGTATACGGGCCCTGCTCATGAGTGTAGCCAGCCCCCAGAAAACACAGCACCACCAGACCTGTCGTGCCCGTGTCGGCCTCCCGGCCTGCAAAGTCCCGATTGGTTCCCGTCTCGTCCTTTTCCACCTGTCCGGCACCGTAGTCCGAAGCATCCCAGTGTCCATCCGGCGACTGCACCGATGCGAGCCAGCGCAGGCTCCGCTCAACGGCCTGTTCAGACTGAACTGTACCACCGAATTCCCTTGCCGCAGATCCACGTCTTCCTGCGCCACGCAGTCGATAGACTTCGGAGGGTGGCTGCCGCGGTCCGGATTGCTGGGCGAGGTCACGGCCCATCGTCTCCTCTGCCGAAGCCAGCGCGTCAGTCGCCGCCCCCGCAGAGCCTACACGGGGGCCCGAGAGTCCGGGATTCTGAGCGCCTCCTGAGGCTCTGAGGCCGATTTCAGCATCACCGCGGAAACGAGTCGGCGGCGCCACATCCACTCGCTCCGGCTCCGGTCGTGATGGACGCGGTAAACGAGCGCGGACGCCGGGCAGGGCGCGAGCGTTGGTGGAGGGAGTGGTTGCAGCCATGCCTGACACAGGTCCTGGCACCGCGAGCTCCGGCAGCGACACGCTCGGACGGCGAAGGGGCTCAGAAAGCTCCGCATCAGAATTCTTCGGAAGCGCCAACATCGCCGTCTCTGCGTTCGTTGCAGGCACCACCGCAAGTGAAGGACTCAGCGGCAGTGTGCGAAAATCCAGTTCAGGTGCCGCAGCCGGACCGGCCGGCTCCGCCCGATCTGCCCGTGCATCAGACTCCATGGGTAACGGAGCAATTCGCGGGGTTGTTGCAACCGCCAGATCTGCCATGCTCGCGGCAAAAGTTGTCTGCAGATCCGTCGCCGGGTCAGACGCGACCGGAGCCGCGGCGACGGGCGCAGCCTCACGCGGAACGTCAAGGCTCTGCATCTCACGAGCTTCAAACTGTGAGATGCTGGGGGCTGAGGTGCTGAGTGGCCCCTCGCGACCAGATTCACGTTCGGGCATCGCGGCAACCTCCCGCTCCCGCTCCGGCAGTTTCATACGCTCCAGCTCCGGAGGCAATTGGTTTGGGCGGTCCACAAGCGGAACCGCGTCGGCTGCTGCCCCTTCGGGAACATCCGTGCCGGATGAAGGTGGCAGGACGTCAATTACAATCTCCGCCTCAGCTGCAGGTTGCTCCAGCTTCCCTGGTTCTGCAGAAAGCAACGGCAACAGCACCTGAAAACTGAAGAAACACACGCAGTGCACCAACAGCGAAGCTACAAAACTCTTTGCAGCTGTGTGCCGATCACCCCAGCGAGTGACGATCATGGTGAGCAGATGGGCGAGAGAGATGACCATAGCTGAACACAAAAGCAGCAGGGCCAGGTCGTCCCCGCTTTGCAACTCCCCGCGAAGCAATCGCTCCAGTGCGCCCTGAAGTTCAGTCATTGCTCACCTGGCCGTGCGCCGTCCTGCGGCTGGAACGCCAGGGAAAAGCGACGAATCTGTGCCGAATGACAAAGACTCATCACATCCATCACTGCCTGATAACTTCCAGCCGCATCCCCTCGAATAATCACAGCCTGCTCGGCATAAGCTGTACGAGCCCTGACAAGGAGTTGTTGAAGTTCCGCCGTCGAATAAGGACGACCGGCCACCGATGTGCTTCCGGTCGCTGTGACGGTGATCACCAGCGGGTCAGGCTGTCGCCCCAGCGTCTCTACGGGTGACGCGGTCGGCAACTGCACATCAAACTGCTGCTCTTCCGCTTCCTGAGTAAACCGAGCACCCACCATGAAGAAAATGATGAGCAGAAAAACGACGTCGATCATCGGCGTCAGATTCAGCGCAGGCTCTTCGGATGTGTCAATCTTCAGCGGCACAACTACGGCCCCTTGAAACAAACATCCCCGAAAACTGTCGGCAGCAGTACACCAGTCCCCTCGTATCCTAACGCGCAGTTGCTGCAGGACCAGCCCAGGCTGCGTGCGAAACTGTAATTCAGGCTCCGCTCAGCTGACGCTGCATCCGTTGCGCACCCCCGCTCAGGTAGGCCACATCCACGCCCGCTACCAGCAATCGACAACCACGGCGCCGATATTCTTCCACAGCCTCCGCAGTTACTCCAAAATACCCGGTCGCCAACCCAGATCGTGCACACACACTCAGCACTCGATCGATGGCCGCCACCACCTCCCCATCATGGATCTGCCCCATCTTGTGATAACTGGCTGAAAGGTCGTAGGGGCCGATCAGCACACAATCAATGCCCGGTACTGCTACAATCTCCTCGATCGACTCCACCGCCTCCCGATGCTCGGCCTGAACCACAACCACAACCTCGTCATTCGCTGTGCTGACGTAGTCCGAAAACCGCACTCCATAACCCTGAGCCCGGCCAATCCCAACGCCCCGACCCCCCTGCGGCGGATATCGCGACGCGCGCACCACAGCAGCAGCCTGAGCAGCCGTATTCACCTGCGGCACGATGATTCCCTGAGCACCCGCGTCGAGAATCCGCTTGATCTCTCCGTCTGTCCCTTCCGGAACCCGCACGATGCAGGCACAGCGATCTCCCACCGCCTGCAACACTTCCTGAACCGAAGCCACGTCCATGGGACCATGTTCGCAGTCCACAAACAGCCATTCAAAACCGGCATCCGCCAGAATCTCTGCGACCGCAGCCGACGGCAGCGTCAGCATGGTGCCCAGCAGCTTATCGCCATCCAGCAGTCTTCGTCGAAAATTCTTCACCATGGCTTACCTCACAACTTCGCAAAACCCAGATCCCTGTACAACGCGTCCTGAAACAGCCGATTCCGCCGCTGATGCTGGCCTTCTCCACAGAATCCGTTTGCCGCCCATGCCACCGCCAATCCTCGCTCCGGATCACACATGGCAAGCGCACACTGCGCACCACCATGCCCAAAGGAACCCGGACTGCTCCAGCGGCCGAAACCGTAGGGCAGCGTCTCCACGCCCCACGCATTCGAATTGCAGATCACACCAAGGCCAAAATCCACGACATGCTGCAGCGTCTGATCATATTCACCGATCCGCTGTCGCGCTGTCATCGCCCGCACCACTTCCCCAGACACAAACCGACGCCCCGCAAAATCCTCGCCACCGTTCAACAGCATCTGCATAAACCGTGCAAGCTGCCTCACCGGGCCTCGCAAGTTACTTCCCGGTGAGCATCGTGTGAGCCAGGCCGGGGTGCCCCAGTTGGCAGGCACAAGCTCTCCACGTTCACGTTCGTAAATTCCTGGCAGACGGTCAGACAACTCATGGAGCCGACCATCGGGTATTCCGCAGTAAACATCGGCCAGTCCCAGCGGTTCCAGCAAATCGCGCTGCAGCAACTCTGCAAAGGACAGTCTGCCACCCGCGAACCTGCGCAGAATCTCGCCCAGCAAAAACCAGCTGCTTTGTGGATGGTAAGCGGCCGATCCGCAGGCCAGCCCGCATGGCTCCCGCAGTACCCTCTGCACAGACTCCTCCCACGACACATGCGGCCAGCCAGTTTCGATTTGCGGAAATCCAGAAGTATGAGTCAGCAGGGAATGCAGGCTGCAGGCTGCCTTGTCCGTGCCCACAGCTTCCGGGAGCAGGCTGGCCAGCGGTGTGCTGAGCGGGATTCCGCGAGCATGCAGTTCCTTAAGCACGAGCAGCGCCGTGAGTGGCTTACCGGCACTTCTCCAGGGCATCAGGTGCTCCGATGTCAACCGCCGCCCCGGCAGCGACTCACCAAATGCCCCATCAAAATACTCCCGGCCCTCCAGCAGCACGCAGACTTGCACACCCGTGTGCAGGCCCCGCCGAATTCCTTCGTCAACCGCCTCTTGAAATGCAACGAGCGCTGCCATGTCAGGCCTACCGCTGCAGCTGCAGTTTGAGCTCTGAGGAGTACATACTGACGGGATCGCTGCGCTCCCGCAGTGCCGCCGCCAGCACCCCTGCGGTCCGCTCCACTTTGTGCTCAGTTCGCATTCCATTCGGATGAATCACTGTCACCGGCTTGTCGAGTGAAACAAGGCTGTCGCTGAGCAGCAGCGTGACTTCATCCGGAGTGCTGCTGAGAATTCGCACGGCACCCTCGCTGACATCAGCCGTGACTGCATCCCCGGCCTTTGCAGAATCAGCATTCATTTGCAGCCAGTAAAACCTGGAATGCCGGACGTCGTCCTGAACCCAGACCACTTTTGTCGGCCAGACACTCCGCTGAAACTTGGCCATCCACGGTACAGCCACCGCATCCTTCAGCTGCATCCAGTGCCCAAGGCCCTCGTGCAGAGTGACTTCATGGGAATAGCCCTGAGGGTCCTGCTCCTGAAGGGCCTTGAGCCGACGGCCCCATTCAGCCGCCACAGCGTTGCGATTGTAGGCGCCGTCGTTCGCTCCCATGTGCAGCGTGAACCCGATGTTTCGCAAGCCCTCCGGACGCGACTCATTGGGGTGCCCCGCCATCATCGCTGCTGCCGCGAGACGATCTGCCAGACGCGGTGCCAGCTGATACACGCCGTCACCACCGGCTGAATAACCCATCAAATAAACGCGATTGGGGTTCACATTTTCAAACACAATCAGATTCACAATCAGACGATCAAAAAAATCGTCAATGTGCTGCTCATGCCAGAGGTTCCACGTGTTCGTCGGGGCTCGAGGCACCAGGTAGATTCCTTCGGCGGGCTGGTAAAGTCGCTTTTGATTTTCGTACTGCTGGTCGTTCACTGCCGCCGGCGCTCCACCACCTCCATGCATGGAGATGTAAAGGCTGCGACCGTCCGCAGGAGCCTCACCGAAGGTCCGATACCAGAACGGCATACGCAGATCGCCGATTACAACCTCTCTGGCTTCCATCTCCGCCTGTCGTTCCTTTTTGAGCACTTCCCGTCGCGATAACCAGAGCATTTCAGCGACGGTGCGGGCTTCGTCGGCCGTGAGCGGTGTGCGGCCACGGTCATCCCTGGCCAGCTCTTCACAGGCTGCGTCGGTCAATGGGTGCTGCTGAAGCCACTTGGACAGATCTGCCACCGAGCTGTCGACAGGTGTTTCTCCGGCTGCAGCCGACGCGGGCAGGGCCGACCACAAAACCAACAGCGCGGCTACAGAAAAACGCAGCCAGGGCAAGTTCATGTGCGAGATTCCGTCAGAAATGTTCGCGGATACGACTGAGAGCCAGAACAGACCGGATTTCATCACCCGAGGAGCTCAAGATCAAATGTAACAACCGGCCAAACGCTGCGGATTCCTGAAATGCAGCTGCTCATTTTCTGCCAATGGGAATTGAGGACAGTGACTGATCATCAAAACCGTTCGTCAGTGGTAGACTCCCAGCTGTCGAAGGCTTACTCTCTTCCCCCACATCCATGCCGAATCGACTTCGCACATGACGTCCGCCTTGATTAAGTTCCTCCTGATTCATGGTCTGATCCTGTTTCAGGATGCCCGGACCAGCGAACCACCGGCTGCTCCCCGTGAATTTCGCGCGGCGTGGGTGGCCACTCTGGACAACATCGACTGGCCCTCCAAACGCGGGCTTAGCGCCGCGGAACAACACAACGAAATCCGCCGTCTGCTTGATGCCGCTGTCGACCTCAGGCTGAATGCCATCATCCTCCAGGTCCGCGCTGCTGCAGACGCCATCTACCCTTCGCAGCTGGAACCGTGGAGCATCAGTCTGTCCGGAACTCAGGACAAACAGCCTGATCCGGCCTGGGATCCCCTCCTCGCGTGGATCGAAGAAGCGCATCACCGTGGCATCGAGCTGCATGCATGGCTGAATCCCAGTCGAGCGCACATCGGGACTACGCCACCCGCCGGAAGGCATATCTCCCGCACTCGACCGGAACTTGTCGTCCAGTACGATCGTTTCATCTGGTTTGATCCCGGTTCGCCCGCCGCCATCGAGCACAACCTCAATGTCTTCCGTGATGTTACCCAGCGCTATGACATCGACGGAATCCACGTCGATGACTATTTCTATCCGTACCCCGTTGTGCGCAACGGACGTTCGCTGCCGTTTCCCGATGAAGACTCGTGGAGCCGTTACGTCGCAGGTGGCGGAACACTTTCCCGTGAAGACTGGCGACGCCAGAATGTCAATCACCTTGTGCGCCGCCTCCACGAACAAACTCGGCAACTCAAACCGGGGATTCGCTTCGGGATTGCACCGTTTGGCATCAGTCGCCCTGGTGTTGCCCCTGGAATCACCGGATTCGATCAATTCAACGGCATCTTCGCTGACCCCGTGCTCTGGCTCCGCGAAGGCTGGTGCGATTACCTCGCCCCCCAACTCTACTGGCCCGTGAATCAGCAGGCTCAAAGTTTTCCTGTGCTCCTGCAGTCATGGCAGCGGCAAAACCCACTCGATATCCCCATCTGGCCAGGACTCTTCACCAGCCGCGTCGGTGCCCCCGAACGCTCCTGGAAACCCGATGAGATCCTTCGCCAGATCGAACTTTGTCGCGACCACTGTCCTGTCCCGGGGCAGCTGCATTTCAGTTTCCGCACCCTGCAGCAGAATCGCGAAAATATAGCCTCCCAACTGCGCACGTCCTCTTATAGTTCCCCGGCACTGCCACCCACTGTTCGCCACCCACAGCACAATCCACCTGCCGCCCCACGAATCGCTCAGCACCCTTCCGAAAGTCGCGTCGAGCTGCAAACTCCAGACTCAGAAAAGACTGCCACCGAGGGAAACCTCAGAATCATCGCAGTCTGGTCATTCGATGGCCAGGTCTGGAAGCTGAGTACTCAGCCGGCCTCCAATCCCAGCATCCCTGTCCCTCGCAACATCAGCCGCATTCAGGTTTCCGTCGTCGATCGCTGGGGACAGGAAAGCGAACGCACGCCACTGGAACTGGCAACCACATCCTCCTCGGACTGAATTTTCAGTTGCCAGCGCACCGGATTCCTGCAACCATCACGCTGGCGGCTCATAGCACCGCAGCAACTCACCCCCCGGAGAAAACAAGCCATGCGGCAGTGGTTCACAGTGCTGGTCCTTGCAGGTCTGCTTGCGGTCTGTCCGGCTTCAGTCCCCGCCGATGAACGCATCCCCCATGCTCAGGACCGTCCCCCCGGACCACCGCTCAGCCCCGCCGAAGCCATCGCAAAAATGACAGTCCCCGAGGGCTTCTCTGTCGAACTCATCGCCGCAGAACCCGACGTGGTCAACCCCGTTGCCATGGCCATCGACGAACGTGGTCGCTACTGGATCGCCGAGTCCCTTGAATACCCCCGGCGCCAGCCTGGCCCCGGAAAGGACCGCATTCGTATTCTCGAAGACACCGATGGGGATGGGGCGGTAGACAAAACCAGCGTATTTCTCGAAGGTCTCAATATCCCCAGCGGCATCGCCGTCGGACACGGTGGGGTCTGGATTGCCAATTCGCCCGATATCCTTTTCGTTAGAGACACTGATGGCGACGGCCGCGCCGATCACCAGGAAGTGGTCGTCACAGGATTTGGCCGCGATGACACCCACGAACTTCCCAACTCACTCACATGGGGACCAGACGGCTGGCTGTACGGCCTGAATGGCGTCTTCAATCCGTCTCACGTGACCTATGGACCAGCAAATCCCAACTATCGCGAAGGCCAGCGGCCGTGGGACTTCACCTGTGCCATGTTCCGCATTCACCCGCGGACACGCGAGTTTCAGGTGTTCTGCGAAGGCACCAGTAACCCCTGGGGAATCGCCTTTAATGATCACGGTGAAGCCTTCGTGAGTGCCTGCGTCATCGATCACCTCTGGCATCTCACTCAAACCGGTTACTACCATCGTCAGGGAGGGCCCTATCCGCCGTTCACCTGGAAAATCGAGAGCATCGTCGACTATCGCCATCAGAAGGCCGCCTACTGCGGCATTCACTGGTATGACAGTGATGCCTATCCGGAACCCTGGCGGCAGCGACTTTACATGGGCAACATCCACGGTGGCTGCATCAACCGCGACCGCATCGAACGCCGAGCGGCCACCTATCGCGGTGCATCCGAAGAGGACCTGCTCACCGCAAACGACGCCTGGTTTATGCCGGTCGTGCAGAAAACCGGTCCCGACGGCTGCCTCTGCATTCTCGATTGGTACGACCGCTACCACTGCTACCAGGACGCAAACCGCGACCCCGGCGGCATCGATCGACTCCGCGGCCGACTCTACCGCATCCGCTATCGTAACGTCCCCCGTGCCGGAATATTTGATCTCGGAAAAGCAACCAACCCACAGCTCACAGCAATGCTCGCCGACGGCAATGGATTTCGTCGTGACACTGCACAAAGGCTGCTCGCCGAACGACTGTGCACCGAGCCTTCCCAGGAAGTCGCTGCACTCCTGATTTCCACCGTCCAAAGCTCTGCCACTTCAGAAACACGCCTCCGCGCCTTCGGAATCCTCGCCGGCATGCAGCGACTCCCCGAAGAACTCCACCTTCAAGTGCTCAGGGACTCCGATCCTGTGCTCCGAGGCTGGGCCGTCCGCGCTGCCGGAGATCTCCCACAACTCAGCCAGCCGATCATCGACCGCGTTTCGCAACTCCGCTCCGATGATCACCCGGCCGTGCGGTTGCAAGCCGCCATCACCGCCGCCCGCCAACCCCAGCTGCCCGCCATACCGATCCTCGTCTCAGTCCTCGCTCAGGCCCAGGATGATCCGCTGACGCCCCGGATTGTCTGGCAGAATCTTCACCCGCTGCTCGAAAAACAAACCGCGGAATTCGTCGCAGAGGTCGAACGCGTCGGAGCAGGGCAGGCAGGCTTCCCCAATGCCGTCCTCGAACTGCTTCCTCGCACAGCCGACCGGCTGCTGTCAGAGCCTCAGCCCAACACCGCTGCAATTACCCAGCTGCTCACACTCCTGCTGCAACAGAATTCCACTGCGGCAGCCGCCGACCAGTGCCTGCAACTGCTCACCAGCCGAGTGCTCTCCGGTGAGGTTCGCGACGCAGCCTTCAACGACCTCCGTGCAAAGCTTGAAGCACTCCTGCAACTAAATGCGGCAGCGGCTGGTGGCAGCACACCATCACCTGCTGCCATCTCTGCCCTTGAACTGGGAACCGTGCTGCGGCTGCCCTCCGCACTCGCGGCCGCCCGGCAACTGCTCGATTCCACCGCTGCAGAACCAGCACGTGTGCGCATGCTGCAGGCCCTGCTCAACGCCGACTGGGACCAGGCCCCTGCTGCTGCCGAAACCTTCCTCAAAACCTCGGCCTCTGCGGAAACCCGCCGCAAAATTCTGCAAAGCCTCGGACGCAGCAACTCCACGGCAGCATGGCAGGTTGCCCTGAACGCTCTGGACTCACTCCCCGAAGACCTGCGCCCCGCCGCCATTGAACTCCTTACCGATCGCAAAGATTCTGCAATCGCCCTGATGCAGCAAGTCCGCGATGGCAAACTCCCGGCCGCGGCAATCAATGCCAACCAGGCAGCAAAAATGACTCGCATCCGCAGCCGCGAACTCCACGAACTCGTCGCGGAACACTGGGGCTCCGTCCGCACCGAACGTGACCCTGCCCGACAGGAACTCATCAGCCGCATGCGCAATCAACTTCGCATCACCCATGGTGACCCCGTTGCCGGTCGAGCCGTTTTTCGCCGTGTCTGTGCCCAGTGCCACAAAATGTACGGCGAAGGTGCCGATGTCGGCCCGGACATCACTCGCAATGGCAGAGCATCCTTCGAGCAACTGATCTCAAATGTTTTCGATCCCAGCCTCGTCATCGGCTCCGCCTATCAGGCTCAGACCGTCGTCACCACGGAAGGTCGCGTTGTCACCGGACTGCTGGTCGAAAACAGCCCGCAACGCGTCATACTCAAAGTGCAGGGCGATAAACAGGAAGTCATTCCCCGCGACGAAGTTGAAGAACAAAAAACCAGCCCACTCTCACTCATGCCCGAAGGCCTGGAAAAACAACTGCAACCCGAGGAACTGCTGAATCTGTTCGCCTGGCTGACTCTCGATCGTCCACCCGAAGACCCCGACGCGCGCTTTCTCCCGGGCTCCCGCATCGAACCCGGACAAACCACGGACGCAGCCCGCTTCCCCCAACTCGCCGAACAACTTATTCCCGGCGTCAGCATCGCCGCATCCGGAGAAGGTGGCCTTGAACTCATCGGCAACTATCACGGCCGCCCGGCATTGCGCACACACCCCGTTTCTCGCAGCCAACCCTGCAGGCTCACCATGCCGCTGCTGCTTCCCACCGCCCAGAAAATCAGGCTTGTCGTCTCTGTCGCCTCGCACGCTCAGGGTGACTGGCAGCTGGCCGTTGTGGTCGATGGGCAAACTCGACATCAGTCGAACATTCGCCACGATGCCGGGAAAGTCGTCTGGCGCGATGTCAGCATTGACCTGACGGACCTCGCCGGACAGGAAGTCCGCCTTGAACTGCTGAATCGTGCTAATGATTGGTCCAACGAATTCGGATTCTGGAATGGGCTGCAGGTCGTGACAGAGTAAAGCTGCCAGATCTGGTCCACTGTTTGTCGTCACCGCCGCTTCAGCGTTTTTACGGAATTTCGAGCTGCATGGAGTTGTGGAAAGTCTGCAGGCTGAAGCGTTTGATTGACGGTGATTGCAGGGGCATGCGTGAGACAACTACCGGCCGCAGCATCGGTCAATCTGAAAGGCCCTTTGGCTCTTTCTGAAAGCCCTGCGGTCACGGATCGCCGCACATCAGCTGCTCGCACCCCGGTACGCGTTCAATGACCACAAAAACACACGTCTGGAAATGACCATGCAGGCCAGCGTGAGCACCACCAGAGCCACCGTGAATCGCGGGTCCAAAACCATCCCGGTGATGGTCTGTGCTGGTATGGTAACAACCAGCAGAATCGGGATCACCCACGAAAATGCAAACTGCAGCACCTCGCCGGGCTCAAACCGTGAATCGTCCACACCGTCGTAGATGCTGCGAGGATACTGCGCGAAAATTGTGATGTAAAACCAGAAATCATAGAGGCCCTGATTGCGTCCGAACCAGATGCTGGTGCACGCCGTTGTGATCATCAATGAATAGAAAAAGGCGACGGCAGTCAGGACGTAAAAGGTGTACACGAAAAATATTGACAGGGTCACAGGCCACTGCAGTCGGCTTAGCGAAATCAGCAGCAGAGCCAGTGCAAGCAGGGTCTGAGTCACCATGGCAGGGTTGATTCGCTGCAGCGAAACCAGGAACTGAGCATCCACGGGGCGTGTGAGCACCAAATCCAGCCGCCCTGTGCGAATACTGTCGCAAAAGGCCGCACAGTTCGGCATGAAAAACGCCTCAACGAGCGAGTTAATCAACATCCCTGTGGCCATGAACGCAAAGTACTCTTCACGCGACCATTCTCGGATGCTGTCCGTCTGTTGATAGATCAGTTGAAACAGTACCACACGCGCCGCAAACCAGAACAGCCGCGTCACAACCTGAATCGCGAAATTGGCCGGGAACATCATTTCACGGATGAGCGAGTTGCGGGCAAGCAGCCAGATCAGTCGCAGATGGAACATGCTCGTTTCCGGAAAAGCGGGAATTCAGAGGCCTCTCCGGCGGATTCTCATCGGAGCACCTGACGGAGTCAAACCCCGAACGAGTGCTGGCGGGAATCGAGAGAGGCAGACCGGTGCTGAGTCCCGGGGATCTGCTTAAGGAGCGGGAGACTGAACCTGCGAATCCACGCCGGATTCTCTGCCATTCGCCGCTCCATGGTTCGGAACGCATCCTCTCTCCATGTCACGTTCAGAGAGCTCGGCGAACACGAGCTGACCGCCGACGGCAGGAAAAATCTTCAACGCCTCGAAAAGCCTCGCGCCAACCGCCTGACGCTGAAGTATCCTCCAGCATCCCTCCCGAAGCCTCCTCCAAAATCTTCATCTGTTTTTCAAGATCTCTCAACAAGCCAAACTCTGAGTCCCGTCTGACCAGTACATGTCACAGAGATGTCAGAAAATGCAGAAAAGCCGATTCATGAAACCCACACTCGCACTCCTTACCATACTCCTCTGCACTACGGTCCTGCCCGAAGCTGACCCATTGGCAGCGGATGAGTCCGTGGAGCGGTTGTTTGTGCGACGGATTCAGCCGCTGTTGTCGGCCAGGTGTCTTGCGTGTCATGGCCAGGACGACAAGAACATCGAAGGTGGACTCGATCTGCGATCTCGATCGTCAGCACTCGAGGGAGGCGACAGCGGCAAAGCGGCCATCGTGGTCGGCAAGCCCCTCGAGAGTCCATTGATGCTGGCAGTGATGCGGCAGGACAGGAATTGGTCGGCAATGCCGCCCAAAGAAGCCGAGAAGCTGACGGCCGAGCAGATCGGTTGGCTTGGGGAGTGGATCGCTGGCGGAGCACTCTGGCCGGACAAAGTGCGGCACGATCAAATCGCCAGTGAGAACGCTGACAAGTGGGCGGCGGAAGACGGTACAACGGTCAGGACCAGCGGCGGTCTTTCCGAGGCATGGTCGAATCGCAGATACCAGCCGGAGGGACTCTGGGCTTATCAGCCTCTGCAAAAGCCCTCGCCACCCACACATCAGAGTCATCCCGTCGACGCTTTCATCGGGGCGAAAATGCCCGTGGGGCTGGATGTGGCGCCAATCGCGAATCGAAAGGTGCTGATTCGTCGAGCGACTTTTGATCTGACGGGACTACCTCCGAAGCCGGACGATATTGAAGCGTTCGAGAAGGACGCACGCCCTGATGCCGAAGCCTTTTCTGCCGTCGTCGAACGCCTGCTGGCGTCACCGCATTACGGCGAACGCATGTCGCAGCACTGGCTCGATGTCACGCGCCCCGCAGACTCGTCAGGCTTCGCAAATGACTTCGAACGTGGCAACGCCTGGCGATACCGCGACTACGTCGTACGCAGCTTCAACGCCGACAAACCCTACGATCAGTTCGTGCGGGAGCAGATTGCTGGCGACGAGATTGATCCGAATAATTCGGAAAACATCATTGCCACCGGCTTCCTGCGCATGGGCCCCTGGGAACTCACCGGGATGGAGGTCGAAAAGATCGCGCGACAGCGATTTCTGGACGACGTCGTCAACAGCGTGGGTGAGACGTTCCTTGCGCACTCCCTGCAATGTGCCCGCTGCCACGATCACAAGTTTGATCCCGTGCCGACTCGTGACTACTACTCGATCCAGGCGGTCTTCGCGACCACCCAGATTTGTGAGAGGAGCGCGCCCTTCCTGCCGTCGGAAAATACAGCGGGCTTTGAAGAACGCGGTTATCTCGAACAGACACGAGCGGAACACGAAGAGACACTGACGCAGCTCGACGGAGTGCTGCTGGAGAATGCGGAACAATGGTTTAAAGACAACAACAGGAACCCCGCACAATGGATCGCGGCTGTAGAGACGGCGCGCCAGCAAGCCGCAAAGAATAAACAACAGGGGCCTGCACGACACCCGTATGCCAATGTGTTCGCCAGCACACGGCAGGCACTCGCCAAAGCAGGTGTTCCGGAGGACATGTATCCGCCAAAACTCGTTGGCTTCACTCCCGAACAATTCGGCAGGGAACGCGTGGCTCGCAAAGGGCTGGAGCGATTGAAGTGGGAGTTTGATCGCTACGAACCGTTCGCACTGGCCGTTTATGGCGGACGCACTCGCGAGTATAAGACCGTCTTTACACCTCTGCGGATCCCAGAGAATCGATTGACTCAGGGTGAGTTGGAGCAAACGTGTATCCTGATCGGCGGCGATCCTTTTTCAGAAGGACCGCCGGTCACGCCAGGCGTGCTGAGCGCGATCTCGTACGGACAAAACTGGCCAATTCCTGACAGTCTCGAGGGTCGTCGCAAAGCCTTTGCCGAATGGGTTGCCAGCGAGCACAACTCACTCACTACAAGGGCCATCGCGAACCGCATCTGGTTGTGGCACTTCGATCTGCCAATCGCAGGCAATCCGAACAATTTCGGCAGCTCCGGCAGGAAGCCAACGCACCCTGAACTGCTCGATTGGCTCGCCGTAACCTTTGTCGAACAAGGCTGGTCCTTCAAACAGATGCACCGCCTGATCATGAGCAGCGCCGCCTATCGCCGCAGCGCCACGCATCCAGACCTGCAGACGCTGCAGGAAAAAGATCCTCTCGGAGTCAGCTACGCAGTCTTCAAGCCACGACGTCTTACGGCCGAAGAACTGCGGGATTCCATGCTGCTCGTCAGTGGCGAATTGAATCCGGCCCTCGGCGGCATTCCCATTCGTCCCGAGATCAACCTCGAAGCCGCACTGCAACCGCGACAGGTGATGGGCACCTTTGCAGCCGCCTGGGTTCCGAATCCCAAACCCGAACAACGCCATCGCCGCTCCCTCTACGCGTTGAAGCTGCGCGGCCTGAGCGATCCGGCCATGGAAATCTTTAACAAGCCCACTCCCGACTTCTCCTGCGAGCAGAGAACGGCCAGCACCGTCACGCCTCAGGTCTTCTCGCTTTTCAACAGCAAGGCAAGTCGCTCACGCGCGCTCGCCCTTGCCGCTCGAGTGCAAAGGGAGACCAACACTGATGAGGATGCAATTCGTCGTTGTTTCACACTCGTCTATGGTCGCCCTGTGAAGTCAGAAGAACTCACCGCCTGCCTCACGCACTGGCAAGCCATTGAAGGCATTCATTCAAACGCGAAGCCTGCCACCTCAATCCCCCCACTCGAAGTGCGACGAGTTGCCGTCGAGGAAAACACGGGCGAGAAGTTCTCGTTCCGCGAAAAACTCTACGCGAACGCTGACTTCGTACCTGATCTCCAACCCGCCGACTGTGACGCCCACACGCGTGCCCTCGCCGATGTCTGCCTCGTGCTTCTCAATTCCAACGAGTTTTCCTATGTCTACTAATCCGTTGTTTCCGTGTGTCAGCACGCATGCGTTACACGTCCCAACGCGCCGCGATCTTCTCTATTCGCTCGGAGCCTCGCTCGGCAGCATCGCTTTCAGCACCCTGCTTGCCGCAGAAGAAAGAACGCAACCACTCGCGCCGAAGCAGGGACACTTCCCGACAGCGAAAGCGAAGAACGTCATCTTCCTCATGATGGAAGGGGGACCTTCGCACATCGACACCTTCGATCCCAAGCCGACTCTGCAGAAATTGCACCTCAGGGAATTCGTCCGCGAAGGAAAGCAAAAATCAGCCATGGAAAGTGGCACGCGGTACTATGTGCAAAGCCCCTTCAAGTTCATCAAAGCCGGCCAGAGTGGTGCAGATATGGCCGAGAACTGGACACACCTCGCGAATGTTGCGGATGACATCTGCTTCTATCGCGGCTGCACTGTCGACAGCGTAAACCACCCAACCGCCATGTATCAGATGAATTGCGGTAACCGCTTCGGCGGCGACCCCGGCGTCGGAGCATGGGTCAATTACGGCCTCGGCTCACTGAACCAAAATCTGCCGGGCTTCATCGTCCTCCCGGAAGTCAGTTATCCCCAGGGAGGCGCTGCCAACTGGAGCAATGGGTACTTACCTGCCAGTTTTCAAGGGACACCGCTCCGCCCCGAGGGATCGCCGATTCTCGATCTCCTCCCCGGCGAAGGGATTACAGCCGAGCATCAGCGAAAGAATCTGGATCTCCTTGCGGAGCTGAATTTCGCACACGCCGCCGAACATCCTGGACACGACGAACTCGCCGCCCGCATGGAAAACTACGAACTGGCCTTTCGCATGCAAATGCAGGTGCCCGAAGTGCTCGATCTCTCAAATGAAGACGCAAAGACGCTGGAACAGTATGGCATCGGCCAGCAACCAACCGACTCGTTCGCACGCAAATGCCTTCTCGCTCGCAAGCTCGTTGAACACGGTGTACGCTTCGTGCAGCTTTATAACGGATCATGGGACAGCCACGACTACATTGAACGCGCGCACGGCAATCTCGTGCGCCGCGTGGATCAACCAATTGCCGCACTGATCACCGACCTCAAACAACGCGGTTTACTCAGCAGCACACTGATCGTCTGGTGCGGTGAATTTGGGCGCACCCCCGACAATGGTGTCCGCGGCGGCACTGCCTACGGTCGCGATCATAACCCCAATGCCATGACCATCTGGCTTGCCGGCGGCGGCTGCAACGCCGGCCACACGATCGGCGCAACAGATGAACTCGGCATGGAAGCGATCGAAGGCAAAGCTCACGTCCGCGACTTCCACGTCACGCTCCTGCGACTCCTCGGACTCGACGATAACAAACTCACCTATTATCACGCTGGCCGGTTCAAACAACTCAGCCAGTTCGGCGGCACCGTCATCAGAGAACTTATTGGTGCATGACGCGTAAATTTCACAACTCTTTTGCCATCCTCACCACACTGATTTTTGCTGATTTTCAACTCACGAGCAGGGAATCCTGATCCGTGATCAGATCGTCCTGGCTGGGCCAGCATTCCGGCGCCGACGTTCACCGGCTGGAAGGCACATCGACGGCTGACATGCGGCAGAACCTGTTGATGGCCTCCCGGAGGTTGGGGGCTGGCCCCAGGTTTTTCAAGATCTCTCGACAGGAGAAACTCTGAGCCCCGTCCGACCAGGGCACGGCTTCCCCACCCAGGGGAGCCAGCACCACGGCTCATTTCGCCAACACCTCTGACTTGCCCAATTCCTCTCCAGTTGTCATGCTCTTCACCGGCCTCCAGCCCTGCATCATACGGTTCGTTACACCCGCAAAGCATCACATGAAGGCCACTTTGCCACACTACCAGTTCTCGTTGGTCTCACACCGCATGTTCGGTCACACTCTTCCGACGCGGGCAAACGCTGTTACCGGCGGATTGACATCCACCGCACGCCTTGTGGTGGACATCACTGGGGGCAAGAGGCTATCGCTCAGCGGGGAAAACATTCAACCGACGCGAGCGAACTCTGCCTGATGATGGGGCGAAACTGAGTGCGCCGGGACTTGAACCCGGGACCTACGGATTAAAAGTCCCGAACCGAGGTTTTTACCGGCTTCGGTCGGGACTCATTCCGGATGGAAAAACACTGGGTTTTTGAAACAGAACCGGCTTTCGACCGGCTTCGGAAAATTGGTACAAAAGACCTTCGGAAGTCCTGTTTTGGTACCATTTCTGTACCATGGTACCGACTCGACCTTCGAGCACTGAGTCGAGGGAGGAACAACGGAGGACGAGGTCGGGGACGGGGGCTTAGAAGTTGGAGGTGGACAGGCGACAAAACCGCAGCTCAGGAGCGCGTGCCTGTCTGCCAGAATTCGCTGAAACGTAATTGCGCCCGAGGACGAGTTTCCTCGGGGTGTCCGCTGGGACCACGGGGAGGGGTCTTGAAGGACCCGGTTGAAAAGTTACCGCTGGTGGCACTGCAAACCGCGATTTCAGGGCGCGAATCAATTTCCAGCGAAGACCCGATTTTTTTCGGGATTGCAGGCACCCCGCGGAATTCCTACCTGCAGGAATGTGCAAAGGCGAGGGTGGTGGGTCCTCCGCCAGTCGAAAGACTGGTATACCACACTCGATTCGCCTACGATTTCCCTTTCTTTTGTTTGCGTGTGTCCTGGGGGTAGGGGGCCTCCACGAAGCGAGCGGGAACGAGCTAAAAGCCGCAGCCGCTGACCGTTTATTACGGGGAGGGGTCCTTTTTTCAGGGACCAGACAAACCGCAGTCCTCGTCCAAAATCGGGGACACTCTATTTACTGGCCGCAACCGAGCAGGGAGGGGATGCTGTAGACGGGTCCTTTCCGGAGAGTTTTCCCCGGACCCTCTACGGGGAACAGCTGTGGTTTGAGACTGACTTTGTTTGTTGCGTCCGAGGGGTTAAAAATCCAGCGCGGGTGGTCTGTCGGGTTCGAAACCGACCGGCCGAACGGAGCTGGAAGTCCTTCCACCTTTCCCGGAGGGACCTCCAGCTCGACCCGTTCAAAAGGGAAAGGGAAGTGCCATGTCCGAGACGAAGGACGCTGTTGACCGTCTTCGCTGGTTGTGCGAAGAAGTCTCAAAACGAGCTGAAGAGGAACTCGAAACCGATTTCACCACGGGTCTGTTTCCGCTTCAGATTGAAATGAGCAACCTCGTCCCCCAGTTGCATGAAGCGGGAATCCTGAGGTCCAGTCGCAGCATTCCATTTCAGGTCGAAGTGGAGCGAATTCCGCCGACAGACGAACGATACGTCCGTTTCAGTGAAATCAAGTCGGTAACCGCTCTGGAACCTCTCCAAAGCGGTCTTTGCCGGAGGATTCTAAGCTCTGCGAACTGGCTCGACAGGGAGGCTGGAATAGTCTCCACGAAATACTTTGGAGCAGACGAACTTCGAAAGTGGTTCTGTCAGTGTATGCGACAGTGGGTCCGCTTTCTCGAAGCGGAGTCCTTGAGACTACAGTCTTCCCCTGATGATACGGCAACCCCAACGGGTGAGACAGAGGTCCCGTCGAAACGTCGTCGCAAGAGGACCAACGGCCGACCCGTGAAATACAAGCTGACCATTCCGCAGCTCAGAGCAATTGAAAAACGACTGCAGGGAGGGGAGGACTTACGTTCGATTTGGCAGCATTACAAAAACTGTGTTCCAGTAGAGGCTACCTTTCGCCGAAAGGTAAAGGAGTACCGTCTGAAGAGTAAACCAGGTCACTGAGACGAGACTGTTCCGCGAATCGTTTGCAAAACACTTTTGCAAAACCCTATTTCCTGCAAATCGCTTCCGACTTTCTCAAAGAATTCGACCGGCTTTAACCCGGGTTTCACCGTGAAACCCGGGTTTTTTCGTTTGCAAAACTCCCTACGTATACTCAAACAACTGAACTGTCGGAACACTGTATTCGCCGCTGACGACAGTCGTCAGCTTCAGCACCTTGACACGGGAGCGAATACGATGATTTCGAGGGACGTCGCTTACAACCTCGACGATTTCAAGACTCGGGTGGAACTCGGAGACGCTGGTTTCAGACAAGCGCGAGGTCTGGTTTGAAGGTTCGATATGTTCACAACCGTGGATATATCCTCGGAGCAGACTGGTTCGCATACCTTGAAGAGCAGTCGACGGTCCCACCGGGACCCGCGGAAGGACAGGACTCTCGTCGCAGAAGCGAAGGGGGTGAAGAATGAACACTTGTCGAACCTGCAGACGAGACTTGGCTGAGGGAGAGGCACCTGTCTGCCACAGCTGCTGGAATACCGACTTCGAGGGAGCAAAAGTTATCACGGACGATCTTCGGAACATTTTTGAAAAACACAACGGAGCAGCCGCACACTTCAGCCGCTGCCGAACCACCAGCGAACGAGTGGGAATCTGGTTGGCGGACCTTTCCGAGCTGCTGGAAGAGTTGAGTGAATACGTTCGCTGCGGAGGAGGATGGAATTGACACAACAACGAATCAGAGGATTCAAATCCCCGCGGTGCTGATGTCCGATCCGCTTTTTGAGTCGGTTGGAAAAACAACCGCAGGGCCATGCGTCAGGATTGAATGGGGCATCAGCACGACCTTGCATCACCCATCAGTAGATACTCACCCGTGCGTTCGATATCCTGCCTGAAGATCAATTCAACCACAGGTTGTTTGAGGTGGGGCCGTTGAGGTTTCATCTTGCGGTAGCACAAGCATTTTCGAATTGGTGTCGAGATCAAAAATGACCAGTGCCCACCCCAGCGAAACCGAACGACGTTCTCTCGGACTACTAGCGAAGCAGCAGAGACTGACACAACAGTTGCTCCGAATTCAGAACCAGGAAAGGCGAACCCGGGTTGCAAGGGATTTGTTTCAAAGACTACAGGCCGACGTGCAGAAGAAGAAGCTGGTGTCCATTCGCGAGGTTTTGCGTGGACCCAACATGTTGCTGATTGGTTCCCTTTCCCTTGTCGGGACGGCAATCTTTTGGATTCTGGGCGACATCCTGCACTGGTTGCTGGGAATTCTATTCGCCGTCGTTGGACTACTGGTGAGCCTGTCGCTGACATTGAGGTTCGCC
>JBEIEK010000007.1:0-46061 GCA_040382995.1 Planctomycetaceae bacterium
AGCAGTGGATGTCAATCCCCCGGTAACGGTACGTGCCCGCCCAGCCAGCGATGCAGCAGGAACGCACCAGGGACGTTACCGGCCGATTGACATCGACCGCTCGCCTTGCATGATCGGGCCCAGGCATGTGAACGGAAACTCGGGCCTCGAGGACATCTGAAACAACAGAAAGTCAACGCCATTGGGCTGCCGCCAGGCGGCTGCGCGGTGGGGCGGATGCCCCCGGCTGTGTTTCGCACCGCAGGTGGGCGTGCTGCCGAGGTCCGTTTGCGATTAAGTTTTCAGTGCCCATTGCCCGCAGGCTGCCGCCATGCGGCTGGGGTATTCTTCTTCCCTGGGGTTCGGCACATTTCTTGCACATTCGGGGCCTGCGGAGCAGGCACACGGCATCTTATCTGGTGGATGGCGGCGATGATTCAGGAAACCGAGTTGGCAGCCACGGGCGATTACGATTCAGCGGCCATGCCCGATCGCGCCTTTTTTTGGCGAACAGAAATTGATGTGCCTCGTTTTCGTGCAGTTGAACGCGCAGAGCAGAGCATTCAAACCGAACCCGCCACGTCCCCGCGTTCAAATGCCTGGTGGGAGCGACTGGAACGCGGTCTGATGCAGCGTTTTCAGGCACTCCATCTGTTTATGGAGCGACTGGCATCCGGAAAATCCCTGCCGCGCGCCTTCGAGGCGGCAACCAATACCGTCTTCCGCGACAAGCTCAGAAAGCTGGCCCCCGCGATCAGCCTTGCACCCGGACTCCGCGGCCGGTCACTGCAGTCAGCCACGGCCACTCCATGGACCTGGCTGGGCGCCAGCGATCTGCTGCTGCTGCCCGATGGCAGCACGCGCGTGCTCGACCACGACTTTTCTGCTCTCTCCGGTCTGGAACGCCTGCCGGAACTCCTCGGGCTCTCTCAGGCCGATGCGGCATCGACAATCCGTGCCGCCCTGTTTCCACAGGGCTGCGACCGCAGCGGTGAACCGTCGCTGCTGCTGGAACCAGCCCATCCGGCAGCGGATCAGTCCCCCAACGACTTCCTTGCCCGCTGCCTGGCGGCGGAACGTGTGCACAGGGGTCAGCTGCAAGCTGGCGACGGTGGCCTGTATCTGCTCCGCAACGGCCGCCCGCAGCGTGTGCGCAGCCTGATTCGACGCATCGATGATCAGCTGCTGGACCCCAACTTCTTCCGCCCGGATTCGCTTGTCGGTCTGCCAGGACTGGTTCGTTCGTGGTCCACCGGCGAAACCAATCTGCTGCATGCTCCGGGCAGCAGTCTGCTGCAGCTGCGAACGGTCGTTCGGCATGTGCCGCAGATGATCCGCGAATATCTTGGTCAGACGCCGCTGCTGGAAACGGCCGGTCTGCTGGAATGTGACGTTGCCGCAGACTGGGAACTGATCCAGCGCAATCCTCGTGACTTCGTCTTTCGCCGCTGTGATCCGATGGAACCGATCAGACCCTGCAGCGGCCGCTCCGCCAGCACCAGCGAACTGTCAAACCTGCTCAGCCGCATCCGGCAGAACCCGTCCGGCTGGTGTGCTCGCCCGATCGTGGCTGGAAATCAGGGTGGCCGTTCACTGCGAGTGTTTGCCAGCTGCACCGACCGTTTTCGGCTGCTCCGCGCGGGAATTGTGCAGCCCGGCCAGCCGGACGGCGGAGCTCCGCTGCTGATCCCCGCAGAATGTTGCCTGACGCTCCTGCAGCCCGGCCAATAGTCGCGTTTCGCTCTGCGAAACGGCCGTCCGTCTGTCCGCGATCACACGCGGCACACCCACTGCAGCAGGCTCGTGGCTTCGCCGGGTGACAGGAACAGCAGCAAACTGACGATCATAATCCAGCTGAACAGCTGGAGATTAAGGATCAGGTCGAAGACCAGGTGCAGTGCGAGTCCGGTGAGCAGCAGCGGGAACCGCAGTTCGTCGATCCAGAGTCCGCAGCCGAGTGCGGTTTCTTCGGCGAGCGTGCCCCAGGTGGCCAGTCGCAACAGCAGTGGGTGGAGCAGGCGGCGTGGGGGACGGAAGCGGACGTAGGCATCGACCCAGAGTGGATACCATGCGGCGGTACCGTTGCGCCAGAGGCTGCCGCGGAGCTTCCAGAAAACGGTGCGGAGATAGACGATGCTGATTTGAATCTGCATCAGCCGCAGTGGCCATGGGTCGATTGTGGAGAATTCCAGCAGCGGTCGGCCGGCGAGCCAGTGATCAACCGACAGACCGTCGCCGGCACGGCTGAAACAGCACAGAAACAAGAGGATCCGCAGCAGGGAATCGCCACTGGAGAGGATCATGGCATTGCGGTGCTGCAGCGAGACAAGGGTGAGGAACACGAGGATACAGGCGGGACGAAAATGCCAGCCGATGAGCAGCATCAGGCAGGCGATCAGGTGCACCAGCAGCAGGATGCGAAAGGACCATGTGGAATCCGGCAGCCAGTGCAGGAGCGAAAAACGCCGCCCGGCCAGCTGCAGTTTCCAGTTCCGCGTCGGCCAGACTCCGTCGGCGGAAAAGTAGTCATCGGTGAGGGGGATCAGAAGCAGTGCGTTGACGAGCAGCAGAGTGCCGATGAGGATCCGGAACAGCACCAGCGGTGCGGCGGAGATTTCGGCGTGAAACAGGGCATTCCACGCGTCCATAAGCTGCTGCAGCGTCAGCATGGTTCCGGTCCGGTGTGTGTATGGTGAGGGGGCGAAGTGGATCCAGAAGACGCTGGGCGCTCAGGCGGTGCGGTTTGTTTCGGCGCCGACGTGGTGCCGTGCATTGGCGACGTCGAACGTCAGCAGCGGTGTGAGCATTGGCGGTCCGTAGATCTCAATGGAACCGGGTGAATTGACGCGGCAGGATTCGCGGACGAGTTCGACTCGCACCACGCGACGTCCCGCCGCATCTTCTGTTGCCCGCGCGGCAAGGAACTCTGCCAGGGTCCGCAGCGGAGCGGTCCCGGCGGTGGACAGCAGTGAACATTCATATTTGAAACTGCGGGCGTAGAGCAGGTTGAAGAGGGCGGAGTGGCGTGGTCCGAGCGGGGTCCAGAGATCGAAGGTGCCGTCATCCCAGCGAATCACGGCCCGCAGTCGGCGATTCACGTGGATGGGCTGAGGAGCGAACATGGCCCAGCTGTGCCAGAGGCCGATGTAGACAAGGGGCTGGGACAACCAGTGAATCAGCCGCCGAGGCGGATGATCCACCGGATAATCCCAACACCAGAGAAACAGCAGGAGCAGGAGGATGAAGACATCGGTCAGGACAGACATGGCGTCAGCGATCCTTCGGTGTGGCCTGCTTCTTCGGGGCGTCATTTTGCGGAGCAGCAGCATTTGGTGCCGGTGACTCCATGCAGGCGTCCTTGTCCTTCCGCTGCATCCTTCGCCATGTCATGTAGGGAATGCCGTCGACGGATTCGTTGGCCCGCTTGACGTCGGCTATCGCTTCCTCAAGTGGAAAACCGCGTTCGGCAAGAAGCGCAACCAGCTTTTCAAAGTCCTTACGCTGCGGGGAATCGAGCCACTCCTGCTTTTTGAGGGGGTACTTTTCGTTGTCCTGGCGGCGTTGGTGGTCAAGAAAAGCCACATGATGAACGAGTTGCCAGTCCCGTCGATCATAGCACTTCGGATTCACATTAAGCTCAAGAAACCTTGAAGTTACATCCCAGTCTTCGGCGAGTAAAGACTTCAACAAAGCACCTTCACGATATGCGTTAACGTGGTGAATATTTGCGCCTTTACTGATCATCAGCTCAATCGTTTGAAATCGGTCTGGCCCTATAAATCGCTTCCGTGTAAGGTAGGTTGTGAACAAAGTATCATTTGCCACGCCACCGATCGCATTCGGGTTTGCTCCGTGCACCAGTGCGGCAACCAGCCATTTTTCGCGATAAGGCAAAGTCGCTGCCGCGGTCGCGACGCTGTCTCCTTTCACAAATGATCGCACCAGTGGATATAAATTTAGTTCCTCCGAGGGGTCGAGTGCTTGGTCGGGGTCAGCTCCCCATTCTAGAATTTGAGAATAAAGAGCGAATTCGTCGGCCAAGAATGCCCACCACAATAGTGTTACACCATCGCGTCCGCGTGTATTCCAATCGAAGCCTTTAGCCTGGAGTTGTTGCAGTGGCTCCAGAGTCCCTGCGCTGATCGCCGCTGCGGCTCGCTGTGCATCAAGCGATTCAAAATACTGGGAGGGACGCCACTGGAGTTTGTCCAGCACACTAAATGTCTGAGGTGGCTTTGACTCGGCGACACGGTTAGGTTTGTCGTCAGCCATCGAGATCATAACCATGGAAAGACAAACGCTCGTCACGAGACTCGCCAATTTCCACATCCTATTCTTCACCTTGCCGGCGCACACGATACTTTCCTTTCGTGGTGAATGTAAGGTTCCCGGGTCCACGTAGACCCGGGACTTAACAAGACCAAATCGTTTAGAAATCTTCAGACCGCTGGTAGCCGAAGATGTCGAATTTTCGTCCGCTGTAGCGGCCATTCACAACATTCCGCTCGACCATCAGGCCGTACAGCACAGAACGCATACCGTGAAGAGAAACGGAGTCAATAAAGAAGCCGCCGTTTTGAAGTATGGTGGACTGCAGCCAGTTTTTCATATTGCTTAGCCACAGGACAAGTGGCATTCCCGTGGTCCGGACCGGCATCTGCGCAAGTGTGGCTTGAACAAATTTCTCACGTGCCTGCATGGATGGAAGCAGATGTCCGGTAAGCTTTACTGGCATCCCAGCAGCCCGAGGAATGCTCCCGAAACCAGCGATCGAGGGCAGATTATGCTGCAGGTACGTCAATAGCTCGTAGTTCACATAAAATGCTTTGATACGCCCCGTGTTACCCTGTTCAAGTGTGAACTGAGTGAAAGCGCCATCGTACGCTGGCATGTTTGGCTGCAGGTTACCCTGGGCGTCCCTCTTGCAGATCGTGTTGCGATGCAGTCCCGCCGCGTTGAACGTGTTCGCCGGTACAGCACTTCGGTTCGCCGCAATACTTGCAGCGCTCGCGAGGCCGCCACCAAGAGAGTGACCGGTGATGCGAGGTTCAAGATTCGCTTTTCGGGCCGCGAGTCCGAATCGATTCCCAA
The DNA here is from genome assembly GCA_040382995.1 of Planctomycetaceae bacterium. Lineage (GTDB taxonomy): Bacteria > Planctomycetota > Planctomycetia > Planctomycetales > Planctomycetaceae > SXXK01. The sequence goes on from JBEIEK010000007.1 coordinate 5,071, forward strand.
TTTCCATTGCGCTGCCAAATTGGTCTTGATGGCCAAGGGTTTTGATCCACTCTGCACCGTTAAGTCCAGCTGCTTGTATCACATCACTAAGAATGTCCTGTGCCTCCAAAGTAGTCCCGGCGAAAGCGAGAATATATCCGGTTCCATTTTGGCTTAGATAATCTCGGTATATGCCGGCTCGAAATCCTGTGCTGCTTGGCTGGGCGCATTTGATCAATGTTCGTACCACCTCCGCTGGCAGTCCCAGTTCCCACAGCTGTTGTTCATTGAGCAGTTGCTGTCCGAACTGGGGGAGGTCTTTGACGTCGTAGACGGCCTCTGAGATGAGAGCGTCGCGGAGGACGACTCCGGACATGATGTCGTTGCGATCCCAGTACCTTGGGCGATCGAACTGGAGGTTGGGGTAGAACGTGTCGTTGCTGTCATTCACGACATAGCGAACTTCATCGGTGCTCAATGGCATCCATGGAAGGTCGGGGGCGGTGCGGACGCTGGCGGTCATGCGGATCCGATCATCCGGCCGCTTCTGTTCCACACCTGCGAGTGTGTTGAAGCTGCGCTGGGCAACGATGGGCTGGATCCAGAGTCCGGTGATGGAGTTCAGCTGTGCCCCAGAGTAGACGTGTCCTGAGGTAATCATGTGGCCGCCCTGTTCCACTGGCTTATAAATGAGTCCGCCGGGAACGTTTGCGGGTTTTGACCAGAGCTGAATGTATCCCGATTCGCCCCGGGGACCAGGATAGTCAAATCGGACGCCTCGTTCAAAGCCATTAACCTCGGGAGCGACCGAGAAGGCTCCGGCGGTGAGCGTCGGTGGCAGGTTGGGAGCAGGCAGGCCTTGTGGCACGAAGAGCAGTTTGCCGATGCCGTGCGTGTGGTCCTCGATATACTCTTCCCAGTTCGATCGATCCGGCGCGTTGATGCCGTTGGTGTTGTCGCTGTCGACGTCGAGATCGACATTCCAGACGGTGGCAAGGGTCTGGTCAAACGTGGGCGCTGGGTAACGCATAGTGTCGGCGTGCCAGCTGACGCCGATCTGTCCGTGGGATGCAGCGAGTCCCTCAACCGCGAATTCCCAGGACTGCCCGTCTTCGAGGTAGAGCCGGGTATCGGGGCTGATGAGGATCCAGCCGCCGGTGGCATTGGCGGCCGGGCGCTTGTAGATCCTCATGGCTGCGGCGTTGTACTGCAACTGGAACCACTGCGGCAGGTCATCAAAGATAAAGTCGTGCTTACGGTTCATGTGAGAAGTGAGCTTCAGCCGCATGACGTCGTCTTCAGCGTCCAAAAACGCCCGACCTTGTGTGGCATACCAGACATTGTCCGGAATCTCCCGGCCGTTGTCGTAGTCGTTGTTGACCTTCAGCATGCTGCCGAGGCGGTCCTCTGCAGGGCTCTGCAGCAGCGCACCTTTGGAATGCATGGAGGACATCTGCAGATCGGCGGTTGCGTCCGTGATGGTGATTTCTGCCTTCACCAGGCCACCCGGTTTGGAACTGCCGTCGAGCGACGCAACCAGTTCCAGATTCACTTTCTCGGGCTTCTCCCAGTCAATGTCCATGAGTGTATTCAGGCGAATCACGGCCGTGCTTACGCCGGCTGGCAGCACGAAGGTGGCGTACTGGACATCACCTTCACGCGACAGGTTGAGCGGCTTATCGCCGTGGCTGAGGCGGTAGTCGGCAAGGTACACGGCGGTGCCCGTGAGTCGCAGGCGGGCGTTGACGGGGCGATTGGGGGCCAGACCCACGCGTCTGATGACGACGGCTGCCTCGTCAAGTTTGGACACGCTGTAGGGGCCTTCAAGTGCTTCGACGTCAATGGCCGTCAGTTCCAGCTCCTCCTGAGGAAGACCGCCGGTGCCGCCTCCCACGGTACCACCACCCACGCTGCTCCCGCCGGTGTCACCACCACCGGTGCCTCCGTCATCGACAACGCCGCAGAAGCCATTCCCTTCGAAGGACGAGCCATCGACATCGACACCCGGATCGCCCTCGGATTCGCCAGGACCAGAAATGCCACCGGAGGGCAACGGAGCACCGAGGGGTCTGGACGGCAGCCCTCCGAGCGGATCCATCAGTCCGCCCCAGACAGCTCCGGCACCTTCGTCGTAGAGGTCCTCTGCGGGGATGAACGGTGAGGCCGGGGTGGAGCTGCCTGTCGGCAGTGTTTGGAGGCCCTGCAAACGCACATCAGCGGGATCGGCCGTGAGACTGACGGCGGACATCAGGAGTCGCGATTCGAGCGTCTGCAGTTCCTGCGTTTGCCTCGCCTGTTTTTGCCAGACGGAAGTGCGACGTTTGGGGCTGAGCAGTCCGAGCCCGGAAAGGAACGATTTCACCCAGGATGTCTTTGACATATGGCACCTGTAAAGGGTTGGAGTAAAAATGGGACCAGGGTGAAAACAGGTTAAGTACCTACCGGCCGTAAATCAAAGTCCCTTTCACTGCTTTTCAGGGTGGAAATCTGGATTGGTAAGTTTGACGGAGTGTTTTTTGGGTTGGAGGTGATTGGGAGATCCGTGGCGTTTCGACGGCAAATCGTTGCGTTTGACGCCTTTTCGCATCCTTGCCGCAGATTCTCTGTGGGGTGTTCCACTGCTTTTTCGGCAAATTCCCCACTCGCCGTGCACATTTGCACTCCGGGTATTCCCCGGTTTATGCTTCACAAAACGTCCAAACCCGCACTTTCGGAACGGATCCATGGCACGCTGTGAACAAGGTTACCTCTGCGACGTCTGTGGTCAGGAGGTGGAGTCGATCCGGGAAAGCGACCTGTATCTGCGGTTCGTGATCGGGGAATTGCCCTCGCGGCATCTGCTCGCGGCCCCCGAACGGCATCTCCGCTGCAACCCCGTGAATGCTCAGTTCATCGACGCACCCGACTTCCCGCCAGTCGTGGTCGAGGGGGATTTTGATCGGCGGTTGTTCGACCCGGATTTCGTGCAGCAACGCACCCAGCTCGTCACTCGCGGCTGGCTCCGCCTGCAGGAACTCGCCGACCGCGCCCAAACCGTGCCACTCCCGGAATATCCGCTTGAGGAGTTCAGGGGACGGGTGTGAGGGTGATGGGCGACCGGCCGTATTTGTTCAGAGCTGCAGGTCCCGGGAGGGCGAAGCTGGGATGGCGAAACAAGGGCGCACGAGGAGTGTTTTTCTTAAACACAGAGGACACAGAGGACACAGAGTTTTACGGCGAAACCCCGTGAATTCAGAATTATTGGCCGATGGTTTGGTGGTGAAAATGCGCAGCGAGTTTTCGTGTTGTTGCTCTACTGTTCCACCATCCCAGAGCGAAGCTCCTGCTGAGCCGCATCCCCAGCGACATTGCCCGCCCGGACACTCGGTACGGTGCAGATAATCGAGCCCCGACCGTGAGGGAGGCGGATGCGGCCACATGTCGCAAAGTGAATCCGGAAAACACTTTCCGCGTATAGGTGCCATGCACCTTCGTTGGGGATCTGAGTGTATTTACCACTCCCTGACGGTCGCGGCTCGGTTGGGGTGTTTGCGGGGTTGGGGTTGGGACCTGTGGCGGTGATGAAACGCAAAGAGCCCCGCTGTGACAGCGGGGCTCTGGTGCATGGATAGTTGTCAGCCTGACGAATCAGACGACTTCCCAGCCGGCGCGGTACTGTTTGTTGATCAGTTGTGCGGCTTCCGGGGCGTTGGTGGCGGTGAGTGTTGCGGCATCCCATTCGAGGGCTTTGCCGACTCGATAGGCGACGTTTCCAAGGAGCACGGTTTCGGTGAGGGCGCCGGAGTAGTCAAAGTTGCAGGTGGTGGGTGAGCCATCCTTGCAGGCTTTGATCCATTCGGCGTGATGTCCGATGGAGTCGGGGATGGATTTTGCAGGTGGTGTGAATTTGGCGAACTTGTCGGCCGGGAAGAGTCGGTAGCGGCTGTAGTCGGCGAACATTTTGCCTTCGGTGCCGACGAACATGACGCCATTGGGTGGGACGGCTTCGTCGGCGACCTTTTTGGGGATCATGTCACCATCGTACCAGGTGAGTGTGAGTGGTGGCATGGAGCCGCGGGCGGGGAAGTTGTATTTGACGACCAGTCCCAGCGGGCAGGTTTCGGGATGGACTTTGGGACCGGTGGCTTCGCAGCGTGTGGGGTGCCGAAGGTCGAGCGCCCAGAAGGGGAGGTCCATATAGTGGCAGGCCATGTCACCGAGTGTGCCGCCACCGAAGTCCCACCAGCGTCGCCAGTTGGCGGGGTGGTATGCGCCGTTGGCATAGGGGCGTTCGGGGGCGGGTCCGAGCCAGAGGTCCCAGTTGAGTGTGGCGGGGACGGGATCGGCGTTTGCGGGACGATCGCCACCACCCCAGCCTTTGCCGACCCAGACGTGAACTTCGGTAACGCCGCCGATGGCACCGGAGCGGATGATTTCGACGACGCGGCGGTAGTTGTTTTCGGCGTGAATCTGAGTGCCGAGCTGGGTGGCGACGCCTTTTTCAGCGGCGGCTTTGGCGAGCAGTCTGGATTCGAAGACGGTGTGTGTAAGCGGTTTTTCGCAGTAGACATGTTTGCCGGCGCGGATGGCACGAATGGCGGCGGGAGCGTGGTGGTGGTCGGCGGTGCCGATGACGACGGCGTCGATTTTGTCGCCTTCCTGGGTGAGCATTTCGCGGTAGTCGGCGTAGCAGCGTGGTTCGAGACCTTTTTTCTCGGTGAGCATGGCCTTGGCGCGGCCGAGGTAGCTGGAGTCGATGTCGACGAGGGCGACGATGTTTTCGCTCATGACGCCGTTGACGTCTTCTGCGGCGCGATTGGCTGTGCCGATGCAGGCGATATTCAGGCTTTCAAGGGCGCTGCGGGAGGGACGCAGGGAGCCTGGGGCGGCATGGAGGCCGGCGGCCAGCAGGGCAGCGGAACCGGCAGCGGACGTTTGCAGGAAGGCGCGGCGGCCGGTGGAGGGCAGAGGACGCATGGCGGGAACCTTTCAGAAACAGGTTTCGAAAGAGGCGGGCGGGTGCGGGTCGGAAGACCCGAGTTGCAGGTCACAGCATAAACGGCGGGGCTGGGGAATGAAAACGATCAGGCTGCAAAAACGACAGACGGCGTGCGGAACACAGTTCTGCACGCCGTCTGTATCAGCTGTTGAAGATCCGTTAAAGATCAGTTGAAGTCGGGCAGGTCGATGAACAGATCGTCGAGGACTGCGCGGGAAGCGACGGTTCCGGGAGGTTTGGCGGGAGGGGCGGTGAGCAACGCGGGATTGGCGTAGGCGCCGGCGATGGCACTGATGAGTGTGCCGGAGACTTTGGTGCCGGCGTTTTCAGCGATCTCCCAGCGTCGATCCCACAGGTACATTTCATCGTTGGGTCTGATGAAGTACCACTCCTTGTCCAAGCCCCCCTCTTTTCGGCTGACCCACTTGACGTCCACACCCTTAGCTTTGTCGCTCTTGCTGTTGTAGGAGTTAATTCCCAGGGAGGTATTCGCGGCGAAGACTTTTTCGGTTTCGGTGAGCTGTTTGTCGGCTTCGGTCAGCCGGCTGGGGTTTTCGTGGTAGCGGCTGTCGAGTTTGGCGACGACCGTGCCGGTTGCCTTTTTGGACTTATCCCAGAGTGTGAGCGTTCCATCGGGCGTGATGAAGTACCATTTGCCATTACCGAGGACCCATTTTTCCGAGAGTCCCCCCCAGTTGTTGGCAGCGCCTTTGCCGGGGATGAGGTTGAGTTCGCGATCGAGGCGCGCTGCGGTGGCGCGGAGCAGGCTGTCGTCGGTTGTGGCGGCCTGAGTGGCTTTGGCCTGGGCCAGCAGTTCCGGTTTGGCGTGATAGCTGTCGTCAAGGATGGCGATGCGTTTGCCGTTGGCACCCGTCTTGCCGTCCCACTCGTAAAGGGATCCGTCGGGTGTGATGAAATGCCACTTGCCGGCCTTGTCCTTCAGCCATTTTTCGCCCTTGCCACCGTGGTTTTCTGAGAGCGATGCGGTGATGGTGAAGTCTTTGGTCTGATCAAGGATGTAGGCTTCGCGGGCACTGCGGTCGTCGGGTGTGAGTGATGGGTTGGTGTTGGTAAAAACGCCGGAGAGCGACGTGCCGACGGTGGAGAGGGTGTCTGTGCTGATTTTGGGGAAGTTGTCAGGGAAACGTTTATCGGCGTCGGCGGAGTCGAAATGCAGGCGACCGTATCCTTTGTCGTTGAGCACAATGACGGATTTCAACGTCACGATACTGGCCCCGAGAGGCTGAATGCTGACAGGAACGGACACGCCCTTTGCCCCGCCCCAGACTTCAACTTTGAACTGTCGACGTGACGCAGATGTTTCCCATGTGATGAAGCCCTGCAGGGCGCCGGCTCCACGCAGCGGAATTTTGACTTCTGTGCCGCTGACCGGGGCGGTTGTGGTTGTCCGGGACATGGCGACATAGTTGCCGGAGACGACGGAGCCGATGGAAATCGGAGTTCCGGGAGTAATCGCGGGGAAGCCGGCGGGGAAGGCCTTGTAGCCGGCCTGAAGAGGATCGGAGAAGCGGAGGTTTCCCATGCCGAGGGCGTCGACGCTGAGTTTGTCGGCCAGCACCACGCCACCAATGGTGATGGTCTGGGTGGAGTTCGGCGGCAGATTGCGAGCGGTGAGTTCGAATTTGCGTTTGGTGGTGGTGCCTTCGATTTCCGCTTCGTATTCGGATTCGACAACCTGGCCTGTGGGGGTGAGGGCATCGAATCGCACGCAGGAGGCAAAGCGGGAGTCTTCGCCTTTGACGGCGAGTTGGCCGGTGAGTTGAGTGGCGCCTGAGCCACTGGGTGGAGTGAGGCGAATCTGTGTGCCTTTGGCGATGCTGAGCCCTGGTGGCAGAGTGCGTTTTTCGCCGCCGCCGCCGCGGGCGTCTGATCGGAATTCCACTTCGTGCTTAACGGCTGATGCGACGGTGATCTGTCCGATCTGTGTGGGACCAACGAAGACCGAATACGTAATGGTGCCAGTGCCTGTGGCGGGGCCGGCGTTGTAAATCTCGAATTTCAGTGACTGGTCCTTGCTGTCGGCCTTGTATTCGACTTCGGCGAACGCGGTGCCGGTACCGCTGAGCACGGTTTCAAGTTCGATATCGGCACTGAGCAGTTGGCGTGGTTCCATGACCTCGGTGTGGACCAGCGCGGTGTTGAGCGAATGAATGGACCCTGAACGACGTGGATTTCGCGGTTTGAAGAGCATTGTTGCAACCCCCATGGTGAATGATCGGGACGTGGCGGACGAAGATCCGAAACGATCCCGGTTCGAGGGCTGACGCTACAAATGACGGGCCAGACCGAAGGTGCCTTCGGGGCGCTGCGGCGGAAGGGAGGGGATCGACGAGGGACTGCAGCGAATGTAGCGATTGCAGCAGATTTTGGGCTGCGGAAGTGAACGTTTCCCTGCGACGATGGCAATGGTTGGATCGCTGCGCTGGAGGTTGGTCAGCTTGCGGAACACTTTGCCAACGCTGGGTGTTTCAGTTTGTGAACGGGTTGTTGGCGACTGTGTTGTGAATTGGCAGCGGTCATTCAAAAAACCATGGCTCATCCGGGCGTGTCAGCGACTGAAAGACGTGAAACAGCCGTTCGATGACACTCCGCAGGTCGGGCCCGTGTTTGTTCCATGCCAGAGTGGCAGTCTGGAGTGAGATGACGGGAACAGTCCCCGGACCGCGGCGGGCGGCTTCGATGCGAGCGTTCAGGCGTCGGCAGAGCATTTCGGGGTCGCGGGTGGTTTCTGACGAGAGCGTGAGTACGGGGCGACCGCTGCGGCGGAGTTCGCTGGAGTAGTCGCGGTGGGTGCCAAGGACCAGGCGGTGGCTGCTGCGAAACAGACGCCGTCGCAGGGCCCATGTGAGCCACTGCGCATCATCCACGAGAATGGGATCGCCGTCGGTGCGAATTCTGGGCGGCTGTCCCACCGGAATTGGCGAATAGACGGCTCCGGGCAGTGCGGCGTGGAGGGCCAGCAGATGTGTTGTTTTTCCGGAGCCCTGTCGGCCCATGAACTGGATTGCCGGGGGACGCTGACCGGGATTTGCCGCCGTCGACTGGTTAAGGAAGTCGATGGATTCGGCGAGGTTGACGTCAGCGAGGGCCTGTGCATCCGCCGCGGTGAGTGCTCCGAAGGGATTTCGGCGGAGATTCAGATGTGCGAAGGCCAGCTGCACATGGAGGTTCCGGGCAATGGCGTTGATTTACTGGCAGGAGGAGGTGCCGAGAGGGCGAAGGTGGGATGGTGAAACAACAGCGCATGAGGAGTGTTTTTCTTAAACACAGAGGACGCAGAGGACACAGAGTTTTGGGGCGAAACCCCGTGCATTCAGCAATATTCGCAAATGTTTTGCTGGTAAGAGTGCGCCGCGAGTTTTCGTGTTGTTTTTCTTCTGTTTCACCATCCCAGGGCGAAGCTACTTTTTCCGTGGCAGCGGGATGGACATCGTGTCGAGGGAGTCTTCCGGTTGAGTGGCGGAGGCGGGTGTGACACGTTTCCCCGGTTCGATGCGGCTTTCCCGCACGAAGCCTCGCGTGCGGCTGGCTGCTGCCTGGACGGTATTTCGGCCGGGGAGGAGCACTTCAGTCTCCTGAGAGCTGATGGTGCGTCCGTTTTCCTGAATCAGTTCCACTTTCAGTGCGCAGTTCACCTGATCCCTGTGGGAGCGGGCGTAGGGGATAAAGACGCTGTAGGAATGTCCGAGAGTGCCTTCGCCGCGATGGGCTTCCCAGGCATCCGGATCGAATTCATAGCGATGCAGCAGGATCGGGTCTTCCTCGGATTCCGGGTCATACTGATCGAAGACGGAGATGACGACCTTGCCATGAATTCGGCAGCCGGTCTGTCCACCGGGTCCGAAGAACAGGATTTGTCCGGCAAAACCGCGGGCGTTGCGTCCATTTGCATCTTTCCCGTGCGATGGTTCCCAGAGCGTCACGACGCGACCGACGCTTTTTTCGATTCGTGGACGTCCGACGATGCGGCCGGGATCGCGAATCAGCTGGCTGGGATTGCGGAGCAGGGAGCCAGACTGGCAGCCGGTCGAGATGACAGCGAGCACGACTGCCAGCAGGGACATGATGCGGGGACGAGCAGAGCGACGCATATTCCGGGCCTTCGCATTCAGAGCGGCTTACTGGTTCTGTTTGCGTTGTTTGCGGGGAGCAGGAGCTGGAGTGGGTGCCGGCGGAGGCTCAGTCGCGGGTGTTTCGGCGGCTGGAGCATTTTCCGTCTCCGCCGGGGTGGCTGTATCGGGTTCAAGCAGTTCGCGAATGGGCATTTCCGGTGAAAGGATGGTGCCGGCTTCGGGTTCAGTGATCAGGCCCTGCTGACCGGGAACGCTGTAGAGCGGACCGTGCAGCTGTTCGGCATCCGATTCGATAAAGTGCAGCCGCTCGGATTCAACCTGCTTCAGGAGTTCCGAATCGACATCACTCAGAACAATTCGAGGTGTGAGGAAGATCAGCAGTTCGGTTCGGGATGTCGTTGTGCCGTCGTAGCGGAAGGCACGTCCCACGATCGGCAGATCGCCAAGCCAGGGGACTTTGCGTTCGAGTGTGCTGTCGGACTTGGTGATCATGCCACCCATGACGATCGTTTGTCCATTGGGCACGTTCACCACAGTCACGGCCTGGGACTGGTTGATGATGGGTGATTCGATGGCGGAGCCATCACCGTTGATAAACACGGGAACACCGACGTCGGAGACGGAGCTCTTGTCTGCGAACACGCTCATGGCGACGATGCCATCCGGCGTGATTCGCGGCGTGACTCGGAGCGTGATACCGACCTGCCGGGGCTGAATGTTGGGACTGGCTCCAAAGTTGTTCGGTGTTGCTCCCTGAACGATGGGGACTTCCTGTCCGACGGTCACGAAGGCTTCGTTGTTATGAGTGGTGCGGACCTGGGGCCGGCTGAGCACCTGCACGGTTCTTCGAGCCGCCAGAGCTCGCAGCAGGATACTCACTGCGTCAGACTGAGCGGAGAACACGAAGCCACCGAAGCCAAGTGCCGTGTTGCTGCGACCCAGCGAGAAGTTGCTGAGTCCCTGCGTGGCCACGGTGCTGGGATTGGTGCCACCCGTGATGTAGTTGCCACCGAGCGGGACGGACGTGTTGTTGAAGTTCAGCCCCGGGCCTGCTGTGATCGAGGTCGTGCCACCGGCTGTTGTGGTGGACAGGCTGCGATCGAGCAGCAGCGGATCCTGGAAGCCCAGTTCAATACCAAACTCATCCGTGGCATCCAGCGTGACTTCCACCAGCAGTGCCTGGATGACCACTTCGGGAGGCTGTGCATCCAGCTGTTCGATGATCTGCACGATCTGATTGAAGTACTGTGGTGAGGCGCTCACGATCAGCGAGTTGCTGTTGATGTCGGGCGCCACAAGGACTTCCTGACGCAGCCGCTCGATATTGCTCAGCAGGTCTTCCGAACTGTCCTGCAGGGCCTGCTGCTGTTCAAGGAAGTCCAGCAGCGTCACAGAGACCTGTTCGGCGGGAGCATTTCGCAGCGGGATGACGGAGGTGGATCGCTGACGGGTGTCATCAGAGTCCAGTCGCAGCAGCACGGCTTCGACGACACTCAGGGATTCCGCGCTGCCGATGGCCAGCACCGTATTGGTGCGAATGTCGGCTGAAAAACGCAGGGGAATCAGGCTGCTGGAGGAGCCTTCGGTGCCAGCCAGCTGGACGCCGAGCTGATCTTCCTGGTTTGTGTTTTCGAAGAGTGTGGTGAGCAGATCGACGGATTGCTGGGCATCCGCGTTCTTCAGCGAGAAGACTTTGATTTCGGAAGTGGCTCCGGGGGTTTGATCGAGTTCCGCGATCAATGCTTCCAGAAGACTCATGCTGGCTTCAGGAGCGGTGACGATCAGGCTGTTGGAACGGGCATCGAAGCTGACGCGAACGTCGGCCAGAATGCCGGAGCGAATGAGCTGCTGAATGCCGCCGGCGGAAGCCAGAAACTCCACAGCGACCGACTTGTTGTCCCGCAGCTGCTGGGCACCCTGCTGGTTTCCAAATCCGCCGGCACCCTGCTGACCGGTGGTCTGCTGGGGCGGGCTGATGACGGCCTGAAGAGCCTGATTGATGGTGGTGCTGAGCTCTTCAGCGACGGCGTTTTTCAGGCGGATGACCTTCATTCGCGACGTTGACGCCGGATCATCAATATCAATGCGTGCGATCAGTTTGCGAACTTCTGCCAGTTCGTTGGGTCGGGCCTGAACGACGACGGAATTGGTGCGGACGTCTGCGAAGGTTCGCAGGGACGTGCCCAGTCCCGGACGATCCGCGTAGAACTCGGTGAGTGAGGTGACCACCTGAGAGGCGATGGCGCTTTTCAGCGGGAAGACCTCGAACTCCAGATCCGGGCTGAGCGGTTTGTCGAGTTCTTCGGCGAGTTCAAGGATGGTTTCGCGTTCGATTTCGGACGAGATGATCAGCAGGGCATTGGGCTGCACGACCGGGAGGAAGGCGGCGGCCTGACGATTCTCGCTGCCGGTCCTCTGGCGCTGTTCAGAGAGTTCTTCATAGACGCTGGTGAGCAGCGTGGCCATGGCTTCGGAGTCGACGTTCTGCAGCGTGAGCACGTGAATGCCGGGCAGCGAGCCGACGCTGACCTTCTCCAGCTGCTGAATGATCTGCTCGACCCGCTCCACGTCGGCCGCATTGCCTTTCAGGATGAGCAGTCCGAGGTCCTGCATGGCCTGCACGTTGACTTCGCCGCGAAGATTCACGGCCGGGCCTTCTTCAGTGGCCGGTTTGTCGTCGGCCGGTGGCTGACTTCCGGCTGGATCCTGTGCCCTGGCTTCATCAGCCATGGTGACCAGCTGATGGATGCGGTCGTTGAGTTGTCTGGCTGTCTGCGCGGGGATGCCGTTGTTGGGGACAAGTTTGACAGCAGTGTCGTCGCCTTCCTCGCCACCTTCGGCGGGGCGGTCGAGGTCGGTCACCAGCTTTCGCAGGTGCGGCAATCGCTTCTGCGGGGCTTCGATCAGCAGCGAGTTGGAATCCTGATCGATGCCCACGCGAAACAGCACGACTGGCTCAGAGTCGGAGGAGCCTTCGACGGGGTTGCTGCGGACAACATATCCCGGGAAGCCACCGAGGCCTGGTTTTTCCAGTTCTGCTCGATTGCGAAACACAACGAACAGAGTGCGAGCGACATCGGAAGCGGCACCCTGCTGAAGTGGAATCTCTTCCGTCTTGAGTGGTGAGTCATCGGCGGCCTGAGCAGCGGCGGTTTCAGCTGCGGCAGTGGCCGCGGCGGTCTCCTGACGTGTGGCTGCGACTGGACGAATGCGGCTGCTGCGAGCGGGGCGGCTGCTGCCGTCACGTGACGACGGGTCCTCGCCACCGGCCGGGATTACGGAAGGGGTGCGCGAGCGATCTTTCGGGTTGATGGTACTGCCGGACCGGGTGCGGGGATTCGCGGGGGCAGTGCCCACTTCCGGAGCGATTTCAGCCGCATCCTCGTCCGCTGTGGCACTGCGACCGGCGGTCGTGTTCTTGACCAACTGCCGGGTGACGGGAGACCGGGGCTGCGATGATTCGGCATTGAGCCTTGGCCGGGCATATTCGGTGCGGGCCTGATCGAGATTCAGCACGATCAGGAAGCCGTTCTGGTGCAGCAGGCGAAAGCCGAGAGGTTCAAGTTCGCTGTTAAGAATGCGAACGGCGGAGTTCAGGTCGTAGCGCGTGCGGTCGCGTCGAGCAAAGCGGCCAGGTGGAGTTTTCTCCATCACCAGCGTCAATTTGCTGCTTTCGGCGAGATTTTTCAGCACGCGGTCCCATGACGCGTCAAAGTAGTTGAGGCGTATTCCGTCCTCGGCCTCCACGAGTTGCGGCTCGGGAGCCCCCTTGAGAGCTTCACGAAAAGATTTCTTGCCATCTTCAGCCGCGCCGAGGTGCAGATGCTGATTCAACAGCACACACACAGACGCTGCAGATCCAATCAGCCCGGCAGCCACCAACCCCTGACGTTTCACCGCTGCAATCCTTAAAAAAGCAGGCCTTAAGGAGCCCCCCGGAAGCAGATTGCCGGCTTTTGCCATCCCCGGGTTCCAATCGCCAGAGGGCAGCGTGTCCGCGAAGTTGCTTTGTCGCGGTTAGGCCAGTCAATACTGATTCAACGGTTGTGCTGGTTTATCGGTCTCTGCTGGCGGTGTCGATTAGGCAGGTTTCTGGGATTGCGCCGATCCAGCCGATCGCGCATGAAAAAACGCCGGGTGGTTTCCCGGCGTTCGGCAGAAAACGGTGAACGTGGTCCGCGACTTCAGGGGCTGGCTGGCGCGTCGTTCTCGTTGTGAGCGACGATGGCGACAATTCCCGCGGCACCGCCCCCCAGGAGCAGCAAGGCGGTGGGGTTTCCCAGTGCACCACACAAACAGGATTTTTTCGTGGCCGACTCTTCACCACATTCTTCAACACATTCCTCGGCAAAGCCCTGGCCGCGAATGATCTCTTCGTCGACGACCATGATCAGTCGGGCGGATGCGGCCGGCGGAGCTACGTCTGAGTTCCAGAATCGGACCAGCTCTTTTTCTTCGCCGGTGCCGACAATGTGGCCGCCGTTCCGCAGACCATGCACGGCGAAGTTGCCGTTGTCGTCGCTGGTTGCGGTGGCAATCATATTTTTGCCGTGCATCAGCCGCACCTGAATCCCGGGAACCGGATGTGATTCCTGATTCAGCACAACGCCACTGAGCGAACCGGAGTGCAGGAGCACGTCGCGGGAGCGGACTTTTACGGCTTCATCAGCGTAAACCGGGGCCCCTGTCAGTGCTGCAATCAATACGGTGGCGATCCACGGCCTGGATACGGTGAACATGCTGGCCCTCCTGTGCCTGATCTGACTGCCGGCCTGACCCTTGACAGGGATCAAATCGGCACAAATCGCGGAAGGTGCAAGCCAATTGAATCAGCCGGCCGAATTTCGACACAGGCCATGCGCTGAATCTGCTCGGGATACCTGGAAGGGCAATTTCCCGCTTTAGTTGGATTTTGACGGACAATTAGCCAGGACGGGACTTGAACCCGTACGTCCCTTTCAGGACCCGGGATTTTAAGTCCCGTGCGTCTGCCGATTTCGCCACCCGGCCGTCGGGTAAAGGATAACACAGAGGCAATCCTGTGGACAGTATGAGTCACCCTGGTCTCAGGAGGCCAGCTCAGTGGTGGGGACTTCGTGCAACTTGGGATGTTTTCATTCTGCCTGCCAGTTGACATCTCTTCCGCTACCGGTTGTTGCCAGAACTGTTGGTTCACGCAAAGGCGCAAAGACGCAAAGTCAGGACAGAAGGTTCAATTTTCCAGCAATTCATCTTAGCGCCTTGGCGCCTTTGCGTGAGGAAGAAGCTGGAATCGACAATCCGTTTGAGAACGGGCTAATTTGGATCATTTCGTCCTGCCTGCCAGTGTCCTTAACACCGTTTCACCATCCCAGCCTCGCCCACCTTTCCGCGTCCCATCCCAGCCGAGCCGCGACCGTCAGGGAGTGGTAAACCTACCTCCACCCGCTGCAAGGGTCACTCAAGGTGCATGGCAAAAAATGACGGAAAGCGTTTATTGGATTGGGTTTATGGTGTGTGGTCCGGCTCCCTGACGGTCGCGGCTCGAGTTGTGCGGACAGGTGTTCTGAACACGTTTTCGCTCTCCGCCCCTCACCCCTCACCCCCGACCCTTTTCCCCAGTGACGTTCGTGGGGGCAGTGAAACTTTGCCGGCGGATGGCGGCGAGGTTCTGGGTCATGCCGGCGGCGATGGCGGAGGCGTCGGAGCCGAGTGCGACAAGGCGAAAGCCGAAGGCTTTGTGTTGTTCCACCAGTTCCGGACGCGAGAGGATTCCGGCGGTGCGTCCGTGTTGTTCGCAGGCCCGGACGACGGTTTGCAGGTGCTGCAGAAACAACGGCTGGGTGAAGTCACCTGGGTGTCCCATGTTGACGCTGAGATCCATTGGCCCCACGAAGAGCACATCCACACCGGGTACCGCGGCAATCGCATCGGCCTGGGCGACAGCTTCCGGAGTTTCGATCTGGACAATGACCAGCGACCGCTGATTGGCTTCGGCAAGGTAGGCCTGCCACTCCCGGCCGTAGCTGGTGGCACGGATTACCTGAGCCACGCCGCGGACCCCCTGCGGAGGGTACTTGACGAGACTTACAGCGCGGGCGGCTTCGGCTGCAGAGCCGATGTAGGGGAACATGATTCCGGCGGCGCCGCTGTCCATCACGAACTTCACGTCGTCGGCATCTGCGGAGCGGACACGCACGATCGGCACTGCGGACGAACCTGCGGCAGCGAGCAGGAGTGGCCGCAGATCAGCCCATGAGCCGGAGCCATGTTCCAGGTCGAGCAGCAGCCAGTCGAAGCCGAGACCTGCGGCGATTTCGACGGCGGCGGAGGATCCCAGATTCAGAAAAGTTCCAGCCATGACCTGACTGGCAAGCCGCTGCCGGTCAATCCACTGCACCATTGTTTCACTCCGGTCGAGAGCTGCCGCCTGAGTCATGCGGGCGGAAATTTCGGATCTGCTCCGGAAGATCTTCAGCTCCCGGACGGGCCGCGGTATATCAAAATGACTGGCCACATTCTATCATGGCTGAGTGCCTGAACCGTTCGTTTCACCTTCTGCCACTGCCGGAGCTCTCCCCATGTCGCAGCCATTTACTCCGGGTGAAGTCCTGTCGCGCCGCAGTTCCCTGCAGCTGGCATCCGCGGGAACTTTGCTGACAACGGCTGCCGGGTCGCTGGTGGCCGACGAAAGTTCCGCCGCGTCTGCTACTGCGACCGCTGCGTACCGTGGCCGTGCCCGCAGCTGCATCTTCATCTGGCTGGGTGGTGGTGCCGCGCAAATGGATACGTGGGACCCCAAGCAGCTCGGAGACCCCACTCAGGGCTCGAAGAAGCCTGGTTCTGCATATCCGGCCATCGACACGGCCATTCCGGGCGTGCAGGTGTGTGAACACATGCGATTGATGGCCGATCGGCTGGATCGGGGCAGTTTGATTCGTTCGGTGCACCATGAGGTGATCGACGAACATGCGGCGGCCGTCAACCGCATGCACGTTGGTCGGGCACCGACGGGGACCACCATTTACCCGTCGCTGGGATCCGTGGTCTCGCACGAATTGGGCCGTGAGGACAGTGATGTTCCGGCCTACGTGGTGATGGGCTATCCCAGCGCCACACGCGGACCGGGATTTCTGGGGGCGAAACATAACTATCTGTATCTGATTGACACAGCCAGCGGTCCGGCGGGGTTGCGGCGACCGGCGGATGTCACGCCTGGGCGTCTTGAGCGGCGTCAGCGACTGCTGGATACCATGCGGGATGATTACCGTCGCCGCTACAGTGGTTTTCGTGGTGTTGAGGATTATGTGAGTGCCGGAGTCCGCGGCGAGGCGCTGGCCGGTCCGCGGTTTGCTTCCGTCTTCGATCTCAACAGCGAATCTGCGGATCTGCGGAATGCCTACGGCAGTGAGTTTGGTCAGCGGTGCCTGCTGGCGCGACGCCTTGTGGAAAGCGGAGTGCGTTTTGTTGAGGTGGCTTTCAACCTGAATTTTATCAACGGCACCGGCTGGGATACTCACAACGACGGTCAGAAGAATCAGCACGTGCTGATTCAGGAGCTGGACAAGTCGCTCTCGGCACTGCTGGATGATCTTCAGCACCGAGGCCTGCTCGATTCCACGCTTGTGGCGATCGGCACAGAATTTGGCCGGCCACCGGAATTTGACGGGGGTGGTGGCAGGGGGCATCAAAGTGCGGCGTTCACAGTGCCCATTTTTGGTGGAGGTTTGAAGTCCGGGCTGGTGATCGGAGCCACCGATGACTTCAGCCGGAAAATTGTGGATCGCCCGGTGTCCGTTCCTGATTTGCACGCCACACTCTACGCTGCACTTGGGATCGACCCTGCAAAGGAGTTGCTGGATGGTGATCGGCCGATTCCGATTACCGATCACGGCCAGCCGATTGCGGAACTCTTCAGCTGACCTTAGTCCACATACAGAAACTCGTTTGTATTCAGCAGGGCTCGGGCGAATTCTTTCAATGCCAGATCCGGGCCGGCAGTTGCGGACAATTCTCGCAGGAACTCTTCAGCACGTGTCAGCTCGTCTTCGTCCGCTGATCGCTGAAACAGGATGCGACAGGCGGCTTCCACAGCGGATCGCGGATTGTCCTGCAGCAACTGCTGGCTGTTCTGAGCTTTGCAGGCGATGCGCAGGCGTTCTGCAAGGGCATCGCAGCAGCGGGCCGTTTCGGGGCTGTTGAGCAGCATGATGGCCTGAGGAGCGACGATGGTTTCATCGCGGCGGGCACAGGAGCTGGTGGTGTCCGGAAGATCAAACACCTGCAGAAACGGGATTGGCAGACAGCGTTTGCGGACCAGATACAGGCTGCGCACGTCCGTCTCTTCCACTGGATCCGCATACCACCCCTGGCGGCGACCGTCGTCCTTGCCTTCAATCGCTTCAAGGATGGCGGGCTGAGCTTCCAGAAGTTCGTGGGGGACAGGAGGCCAGACCGGCCGGCCGGCGGATTTTTCCTTGAGCAGTCCTGATGTCTGCAGGAGCACGTCACGGACGGTTTCGGCATCCAGCCGCCGCAGATTCTGACGCCAGAAGAGCAGGTTCTCAGGGTCAGGGTGTGATGCCGCAACCACCATGTCGTCGTGCCCGGACTGCTGTTGCCAGGCGGCTGATGTGAGTATCAGTCGGTGCAGGGATTTCACGGACCAGCCGCTGCGGATGAATTCGGTGGCCAGCCAGTCGAGCAGTGGTTGATGCACTGGAGCACTTCCTGTGATGCCAAAGTCGTTCGCGGTGGCGACCAGTCCCCTGCCGAAATGCTGTTGCCAGATGCGGTTGACAAAGACGCGGGCTGTCCAGGGATTGCCGGGATTGACGATCCAGTCGGCAAGGGCCAGCCGACGTCCGGATGTGCCCGGCCGCGGTGCGGCGATGACGGCAGGATGCGGATCCAGCACCGTCGGGAAACCGGGGAGAGTCTCTGCTCCGGGCGATGCAAAGTCGCCCTGATCAAGGATTCGCGTGGCAGGAATTGAGTCGCTGCGGTCGACGACGCCGAGCGCCTGTGCGTGTGACTGCAGCTGTGACTGCAGTTCGTCCAGCTGTTTCTGCAGCTGGCTGCGTGCAGCACTTTGCTGTTCGCTGAGACCTTCCAGTTCCTTTTGCAGGGTGGTTCGCTGCATTTCGATGCGGGCATTGGCTGAATCGATCGTTCGACGCGATTCGGCCGGAGCGGCCGGAAGGTCGTTGCGGGGCGTGGCCGATGCAAAGAAGGCGCGCAGCCGATAGTGATCGGCCTGGCTGAGCGGATCGTATTTGTGGTCGTGGCACTGACAGCACGACATGGTGAGACCAAGGAATGCGGAGGCGGTGGTGTTTGTCAGGTCGGCCTGAATTTCAGCCTGCAGCCGCGGTTCTTCCTGAAAGATGGCCGCCGTGCTGTCCCACTGTCCCAGCCGCAGGAAGCCCGTGGCGATCAGAGCCTCCACGTCGGCAGCGGTCTCTGGTTCTGTTCCCGCCAGTTCGTCCCCGGCAAGTTGTTCGCGCACAAACTGACTGAATGGCTTGTCAGCATTGAACGACCGCACCACATAGTCCCGATAACGCCACATCTCCGGGCGAAACTCATCTCGTTCATAGCCGTTGGTGTCGGCGTAGCGAACAACATCCAGCCAGAGCCGTGCCTGACGTTCGCCGTACTGTGTTGAAGCCAGGAGCCGGTCGATGGCACGTTCCCAGGCATCCGGAGCGGTGTCGGCGGCGAACTGCTGAACTTCAGTGGCTGTTGGTAACAGGCCAGTCAGTGCCAGCGTGGCTCGTCTGAGCAGTGTGCGACGGTCGGCCGGCGGAGACACTTGCAGCCCGTGCTTTGCCAGTTCTGCCTGCAGAAGCCGGTCAATCGGATGTCCAGGAGTGTTGGGGGGGGCCGAGGGCTGTGGTGGCCGCAGAGACCAGAGTGTGAGTCGTTCGCCATTGAACAGCTGGTGAATGGGGTTTCGGGGATCATCGAGTGCACTGCCGGTGTCGGGGGGCAGTGCGGCAGCGGCGTCAGCGGTTTCCGGCCATGGGGCGCCGGCTGTCAGCCAGTGCTGCAGCACGGTGACTTCCGACTGATTCAGGGGCTGTTTGGGCGGCATCTGCAGTTCAGGATCGTTCGGCGTGACAGACCTGAGGAGCAGGCTGGAGAGCGAAGCGTCCGGTGACGTCACCGCCGGGCCTCGACTGCCACCTTTCAGCAGCGCATCGCGGCTGTCGACGCGCAGTTCGCCCTCCTGCTGCTGCGGGCCGTGACAGGATTGACATCGGGACCTCAGGATGCGAACCGCAGTGCGAGCAAGGTCCGGCGTGTCGTCGGCAGCCAGGGGCTCAATCGCATGCATGGCGACGGCCGTGCAGACCGCAATCAGGAATGGCCGGAGATGCGAATGACAACCAAACGCCCGTGTGGCGACGGCTATGGGTGGGAGGCGAAGGAGTCTGCGTGCTGCCATGATTGCACTCGGATTGAGCTCTGTGGGTGGATTTCCGGTGCCGCCGGGTCGTCAAGCGATATTCTGTTCGTAATAAGGATACCGAGGAAACGGGTTCTTGTCAGGAAACACACAATTACCTGTGATACTGTTTGGTGCGGAATTGGCTCGACAGGAGTCTTCCGTATGTTTTCCTGTTTGTGTTCAGATTCCAGGGCCAGACGTATGACAATCGCCAATCATGGATTCTCTGAGACTGCGGCAGATGCGATTGCAAAGATCTTTGCAGTGTTCGATGAGCGTGGGGGCCGGCACTACGGAGAGAACGTGAGTGAACTGGAGCATGCGTTGCAGACTGCGGAATTTGCGCGGCAGTTTGGTGAATCGGACGCAGTGGTGCTGGCGTGTTTGCTGCATGACTTTGGTCACATGCTGCACGACATGGGTGAGGACGTAGCGCTGCAGGGAGTGGATGCGAAACACGAAGAGTTGGGGGCGGAGTTACTGCGGGATCTGTTTGGGGAAGAGATACTGGAACCGATTCGTCAGCACGTGGCCGCCAAGCGTTACCTGTGCTGGAAGGATTCGGCCTATGCCGCGGGGCTGTCTGAGTCTTCAGTGCGAAGTCTGGCTTTGCAGGGGGGGCCGATGACGGATGCCGAGGCGGCGGCTTTTGAGGCACGGCCGCATTTCGCGGCTTGTGTCAGCCTGCGAAGGTACGACGACATGGGCAAGGTGCCGAAGATGCCCACGGCCGATTTGCGAAGCTATGAACCGCTGATTCGGCGTTTCTTAGTGGACTGAACAGAATTCGCTGCTGTTGATGTAGGCCCAGAGCATGTCTTCGGTGGTGGTCTGAATTGCAACCTGAGGCGGCACTGACCGAACAAGCGAACGATACCGATTGCGGAATGCGCGTTCCTCGCGTTCTGTGGGTTCGCGGTTGAGCGTTGCCAGAGCCAGACGCTGGAGTGATTCCATAACACTGGCCGGGTCTCTGACGCTGCGGGAAAGTTCTGCGGCTGCCAGAGGAATGGCGGATTCGAGATCGGCACCATTCATCAGCAGGAGCGCCTGAGCGACGTTGCTTTCGAACAGCAGCGATTCTGCGTTGTCGTCGGTACCATGGGCCCGCACGAACTGTTCGACCCACTGGCGGCGATGGTCACTGCCGACTGCTGTTTCCAATGGTCGTCCGGAGATGGAATGGATCGCGGTCCGGACAGATTCGTAGACCTGTTCGGGGCCCATCGGGCGGGAATAGATGTGTGAGAAGAGAGGGATGCCACCTTCTTCAGGATCGTCAACGAGTGGATCCGTGGCGTCGGTGGGGAGTGAACTGAGCGAAAAGGCTTCGGACAGAGCGATCCAGCGCATCAGGCGCTGCAGGTCATAGCCGGAGTCGGCGAAGGCCTGTGTGAGTGTTTCAAGGAGTTCCGGGTTACTGGGCGGGTTGTGTGGACCGAGGTCGTCGATGGGATTGGTGAAACCATAGCCGAAGAACATAGCCCACGTCCGATTGACCATGGACCGTGCCACGTGACGCTGGTCTTCGGTGGCAAGGATGCGAGCGAGTTCGGAACGGCGGGAGGGAGTGTCCGCGGGAATAGCCTGCCCGGAGAATTCCGGGAGCACTGCTTTTTGTTCGCCCCGGCGATTTTCGTAAAAGGTCATGCCGCCGCTACCGTCGCTTGAGACGGTCGGTTTGCCGGAATCGTGCAGTGTGAGCACTGGTGCGGCTGCTGGTTCAGTGGATGCGGAGGGAAGTGTAGCGCTGACGGCGTTCTTAAAGAACGCGTTGAGCGCCCAGAAGTCGCTTTGTTTGAGTTGCTGGGCAAGGGGATGATCGTGACACTGCATGCAGTGGACCTGCTGGCCCAAAAACAGCCGGGCGGTCACGGCAGTGGCCGGTGTGGCCTGATCGTTGAGGTGCGCCAGCAGGAAATTGGTTTCGCCCTGCTGATCATTTCGACCTTCGGCTGCAATGAGGCGACTGACGATCTGGATCCAGGGACGGTTCTGAGCAAATTCCTGTTGCAGGAAATGGAACAGAGCTGGCTGGTTGACGCGACGCGGGTTGGAACGGCCGATCAGCAGGTTGGTCCAGGTTGCTGCGAGGTTGGCGGATGTGTCGGGAGCAGACAGCAGGGAATTGACCAGTTGCGAGCGTTTGTCGGCCGCAGTGCTGGAGATGAAGGAACCGACCTCCTGTTGTGTGGGAATCCGCCCGGAGATAGTCAGGTAGACACGGCGGACCCATTCGTAGTCGTCAGCGGTTGCGGATGGTGTGACGGAATTGTCCTGCCATGCCTGGCGGAGCAGGCTGTTGACGCGGGAAATGACCTGGTGGTCATCGAGGGGCGAATGTGGTTGCGTGGTGGCTGTGGATGCGACCGTGGAGGGAGCGGCGTTTGCCTGCACTGGTGCGGCGGTTGTGGTCTGTGCCGGAGCGGTACTGGCGACGGCGGGCAAACGCAGCGGAGCGAGCCCGCCTTCCGGGATCTGTGCGGGGGCGGACAGTTCCTTCCGAGCGGGCGCGGAGCTGATTGGGTTGACAGCAGGGGCAGTGTCAGCGGACTGCTGTGCAATCTGTTCTGCAGGCTGGCGACCGATCGTGAGAACGCTCCAGAGGATGACAAAAGCGAGTCCGGCGAGGGCAGCGGGGAGGCTGAGTCGCTGTGGGAGGGTGCGTCGACCGGCTGTTGCGAGCGGAAGAGCGAGGTCGGGGTCGGAGCAGCAGGCGAGCGCGGCGGACTGCCATGCTTCCGGGTTATCGTCCCAGTCTTCGTCCGGACCGGCAGCGGGCAGGGGGGCGCCGGCGCAGTCCCAGGCCAGTTGTCCGTGGAGCTGGATGTAGCGGACAAAGAGTGAGCGGAGCTGGTCGTCGGAACGCAGCAGGTCCTGGAGGCGGCGGCACTGAGCTTCGTGCAGTTCGCCCTCGCACCAGTAGCTGGCGAGTGTGAGCAGTTCGTCGGCGGTCGTCATGTGGCACCTGCGGAAGCGAGGCGACGGCGCATGCATTCGAGAAGGAGTCGGCGAATGCGTCCGAGTGACTGATAGACGGAATTGGCGGGACGGCCGAGCTGATTGGCGACCTGATCGCCGGTGGCACCGGCAGCGTAACGGCGACGAATCAGATCGCGATCCTGTTCGCGGAGTTTGCCGAGACACTCGACCAGTATTCTGCGGTCGCGTTCAGCGTCCACAGGTTCTTCTTCGATTTTGTCGGCGATGAGCTGCATGACATCGTCGTCCAGAAGCTGGACTCGGTGAAAGTTGCGGCGACGGAATCGGAACACTTCGAGTCGGGCGATTGCCCGGCACCAGGCAAGGAAGTTGGAGCCCGGAGTGAACTGGGTCCATTTGCTGAGGATAACGATGTTGGCTTCCTGAAGGACTTCTTCGGCGTCTGCGGGGGAATGCACGAGTGGCAGGATGGAGAGGTAGAGTGCGCGCTGGGCCTGAGTGAACAGTCGCACAAATTCTTCATCCGGCCCTGAGGGGGCGTTCTGAGGTTTTGGATCTGGCTGAGGACTTGTCATGGGCCCTGGCCTGAGGCGAAAAGAAAGCCCGGCCCTGCACGGGACCGGGCTTTCGGATACCAGTGACATCAGTCGCGACCCAGGTCGCAGCCGGCGGGAAGACCGGCGTGGGAATCGGGATCAGCCAATCAGTTCCTGGATTGGTGCGCCGCCATTTGCGAGCTTCATGGGGCGACCGCGCTTGGAGGTGTGAACGGTGCTCACCGGGATGCCCATGGCATGAGCGACGGTTGCCCAGATATCGCCGGGCTGGTAGGCCTTGCTGCCGTCGGCAATCTGAATGCCGTCCTTATCGGTGGCACCCACGGCCTGACCGTTCTTCAGCCCGCCGCCACCCATCATGACGGACCATGAAGCGGCCCAGTGGTCGCGACCGACGTCCTGATTGATGCGTGGGGTTCGTCCGAATTCGCCCATCCACACGAGCACGGTGTTGTCCAGCATTCCGCGGGCCTTGAGGTCGGCGGTAATGGCTGCAATCCCCTTGTCGAGCTGTGGCAGACGCTGGTTCTTCAGGGTGTCGAACACGCCGGCGTGAAGGTCCCAGCCGCCCATGTTGACTTCGACGAACGGCACACCGACCTGCACGAGGCGGCGGGCCATGAGCAGTCCCTGGCCGAAACCGTTGCGACCGTAGGCGTCTTTCATGGCGTCGGATTCAGCTTCGAGTCCGAGGCCGGCATCGGCTTTGGCAACGTCGAAGGCGGCCATCTGACGGGAGGTCATCAGGTTGACCGCATTGCGGTAGACGTCCTTGTGGGCGCGGGGGAGTTCGCCGCGACGGGAGTTCATGAAGTTGGATTCGATTTCTTCGAGCATGGTCAGGCGAGCACCCAGACGCTTCTTGCCTTCTTCGGAGGGCTCGTTGCGGATGCGACCTGAGCTGTCGACGACGAAGGGAGCGTGGGTCATGCCGAGGAATCCGGCCTGGCCGGAACCGCCGCCGACAGAAACGAAGGCAGGAATTTCCAGTGCCTTGCGGTTACGTCCCAGTTCGTAGCTGACGACCGAGCCGAAGGTCGGGTGAACGACGGTCGGGTTGGGGACGTAGGCGGTCTGCATGTAGTACCGGCCACGTCCATGGTCAGCTTCGCGGGTGCTCATGGAGCGAACGATGGACAGATCGCCGAACACCTTGGCGGTTTCCGGCATGTGCTCGGAAATCTGAACGCCGGGTGCAGCCGTATCGATGGGCTTGAATTCGCCACCGTTTTTGGATTCTGGTTTGAGGTCCCAGATGTCGATGGTCGGGGGACCGCCACCCATCCACATCAGGATGCAGGCCTTCTGGCTGCTCTTGAGCACATCGGCATTGGCCTGCACATGCGACAGGAAGTTCATCGCCGGAACAGTAGCCGCAGCGGTTGCGAGGTGCTGCATGAAGTGACGGCGATTCATGCCGTAGTTATTCCAGAGTGCCATGGGAATCTCCCGAGTAGGATCAGAGGAAGAGAAACGGGACTTGAGGATAGGAAGGGTTAAGAGATCGATTTAGTGGATGAAGACGAATTCGTTGGAATTGAGCAGAGCCCAGAAGAGGTCCTGGTAGCCCTGAAGTTTTGCGGGGCCGTACTTGGAAATGGCTTTCTGCATTTTGCCAAGTTCAACTTTGGTGGGTTTACGGCTGAGTGCCGCGAGGTAGAGGTCGTTGATTTTCTGCATTTCGTTCCCCGGGCTGCTCATTTCTTCAAACAGGAAGCTGCCCCGATCCACGCTGCAGGCTTTTTCGATGAGTTCGCTGTTCATCATCATCAGGGCCTGAGGAATGGTGCCGTTGAAGGTGGTCGTCTCGTCATTTTCGTCGTTCTCGAAGGCGACGACGAATTGCTGCATCCAGCGGCGACGCTGTTCCTCCTGGGCGGACCAGTTGCCGTTGCCGGACTGGTGGGCGTTGCTGGCAACGATCAGCGAATCGTACATCTGCTCAGCCTGCATGGACTTCAGGTACATGTGGCTGAACAGCGGCATTTCGCCGGCGGCCGGGTCGTCAATCTTGTTTTTCTCTCCGAACTGGCTGGAGAGGCTGTAGGATTCTGAGTTGACGATCCAGCGGATCAGGGATTTGACGTCATAGTTGGCGGCGACAAATTCGGTTGCAAGTCGATCGAGGAGTTCCGGGTGGCTGGACGGATTGTGTGGACCCATGTCATCGACAGGACGGGTGAAGCCGTAGCCAAAGAAGTGGCTCCACATGCGATTAACCATGGCCTGTGCCAGCTGTGGAGCACCGTTTTCTGCGGGCTGAGTAATTAGCTTGGCCAGCTCGGCGCGGCGGTCGACTTCCGGGCCGGGGTCGACTTCCTGACCCTGAAAGCGGGGGAATGCCACCTGCATCACACCGCTGCGTTTCTCGAAGAAGACCGGACCGGAGAAATCACGCCAGACAACTTCTGAGTAGTCGTCGACCTGACGGCCGGTTTTGGGGTCGAGCTTACGATGATCTTCCTTACCGACCTGGCGGAAGAAGCTGTTGAATTCCCAGAACTGATCCTGTTGCCATTTGTTGAACGGGTGATTGTGGCACTGAGTGCACTGCACCTGGAGGCCGAGAAACAGGCGGGTGGTCATGGCGGTGAGCTGGACGCCGTCGTCGGGCATCTGCATCTGGGCGAGGATGTAGTTGACCGCTCCGTTTTCTTCGAAGTGTCCGGATGCCGTGACCAGGTCGACCACAATTTCATTCCACGGGCGGTTTCTGGCAAAGGCTTCGCGGAAGAACTTTTCCATGCCCGTGCGGCTGACACGCTGTGGGGTGCCGCGACCGATGCAGTTGTTGGTCCAAATGGTGGTGAAATTGCGAACGTAGTCTTCGTGGTCAAGGAGTGCGTCGACGACGAGGGCACGCTTACGGGGGTTTTTGTCGTCGAGGAATGTTTTGACTTCGGCGAGCGTGGGAATGCGACCAACCAAATCAAGGTGGATGCGGCGGATCCATTCTTCGTCGGTGGCGGCCACGGAGGGTTCGATTTCGTTGTCGGCCCAGCCCTGGCGGATTTGCTGGTCGATGAACTGGCTGAGTGGAACGTCACCGGATGCGGAGCCAGCGGCTGTGGGCTCGTCGGCGGAGATGGCTGTGCCGGAGGTGAAGGCGATCGCAAGCAGACCCGCAGCAACGCGGATCAGGGGCGAGCTGAAGAAGAGGTGGGATAGATTTGCCATTGCCGATCTCCTGTGGCGAGCCAGTGTGGGGGACCCGGTGGTGGACGTTGCAGCAACGCCCGCAGCAGGCAATCCACAAGCAATTTTGTGTGGTGGCCGATTCAGTGGTGTAGCTTAACGCGGTTGGGGCCGACGGTGTTCTTGCAAATCCGCGGGAATTTTTGACATTTTTGAAAAACCGTGGCTGGACGCTGGCGGGGAATTCCCTGTGGCGCAGCTACCGCGTTCGAATTTTGCCCGGAGGCGGTCCGCAGCGACGAGGCGTGCGGCGGTTGTGAGCCCCCTATAAGTGGTTCCGGGACCATCGAGGAGGGGACCGCCGACAGTTGCCGTAAGCTGCATGCCAAAAACACTTTGCGTCGTCAAGTGCCATGCACCTGCGCGGGTGTTATGCTCCTTGGCGTTGTCATTGGCCACACGCGACGGGTTGTCTTTTCCTGATCAGACCGGGGTGAGGGGTGAGCACGAAGCCTGGGAAATGCCTGCGATGGCCGGTTTTTACTGTATCGCAAGGGTTGCGCCCTGAAATCGAAACGGAATTTTTTGGCTGGAGGAGAATGTGTAGTGGCCCCTGTTGCCGGAAATCCCGAAGATGTTTCAGGCTTTCAGCTGGCACCTGTTTTCGGTAACCCTTGGGAGGAGTTTGGGCAATGAAGCTGACTTTTCTGGGTGGGGCGGGAGAAGTGACGGGTAGCCAGCATCTGCTGGAGACGGACCGCTGTCGATTGCTTTTCGACTGTGGCTTGTTTCAGGGTGAGGAGTCGGAGATGCGATTGCGGAACGGTCGGTTTCGCTGTCGTCCGGGAAACCTGGATGCCGTGATCCTGTCCCACGCCCACATTGATCACTGCGGGAATCTGCCCGGGCTTGTCCGTGCCGGCTATAAAGGGCGCATTTTCTGTACTCGACCCACAGCGGACATTGCGGCGATGATGTTGCGGGACAGTGCGCGGATTCAGGAGGAGGACGCGCGGTACGCGGCGAAGAAGCGCCGACGTGAGACTGCTGGTGGTTCCGGTCGCGGGCCTGACAAGGGTGCTGATGTGCGTCCGCTGTACACGGAGGACGACGCGTGGCGGGCGATCCGGGAATTCGAGCCTGTGGATTTTCACGAGTGGTTTGATCTGGCGGAGGGTGTGCGGGGCAGGTTTCTGCATGCTGGTCACGTGCTGGGTGCGGCGATTACGGAGCTCGAGGTGACGGACAATGACGAGGTGCGGCGAGTTGTGTTTTCGGGCGACCTGGGTCGCCGTGGTCAGCCGTTGCTGGAGGATCCCGAGACGATAGAGCGGTGTGACGTGCTCATTTGTGAAAGCACCTACGGGGACCGCGTGCATCCAGAGGTGGTGGACGTTAAGGCGGAGCTGGGGCGAATCATCTGCGAAGCGGCGGCTCGGGGTGGCCGCGTAATCATCCCGGCATTTAGTCTGGGCCGCACACAGATGCTGGTGTATTTGTTGAATGAGCTGCGGAATGCAGAGGCGATGTGTCGGGTGCCGGTGTTCATCGACAGTCCTCTGGCGGTTCGCCTGACGGAAGTGCACCGCGCGCACACGGGGGACATGGACGCGGACGTTCAGAAGACGCTGGAGAAAGACGACGACGTATTTGATTTCCCGGGTCTGACCTACGTTCGTTCTCAGGATGAGAGCATGGCCTTGAACCGGATGGAAGGTCCGCGGGTGATTATTTCGGCGGGCGGAATGTGTGAGAACGGGCGGGTTGTGCATCATCTGAAGCATGCGGTTTCGGATGAGCGGAATGCGATTGTGATTATTGGTTTTCAGGCCGAGCACACGCTGGGTCGGCGGCTTGTGGAGCGTCGTCCGGAGCTGCGAATCCTCGGACGAACGCTCCCGCTGCGAGCCCGCGTGGAAGTGCTCAACGGCCTTTCAGCTCACGCCGACGCCACCGATTTCGCGTGGTGGTTTGGGGCTCTGCAGAAGTCGGGCGGAGCGGGCCAGGTATTTCTGGTTCACGGTGAAGCCAAAGCGGCGCAGGCGCTGGCGAAGATTGCAGAGGAGGCTGCTGATGAGGGCGTCAGTATTCCTCAGCTGGGTGAGTCGTTCGACGTCTGATTCAGTACATCGCGGAGCAGATCATTGAGCCAGTCGGCGGTGGTCTGGCTGCGGAGGTCGCTGCGAAGTTCGGCGGTGGCAAACAGGCGAACTTTCTTCACGCAGTCATCAAACTGAGTGCGGGCCATGGAGTCGACGATCGGGGAGATTTCGCGGAGAGGTCGGAAGCGGCGGTCGGTGGCGGACCAGACATCCACGCGGAATTCGACTTCGCGGTGCAGGGGCGGGGCATCGATGAGCAGGTCGAGCCGTCCGACGGGGCGTCCGAGTTTCTGCTGCAGTTCGCTGCAGAGCTGTTCGGCGCAGGCGGCGAGGGCGGGAAAGCTTTTTTGTCGCAGCTGTCGGTAGAGATCTTCGTGGTTGAAGATGCTGTATTCGGCGGCTCGTTTATACAGGCTGCGACGGGGGCCGAAGAGTCCTTCGGTCAGTCCGGAGGTGCCGCCACCAGCGGATTTGGCTGCGGCGCGGAGTGTGCGAATCAGGTCGGGTTCTTCCATGCGGAAGAGGGCAGTGAGATCGAGCTGTGGGAGCAGTTCCAGGAAAGCGCGGGCGAACATGGTGGTGGCACTGCGGACGGCGTGGTGCCAGTAGACTTCAGTGAACATGACGTAGCGCGCGAAGACCATCATTTCGGCAGCGGTGCGTCCTTTGGAAGAGATGGCGAGCCCGTCTCCGGCGGCGTTGACAATCAGGGAATTCATCAGTCGGTGGCGATCGAAGTGCCGGCCGTAAGGCACGCCACAGTGCTGGCTGTCGCGAACCAGGTAGTCCATTTTGTCGATATCGATCGGTCCGGAGAGGATTGAGCGTC
Organism: Planctomycetaceae bacterium; assembly: GCA_040382995.1. Lineage (GTDB taxonomy): Bacteria > Planctomycetota > Planctomycetia > Planctomycetales > Planctomycetaceae > SXXK01. Next base: position 34,120 of record JBEIEK010000007.1, read on the forward strand.
TGAGTCGGCTGGAGGGGGATTTGCTGTTGCCGACGAGCACATCGAGGATCTCGCGTGCGGTGATGCCCCATTCATCAAGCAGGACCTGTCCGAGTTCGGTGCCGGGTCCGAGGAATTCGGCGGCGAAGGCTTCATGGGGTGGCATCTGCGGCAGCGCCATGTCTTCGATGGGATGGCAGAAGGGCCAGTGTCCGATGTCGTGCAGCAGTGCAGCGGCGATGAGGACTTCGGCGTCGTGTTCGGAGACGATCGATACGAAGCCAGGATCGCGTCCGAGCTGCCAGAGGTAGCGAAGTGCGTTGTGGTAGACGCCCAGAGCGTGTTCGAAGCGAGTGTGGGTGGCTCCGGGGTAGACGCGGGAGGCGAGGGCCAACTGCGTGACGTGGCGGAGCCGCTGGAATTCCGGGGTATCGACGATTGCTCGGACGCGTGGTGTGAAGGGCACATCCTGTTCGACGGGGATGCGCAGGACACCGACTGAATGGCTGCTTTGAGCGAGTTCCGGGATGTTGGCGTAGGGGTGCTGCATGGAGGAATTCTGTAACGGCCGCAGGGAATTCGCAACCGACAGCGCCAGCGGTTATTCGGCAAACATCGCGGTGAGATCGATATCGTCATCGGCTGATGGTTTGCGGGGGCGTTTACCGGCGGCTGGTTTGCCTGCCTGCCCCGGGGCCGTTGCGGGGGCTGGTGGTCCGGCTGCGGTGGGCGCGGTGGGTGCAGGTGCGGTTGCAGCAGCGGGTCCGGAAGTGGCTTTCGCGACCGGATTGGAGGAGGCATTCGGGGAAGCAGCGGGTTTGGAGCCAGCGGCTTTGGCGGCGGCTTCGCGGGCGAGGCGTACGAGCCGTGCTTCGGCGTCACGAATTTCGGCCACCATCTCGCTGACTTTCTGCCAGCGTTCATCAGGATTGGCTTTGAGGCCCTTCATGATGGCGGCGGCAATTTGTTTGTCGATCCCCTGAACGACGGTCGTGATTTCGACCGGCGGCTTATTGATGTGCTGCAGCACGGCGTCGATGGTGAGGGCGGCATCCCAGGGAAACCGCTTCGTGTACATCTCGAAACAGGTGACGGCATACGAGAAGATATCGAGTCGCTGATCGGTGGGCTGCCGCTTAATCAGTTCCGGGGCCATGTAGCTGGCGGTGCCCGTACGATTGCCGGGGCGACGAAACTCCGGGGTGTTGGGAACGACGAGCCCGAAGTCGATGAGTTTTGCGGACTTCTGATCCGAGACCATGATATTGCGGGGACAGATGTCGCGATGGATCCAGTTCTGCTGGTGGAAATGATTCAGAGCTTCACCGATCTGGATCATATAGCGCAGTCGATAGCGCTTCATTTCGTCGTTCTGCAGGTCCACCAGCAAAGCCAGTCCAACACCTTCGACAAACTCCATGACGAGGAACATTTCGTCTTCGGTGGTCCAGCCAAATTCAAAGGTCTGGACGATGTTGGGATGGTTGAGTGTCAGTGCGATTTCGCCTTCAGAGGGTTTGTTGAGCCCCTTGAAGCGTTCTTCGAACTTCAGAGTTTTTTCCTTATCGAGCACTTTGAGTGCGACGGTGCGGCCGGACTGCAGATCGACTGCCTTCCAGACTTTTGACATGCTGCCCTGTCCGACGCGGCCGATGAGATTGAATCTGCGGGAGATATCGGTTTGAGGGTGCGCTGATTTTTTGGCGAAGAATTTCTCGAACATGCGGGCCTCCCGAAACTCCCGTGACATCCGCCGGGCAAACCCCGAATTACTGCAGGCTCCGGAAAAAAGTCAAATGAATTCGCGGGTTGCAGCAGCGGGATCCCGGGAAAAGCGGCCAGTCTCTCGGAATCTGCTGCTTACTCCGGCCCGAAAAGATAGCTCGAAGCGCGGCAGGCGAGGGAATGTTCGGCCGTCCAGACCGGCCAGAGATGCCGGCAACCGATCAGTTCGGTGACTTCGAGGTCGCGAACCTGGCAGCTCCTGGAACCCAGGGCGCGGCGATCCTGAGCCGTGAGACCTGTTTGCCCAAGCGCCCGTCGTGAACCGATTCGCCGCGCGGGGTACAGCAGCAGAGCGGGATCATGGCGGTTCTGCAGATTCAGCACGCACTGCAGCGACCACAGTGCGCGGTCGAAGCGTTCGCCGGGATTGAGCCAGTCATGGTCAATTGCAGAAGCGGCGAAAACGGCTCGAAGTGGCTGCACCCGGGGAATCCGATTTGCCAGACAATAATCCTCCACACGGCCGCCCGCCAGCAGGTGCGCGGCTGCGGAGATGACCCGTGTGCCGTGGCTGTGCCCAAGCAGACTGACCGGAGATTCGGGGGGCAGCATCTGCAGCAGTTCCGCAAGATAGAACCCGTTTCGGCTGGCCCGACGGCCAAGAATTGCGATGTCGATATTGATCAATGCAGTCGGCAGTCGCCAGCTCGGCCAGCGGAAGTAAATCAGATGAAACGGTCGGCCACCCGCACCGTGCCGCAGCCATTGCCATGTCCGCTGCGACTCCGGTACCACGCTCCCGGAATCCATAAAGCTGCCATGCACCATGACGCAGACGGGGATTCCGGGTGTGAGCGATCCCAGCAGTTCGTTGAGGCTGGCGGCACGTACTCCGTGGCACTGATCATAGCGCTTGACGGTGGCGCAGAAGTGAGGCAGCGAATCATCGAACGACTGCGGAGATTGCTCTGTGCTGACGATCCAGTATCCGCAGTCGGCTGGAATGGTTTCGGGAGCGGGGGCCGGTGCATCAGTGCCGGAGCCCTGCGTGGTCGCGGCGGCCGCCGGAATTTCCACCTGCAGCGGAGCATCCGTTGTTGGGCCTGCAGCAACGGTTTCATCCGCCAGCAGCAGCGTTGGGCAGACACACAGCAGGGCGGCCAGCAGCCATCCGCAGGACCGTAAACACGAGCGACTCGGGGGGGCGGGAATGGAAAGCGGAGACATATCAGCCGGATCCGAAGAAAGACAAGATGTCGGAAACCGTCCGTGAGAACTCGCCTGCCGGATCCCACCCGGCGCAGCCCGCTGCGGCGAACCGCATTTCCAGTTGCAACCAGCCCCGTATCGTTGGGGGCCGTGCAGTTCTGACGTGGGAACTTCGGCAGAAAGCGGTTTCAGGTTGAGTCCCCAGGGACGTAATCCGCCGGATTTTCAGGGAATGCTCGCCAGTCTGCCGGCTTCATCGACTCTGCCGCGGACTCCTTTCACAGTGGAATCGGTCCTGGGACAGACTAGAATCACTTTCGCTATGAATTCCGCAGCCCCACCGGTCCCCGCTGATCTCGGCGAGCTGACTGCGCTGCTGGCATCGCAGTCTGGATTCCCCGGCGTCCTGCAAACGCTCTGGTCAGGAAACAGTGCAGCGATCAACGGCGCATGGGGAGCTTCGCGCGCACTCTGCATCACTGCGATCGCCGCCAAAAAGCCTTCCCGCTGTCTGCTGGTGGTTCAGCCCACGATCCGCGATGCGGAAGACTGCGCGGCCGAATTGTCCGGGTTGCTGCAGCCGGCGGGTCGAGTTTGTCATTTGCCGGCGTGGGAGAGCATACCGGAGGGCGATGCTGCGGGCGACGTGGTCGGGGCCTCGCGTCTGAGCATAGTGCATCGGCTCTCGTCAGCCGACCCGGCGGCCGCGGGGCTCGTGGTTGTGGCCAGTCTGCCGGCACTTCTGCAACCTGTCCCTTCGCGAGCTGTCATCGCTGCGTCCACGCGTGTGCTGCGAGTGGGTGAAGAAGTGTCCCTTGACGAGCTCAGCAGCTGGCTGCTGACTCAGAAGTTCGAACGCGTGACGGCGGTGGAGCTGCCGGGTGAATTCAGCATACACGGGGGCATTCTGGACGTCTTTCCAGCGACGGAATCCGACCCGGTCCGGCTGGAATTCTTTGGCGACGAAATCGAATCCATCCGCTCATTCGACGCGGAGTCTCAGCGGCGTCTGAAGGATCTCAGCAGCCTGTCCCTGACCGTGCCGCCGGTCACCGCGCAGGGCAAGGAAAAAACTGAGCGATCGTTTGCGGCGGTCTTCGGTTCTGCGACCGAGAGTTTCGCGGATGTGCTCCCGTCTGAAACCATCGTGGTCCTGTCAGACCTGCAGCAGTCGGTGAGCGAAGGTCGGATGTACGTGCAGCGACTCAGCAGTCCAGCGGGGCTTTACAGCGTCGAATCCATCCTTGCACGCATCACCACCTATCCCTCCGTCACCATTGATGCTCTGGGAGTTGACAGTTACGAGACCAGCTGTCGTCTGGCCATCGAGCCACTGGAGCGATTCACGGGACATCGCCGGGATGCGATGGTGGAGTTGTCTGAGCTGATGGGGCCTGACGACCGCGTCCTGCTCTGCTGCCACAACGCCGCGGAACAGCAGCGTCTGCAGGAGCTGGCGACAGAGACCGATGCGATCCATGGCACGCACCTTGGCAAACGCGTGCGGGTGATCACGGGGACTCTGCAGCAGGGCTTCCGCCTGCCTGGTTCACGTCTGATTGTGGTGAGTGACAGTGAGCTGTTTTCGCGGACGCCAGCGCGGCGGGTGAATGCGTCGCGGCGCGCCGATGCGCGCGCGATTGACAGTTTTCTGGATCTCCGCGACGGCGATCTGGTGGTCCACATCTCGCACGGCATCGCGCGTTACCGCGGCATGGCGATGATGACCACCGCGGGGACTCAGGAAGAACATCTGCTGCTGGAGTTTCGTGACGGTGTGATGGTCTACGTGCCCGTCTCACTGATTCATCTGGTACAGAAGTACATCGGCCCCGCGAAGACCACACCGGAGCTCACTAAATACGGCGGCACATCGTGGCTGCGAAAGAAGGAGCAGGTCGCCGAAGCCATCTCGGACATGGCTTCTGACATGCTGCGGCTGCAGGCCGAACGCGCCTCCAGACCTGGCCTTGCCTGTCGTGTCGATTCAAAGCTGCAGCAGGAATTCGAGCAGGCATTTCCGTTTACGGAAACGGTGGACCAGTTGAGCGCCATCACCGACTTCAAGGGCGACATGGAAAGTTCGCGTCCGATGGATCGGCTGATCTGCGGTGACGTGGGTTTCGGCAAGACCGAAGTCGCCATGCGGGCCGTTTTCAAGGCGGTCGACAACGGTCGTCAGGCTGCCGTGCTGGTTCCCACCACAGTGCTTGCGGAACAGCATTTCCGGACGTTCAGCCAGCGAATGGCCGAGTTTCCTGTGACCGTTGAGATGCTCTCCCGATTTCGGACTGCGGCTGAGCAGAAGGAAATTCTGGAACGAGTGGCTCGGGGGCAGATTGATATTCTGATCGGCACACATCGACTGGTTTCAAAGGATGTGCATTTTCCGAACCTGGGACTGCTGGTGATTGACGAGGAACAGAAGTTTGGTGTGAAGGTGAAGGAGCGGCTGAAACAGCTGCGTGCCGAAGTTGACGTGCTCACACTCACCGCCACTCCCATCCCCCGCACCCTGCACATGTCGCTGCTGGGCATTCGCGACATCAGCAGCCTGACCACGCCGCCTCGCGACCGTCAGCCGATTGAAACCCGCGTCGGTCGCTTCGATGAAACGCTCATTCGCAGCGCCATCATTCGGGAATTAAACCGCGGCGGACAGGTGTACTTTGTGCACAACCGCGTCTACGACATCGAAGAACTTTCGCAGCGCCTGCAGCGGATTGTCCCCGAAGCCTCCATCGTCATCGCGCATGGACAGATGCCTGAGGATGAACTGGAATATGCGATGCTGGAGTTTGTCTCGGGCCGGGCGAAGATCCTGCTGGCAACGACCATCATCGAGAGCGGTCTGGACATTCCGAATGCCAACACGATGTTCATTCACCAGGCCGATATTTACGGACTGGCCGACCTGCACCAGCTGCGTGGCCGCGTCGGCCGCAACCGCCATCGGGCCTACTGTTATCTGCTCCTGGAAGAAGGCCGGTCGATGACGACCAAGGCGTCCCGGAGACTGAAGGCGATTGAGGAGTACAGTGAGCTGGGCGCGGGGTTTCGGATTGCGATGCGGGACCTGGAAATTCGCGGAGCCGGCAATATTCTGGGGACGGAACAGAGCGGCAACATTGCGGCGGTTGGCTATGAGCTTTACTGCCAGCTGCTTGAGAACGCCGTGCGTTCCGTGAAGAAGGAACCGCTCCGCTACCAGCGACACTGCAAGGTGGAACTCCCGGTGTCCTGTTACGTGCCGGACAAATACATCCCTGATCAGAAGCTGAAGATCGAGGTCTATCGGCGACTGTCCCAGTGCAACACGCTGGCGGCCCTGACGGAGCTGGAAAACGAGCTGCGAGATCGTTTCGGCCCCATTCCGACGCCTGCCCGCCGCATGCTGCAGCTGCGCGAACTGAATCTGCGAGCGCTGGCGTGGAACGTGGAAAACATCCGGCTTGAAACCGGCTACGCGGTGCTCCGTTATCGCAATACAAAACTCATCCGCATCCTCAGCCACCTGCATAAAAATCATCTGAAGGTTGTCGACCAGCACGACGCCTACTGGCCTCTGGACGCCGACGACGCCGACGGTGCCGCGGTGCTTGAAGAACTTCTGGAAGCCGTTTCCATCGCCGACCCCGGCCCCCCCGCAGAAGCCGCCGCCGGGTAAAGGCCGTCGCCGGCGATGACGCAGCTCGCTGAGCCGCCGGACGGCAGTCCGCCGGCAAAGACCCAGAACACGTCCCACTCCACACCCCGCTGCACGTCAGCAACACGGCCCACGCAACACCGAGGGCCAGTGTGCACTTTTGGGGCTGCTGGTCATTTGGGAAGACTTCCGCACAGAGCAGATCTTCCCTATGACTCCACGCTTGAAGATGCGTAACCGATCTCGGAGGGAGATGGCAAAGCGCGATTGAGCGAAAAGAAGATTGAACTCAGCGAATTGTTTATAGCCTTTGAGGACCTCGACGATCCTCACTCCTCGATTAACAGGCTCCATCCTCTGTAAGTGTTCTATGGATTTCTGTGCTGGCCGTCCTGTATGGAGCCGATGGTCCACACCAGAGGCTGGGCAGCGGCAAGACTGCAGTTTCTGGAGCGATTCCTGAGACCGACCAACGGTCTGCAGTCACGGGATGTGTTCCGCAGAGTCTGAAAAGAAGCATCTCGCGATTGATGGTAAGACGCTAAAAGGCAGTCGCAACAACAGCAAGGCTCCTGGCCCCTCTTGAAATGAATGGCCTTTTCTATTCCCCAGATGCAGGTGAGTTCGCAAGGAAATCGTCTCCAAGCTTTCCGCGGAGATCGGTAAGGTAGGATGACAGCTGCCGAACGATCTCTTCTGTCATAAATTCCGTCTTGTGCCCAAAGAGAATGTCGATCTTTTTGTCGACTCCGCGAAGTCGCTGAAAGGCTTTCCCGACGACTTCCGCGCCGAGAGAACGTACCAGCAGCAGAAGAGCGGATTCCAGACAGATGACGCGTCCGCGGATTTTGTCACGGAAAAGACTGAGCTGATCCGCGTTTCCCAGTGCTATCAGGGAACGTTGATCACCGGTGGCCAGGAGCGATGCATTGCATTCAGCCAATTTTGCAAAAAGTATCGCCTCGCCCTCGTCGATCTGATCAACAGATATCAATGCCTCCAAGTGCGCGTCCGAGGTTGGTCGCTCTACCATTGCTGGAAATTCTTCGCAGCAAGCGAGGGCCTTGTCCCTGAAAGCCTGATCATAACGACGAAAAGCCCGGCCCCGCTCGAGTTGTTTGGGCAGAGCGGCAAGTCTGCGGACATTTGATCGACTGAAACCGAGGCAGTTGATCAAGACATCGAGCACACCCGCGGCGGATAACAGGACGAAGATATCTGAATCGATGAGGAGTACGCGTTCACTCATCACCACGTTATCCCACGACCGATGGTTCAGCAGAGTGGTGTGGCATCAGCAGCGTTTCAAGGAAGTGGGCGTCCGTGTCGCTCAGATTGTCTGTGGAAATGTGCTGACTCAAGTGTCGTCGAATCTGGACTTTTGCCCCGATATCCTGCTTGATCAGGGACAACGCCTTGACAGCCACAGGCATTCGATCCGCGTTGTGCCCATAGACAAGTGCAAAAACCGCTGGGTCGATCTGTTTTCCGGGGGCAACTCGCAGTATTTTTTCGGCGAGTTTTTCGGCTGTCATTCCGTAAATGGCCGTCATGTTCGGGCATGGATCGCCCGTCAACAATTCGTTGGCAAATGCGTCCGCCTCATTTTCGTCGGTGTCGTTTATGATTCGTTCCAGGTTCTCGTCAGGGAGCAGTGCTGAACCCGGCGTAATATGACGAGACATGAGGTGCCCGAGTTCATGAGCGATATGAAATGCCAGCCATGCGGGAGCATCCTTCTTTTCTGCGAGCAGAACAACCGGACGGTCTTGAGCAAATAACGCCAGGCCATCGAATTTGCGGAACCCAGTGACCCTGGGAAGCCGGTCGAGGTGGGCAATGATGATTCCGTGCGACCAGCAATACTCAAGCAGCGAATCGAGGGTAACGCTGCTGCGCTTCGCCAGAATTTCCTGCCTGACGTTCTGAGCCGGTGAGCATTCAAACTTCGTCAAGTCGGATGAGAGAGACTGAACAAGGAGTGTTGCTGTTCGCTGAGCGATCGCTATGGAGGGCCTGACAACCTCTGCATTTGTCCCTCGGGTGGCGCTCTTCAATCGCACGGGAACAGTCGACGGAATCGTTAACGTTGCGTCAGCAATCGCTAGCCGTTCCAGGCTGATTTTCAGGTGCCGCGAAATCGTCGCTTCCGCTATCGCTCGATTTGCCGGCACGTTGGCCAGTTCATCGTCCCACCAGTCGGGCAACAGCAATTCGCGTACAAACGCTGCGTCGAAGCCAAGCGGCTTAAAACGACGGTAAATGTCCCTCATGGCGGGAGCTGTCGGCATAGCGTTGCATACCTTCTGTTTGAACTGGTAATGTATTCTACTCAATCATCAGCGACGAGAAAAGTCCAGCCATGCATGGTCACGCGGCTCCGGGTCGTTGATGTCAAAGGTCCGAATCTGGTCCAGGAACATGCCGGCGAAACATTCTGTTCCGAGGCGTTCAATCGCTCGGGGAGGTCGGGATTTCGCCTTCAGAGCAGGGCCCCGGCACGGAAGACTGGGCCATCGGGGGTTAGCTGTTTGACAGTGGTCCCATCAGGCGCGTGGCACCTGACGATTCATGGCCCTGAAAACGTGGCTCCCCTGCGAACTCCCCAACTTTTCCTTTGCTGCTTTGGTGCGGAAGTTGGTACAACATGGGGCCTGCGTTTCAGATCTCGACTGCCACAAGCTGTACTCGCCACATTCCACGGATCACTCCATGTCCTTCCCTCGTCGCCGATTTCTTTCTCAGACGGCCTCCGCATCGCTGGCCATGACGCTTGCCGCCGGGGCTCCTTATCCGCTGCTGGCTTCTTCGCGGCTGGCGAAGCCGGGACGAGTGCTGATCGTGGTCGAGCTGCAGGGGGGCAACGACGGATTGAATACTGTGGTGCCGGCTGAGGATCCTGTTTATCGGCGGCTGCGACCGGAGCTGGCACTTGGCAGGGCAGAGGTGCTGCCGATTGATCAGCGTTTTGGTTTTCATCCCGCCCTTACCGGATTCGCTCAGCTGCTGGAAAGCGGCCGCCTCGCTGTGGTGCAGGGGGTGGGGTATCCGGAACCAAATCGTTCACATTTCGAGTCCATGGATATCTGGCACACGTGCCGTCGCCGAAGTGAAGGTCGCGTGGACGGCTGGCTGGGGCGCTGGCTGGAGAAATTCCCCTCGGCCGGTACGGATCCGCAGGCGATGCATTTGGGATCAGAAAAGCTCCCGCTGGCACTCCTGTCCCGACAGGTCCGTGTGCCCTCGGTGGACTCCCTGGACGATTTTCGGCTGCGGGGAACAGAGGATTCGCGGTTTCGCGACACGTTGCAGTCACTGGCGGATACGGTGCCCAACGCGGGGCAGCCGGCTGGCGGTGCCGGCGACGGGGGTCTGTTAAGTTTCGTGCAGAGCAGCACGAGTGCGGCGATCTCGGCCAGTGAGCGGCTGGCGGCGGTGGCCGCGAAAGCTGCGGATTCTGCTGTTGTCTGGCCGCAGTCCCCGCTGGCCGGACGTATGAGGAACATTTCCCGGCTGATTCGCTCGGGGCTCGACACATCCCTTTACTATACCTCACTTTCCGGCTTTGATACGCATGCCAGCCAGCCGGATGCTCACCGTAGTCTGCTGCGGCAGCTTGGGGACGCTGTGAAAGCGTTGCTGGATGAGCTGCAGGAATCGGGAGACGGAGAACGGGTGACGGTGCTTGCATTCAGCGAATTTGGTCGCCGCGTGGCTGAGAATGCCAGTGCCGGAACAGATCACGGAACTGCGGGGCCGGTATTTCTTGCGGGTTCGGCAGTCCGCCCGGGTCTGCACGGTCCGCCGCCGGATCTCAGCACTTTGCAGGACGGTGATCTGCAGTTCACGGTGGACTTCCGTGACGTTTATGCCGCCGTGCTGAAGAACTGGCTGCAGGTGGACCCGGCGGGGATCCTGCCTGAAATGTGGCCGGGAATCGACGTGTTTCGCGTGTGAGGCGCGGGTGCGGAGGGACGTGGAATTGGGCTTGAACTACGGGTTCATACCAATTTTGCGATGGATCCGGTCAGGAATGTCCTTGTGGGCGCCGAAATTCCCGGGGAATTCGCCCTGTTTTCTGGTATTCTGCGGGGCAGACGAGTGCTGACAGCGGGGCATGTTCACGGAGCAGCAGATGATCATCCGAAAGGAATACAAGTTCTACGCGGCGCACCGCAACGAAACTCTGCGGGACAAGTGCAGCAATCTGCACGGTCATCGATACGGGGTCAGTTGTTTGTTCGAGGTGGAGCGGGACGGGGAAATCAGCACACTGTTCGGCACCTTTGACGATCGGATGGAACCGTGGCTGCGGGAACACTACGACCATGGGTTGCTCATCAACCGCCACGATCCACTCTATGAATCTCTGCTTGATCACTGCCGCCGCACTGGTGAACCCTTGAAAATGAAGGTTTTTGACGGTCCCACCAGCGTCGAGAATCTGGCATGGATGCTGTTCTCAGAGATTACAGAGATGGGTTTTCGGCTGGCTCAGCTGGAGATTCGGGAAACCGACACCGCCACCATTCTGTATACCCGCGAGGACTGGATTCGGGACAATCGTGAACTGGCCGTTTTGCGAAGTGCAGACTCGCGAACTTAGCAGTCGACTGTCCGCTGGCCCGCGACGTCTATAATCCTGCCGCTGCTGATAACAGCGATCTGACGGCCCGGCCTGCAAAGAAATGTGATTCATGAGTATTGCTCAAGTAACCCTGGCAGTGATCCCTGGCCGCAGCATGGTCGTGAAGGCCATGCTGCTGTGTTCGGTGTTTCTGGCTGTAGTCGCCGGGCTGTGGCTGCGTTCGCGTTATGCGTCGGTCGAGCAGGCTGCTGTTCCGGCGCTCCCTGCCATAGCCGATCGAGTTGCCGTGCACGCACTCGGGCGACTGGAACCGGCCAGCCGAATCCTCGAACTGTCCCCGGAGTCCGGCAACGAAGGTGCGACGATCCGTGAACTGCTGGTGCGGGAAGGGCAGGACGTCGAAGCCGGTGCGGTGCTGGCGATTCTGGACAACGATGTTCGTCGCGAAGCCAGCGTGGCGGAGGCTTGGGCAGCTCTGAAGGCAGCAGAAGCCAAACTCGCCCAGGTTCAGGCGGGTGCCAAATCCGGCGACATCGCCGCCCAGGAAGCTGCACTGGCACTCACCCGCCAGCAAACCACGGTCGCTCGCCGAGAACTGGATCGTGCCCGGGAACTGCACCAGCGGAAAGCGCTCTCTGTGGATGATCTGGAGAATAAGCAGTGGGAACTGGATCGACTGGTCATTGAGCAGCAGCGCGCCTCAGGACAGCTCGACAGCCTCCGCGAAATCCGCGAAACGGACGTGCAGGCCGCCGCAGCCGAGGTCGCCCGCGCCCAGGCCGCTCTCGAGTCCGC
>JBEIEK010000008.1:0-45971 GCA_040382995.1 Planctomycetaceae bacterium
CCGTAAACTCTTCGCTCACCCTGTTTTCGCGTTTTTGGGGCAAAGGCCCCCGGGTCAGGGCGCGACTCGCAGCAATTGCTCGACCTCAGCCCTGCCATCAACCCGGGTGCTCTCAGCATCGCTGCTGATGATTCGCGCGGCCGCGAAGGACCTGCTCAGGAACTCGGGTGAAAGTGCCTGACCCTGGCCGTCAGTGGGCGCCAGGATTTGCACGGGCCTGGGAGCGATCATTGCGACGATATGCTCCACATCGCCAACATCCCGCAGAATGCCCGGTGGCAATGTCGCCAGCCGCTGCTGCTCGTATGGCCGGTCGGTTACCCAGGATGCGGGGACGCCGTGAGCCGTCACGCTGTCGATTCTGGAATCCAGAGCGGCAGCACACAGGACGGCTACTGCGGCCGCACCGGATCCCGCCAGATGCAGCCGGTCGGAAGGATCCAGGCCGTGCTGTTCGAGAGCCGTGATGGCGGAGCGGATATCGCGGACCCACTGCCCGAGCAGTGGGCGACCGATCCAGAGTGACCATTCAGCGGAGTTGTGATCCGGGGCTCTGCCAATGCGATCCTCAGGCCAGCCATCGGTGCCGGTTGCCCGCAACTGCAGGCGCGCGGTTTGCTCTGGAAGCTTGTTCAGAACCGTGTGCAGGTTTTGGGTTGAGGTGGCGGTGAATCCTTCCGTGGTGACGATGAAGGTCCAGTCGGCAGTGCTGCGGACTTCCGCGGCGGGCATCTGGATGGTCAGCGTGATCCCGGGATCCGGGGCGATTTCGATTTCTGTAGCGGTGTTCGTTACTGGAGCCGCAGTGGCGACGTCGCGGACGGCAGTGCCGCCCAGAACGCGGTCCAGTTCCTGACGCAGCCCCGGCGCAGCGACCCTGAGCGCGGCCAGGGTTTGCGGGAACTTCCGCTGGTCTGCGAGGCGTTTCGCTTCCTGCGCGGCAAAGCCGGGCAGTGTGAGCCAGTCAGCGGGCCGCGATTCGCCGGGGTAGCAGCGGAGCGTTTCGGGGTCTTCAAGTGTGATTGGCGGTTCGGCGATCGGGCTGCCGTCTCCACTGCCGACAAGGTGCTGAGTCATGAAGCCATACATCGCCTCGCGCATGGGCTGGTTGTAGTCATGAGGTGACTCCACGATCACGTGCTGCAGGGCGGTCTCGCGGTTGTGCAGGGCAAAGATGGAGCGAGCCCCGGCCACGGACTTCTGTGCCTCACCCACGGAAAACTGAAAAGCGTCCTGCGTGGCACTGATCACCATTAACGCTCGAGGGGCCACCAGAGCCAGCACGCCGGATTCTTCGGTGAATGTGAGCGCCCCCGGGACGACTTCACACATACAGCAGGCAGCTCCCAGATAGGCATGGTAGGTGCCGACCGAACAAACCGGTACCACCGCTTTGAAGCGTTCGTCCCAGGCCCCCGCATACATCGACTGATTCCCGCCACCACTGGCGCCGGTAATCCCCAGCCGTTGCGGATCCACCTCGGGGCGGGTGATCAGATAGTCCACGGCACGCATGTTTTCGTAGACCTGAATGCCACTGAGCGGGCGACCGACAGGGAAGAGCGTTGCCGCTGTCATTTCGCCGTGATATTCGCCCAGCGCCTTGCCGATACCGCGTTCACCAGCACCGAACGCATCGACAGCGAGCACAAAAAATCCCAGCGTGGCCAGCCCCGCACAACGGGCCTGCACGTGCGGGTCCTGTTTGGCTCCCTGCCAGTGGCCGTGGACGCAGAGCACCGCCGGGAGGCGACCGGATCGTTTCGGCACCCACGCGTTTGCCGTCATCCAGACTCCGGGCAGCGTTTGAAACGTCAGCTTTTCAATGCGGTAGGCCGGTCGGTCCAGGATCTCAAGAATCCGTGGTTCGAGCGGGGCGTGGTCTTTTGGAAATTCACCCCACGCGGCCGCAAGTTGTTCTCGCAGCAGAGTGCGGTGGGCTGACCAGGCTTCGAGGGTCTGCGGCAGAGACGTGGCCGGACTGGCCTGCAGGCTTGCAGCCTCGGTGCGAATCCATTTGAGAAAACGGTCTCGGGGCCTGTCCTGAGCGATCGCGGGAAGAGTGCAGCAAACCAGGAGAACAGCCGGCAGGACCGCGCGGACAACCACTGCGTTCAGCTCCGTGAAGAGACGATTCAACATCAGCAACTGCTCCGAAAAATTCACGTGTCTGCAGAGACCCGATTGAGGCAATCAGCGAGTGCAGGGCGAGAATATAGGGAGTGGTGAGCTGTTGCAAAAGCGTTCACGCGGACCGCGTCGGATGAAAACGAGGATCCGCGACGGGAAGTGCGGGGGCGTGCATCGTGCAGCGGCGGGATCAGGCGACTGGCGTCATTTCCCCGGCATGGTCCAGACTGCGTCGAAACCAGCTCCGAGACTGACTTCCACGATGCGTTTCATCAGCAGCCGTGCGGGACCATCCTCAGGTTTTTCAGAAAGCAGCATCGCCGTTCTCCGCAGGGCTTCGTTCAGCTTCCTGACGTCTCCCGCGGAATCCTCGAAGCACTTCAGCGCCTCCTCGTACTGGCTCAGCCAGCGCGAGGCGACCTGACCGGAATCCTGCAGTTCGTAAAGATCGACCGGTTCCTTCAGATTATTCACTCGCATCCAGCAGATGCGGCGGGCCACATTGCTGCGGCTGATGCGGCGTTTGACGGCCCCGGTAATCAGAATGGAACTCTGCAGATACCGCGTGGTACCCTGCACACGGCTGGCCAGATTCACCGTGTTTCCCAGGGGGCCGAATTTGATGCGGACCTTTGAACCGGTGTTGCCGCAGACAGCCATCCCGGTGTGGATGCCAATGCCCACGTCCCAGTCGCAGTTGAGCGTGGGATACCGTCTTTCGCTGAGCTTGCAGACAGCCTGCTGCAGTTCAAGAGCACACTGGCAGGCACTGGCGGAATGATCTTCGGTCTCGATGGGTGATCCCCACATGGCCATGATCTCATCGCCGACATAGTCCACAATCGTGCCTCCATTTCGGAGGATGATCGTACTGAGTTCGTTCATCACGTCGCTGATCCAGCGAATGGTATCGCGAGGCTCGCGGGATTCACAAATTCGGCTGAATCCTCGGATATCGCAGACCATGACGGTGATGTCAGAGTACCTCGGCTTTTCCAGAAGTACTTCATGATTGATGGGCGATTCGAGAACTTTGCTGGGGAGGAAGCGTTCAAGCTCTATCCGACGATGCTGCCGCTGCCTGAGGCAACTGTTGATGCGGGCCTTGAGCACACCAATGGAGGCGGGCTTGAGAAGGTAATCATCAGCCCCACAGTCGATGGCGGTGGCCACCCGATCCTCGTCATCATTCCCGGACACCACGATGATTGGCAGGTGTCGCTGCTGGCTCCTGATTCTCTGAATCAGTTCATGGCCACTCAGGTCCGGCAGCTGGATATCAACAAGACAGACGTCAAACACGATTTTCTCAAGCAGCTCCAGCGCTGCCGTCGCGCAGTCGCAGCTGATGGCTCCCAGTCCAAGCTGGTGACTTTTTCGTTCCAGATCTCGACGAGCGTCGAAGTTGTCATCCACAATCAGCACCCAGGCTCGCGTTGGTGTCTGAGATGTGCGAGGAACATCCGTGACCTGCGCTGACGGCGATTCAGAAACATGCGGTCGGGATGTGAGTTGTCCGCTGGCCTGCGGCCGTCGTCTGACCTCATTCACAATGTGCTGAACTTTGTCGATCCACGCCACGATCTGCGGGTGCGGCGCAATTCCCTGCTGGGCAGACAAATCCTGCAGATCGTGAAGATCGCCAGGCAGCGCGTTGATGAGGTTAATAAACCAGTGACTGAAACTTTCCTCACGGACCACCGGACCGTCCACGGTCAGCTTCCCGACGATTTCCTGCAGATACTTTCCCAGTTCCGTCAGTTGTTCGGCAAGGATCGATTGCTGCATGTCCTGCGACAGATCGGAGGCTTCGCTGAGCAGCAGCTGGAAGTCGTCGATCAGGCTCAGGCGGAGCGTATCGACATCAGGCGTCGGACGCAGTTCGGGAAGCGGCAGCCTTAATGGTTCTGCAGCGTGCGATTGATCACGGACCTCCATCGCTGCCAGCAGCGTCGCCGGCATTTCGACGGACACCGGAGCGTCCGCTGGGGGGTGTCTTTCGACGTTGAACGGCGAGCAGATGGAGCTGGAGATTGAGGCGTGGGTGAAGACCGGTGTGGAGGTCCGCTGTGAGGGGAGCACCTGATTCTCAGCCGCTGCGGGGGGCAGTCGCTGCGCCGGCGGGTTCACGGGAGGGAGCAGATCATGGCGGCGCAGGCAGTCCCGCAGCCGCTCGTAGAAATCTTCGCGTCCCTTCTGAATAATGTCCGTAAACCCGGCCTGCAGCATGGCATGTCGTCGCTTGAACAGCGCATGCGCCGTTACTGCGATGATCACCGGCTTCGGCTCATCGGAGCTGCACAGGATGTCTTCGGCGATGCGGATTCCGGCATAGTCTGACGGTCCATCGTCGTCTGAATCCGGAAGGGTGATGTCCATGAAGATCATGCGGAAGCGATGTTCGGCAGCCAGCTGACGAGCCTCGGCGCCGTTGGCTGCGTAGGCTGATGGCACTCCATACGAGTCCAGTCGCCGCTTCATGGCAGCGCGATTCCTGGCATTGTCGTCCACAACCAGTACCTGATTCACCGCACACCTCCTGTTGTCATTTCTGTTGTTCCCACCTGGTGTCGCGTCGCAAGCAATCGCTGGATCTCTGTTCTGACCGCTCGGATATCAGCATTGCCCTTGCTGAAGAACTGCTGGATGCAGGGGGCCAGTCGCTGCTGCTCTTCTGCGGTGAGGTCGACAGCCGAGAGCACGATAATGGGTATCTGTGCGGTCTCCGGGACGGCCCTCAGCTTCTCAATCAGGGCGAATCCGTTCATGCGGGGCATGAGCAGATCAATCAGACACAGAGCCGGAAGAGTCTCACGAATCCTGTCCAGCGCGTCCTCGCCGTCAACCGCGGTCTGTACTTCGAGCCCCTGCCCTTCCAGAAGTCTCTGCAGGTCTCGTCGACAACCCTCATCGTCGTCGACGATCAGCACTGGTCCGCTGCGAGTGCCCTGGAGCACGCGTGTGATGGCTGTCTTCAGTTCTTCCCGCCGAATGGGCTTATTCAGATAACCGTCGGCCCCAAGCATAGAGGCCCGGCCATCGTCAGGGTGCACAGTCACCATCAGAACAGGGATGCGACGCCAGAGTTCACTGGCTTTGAGCTTCCCGAGCATTTCAAAGCCGTTCATTCCCGGCATCTCGACATCGAGGGTAATCAGATCGACGTCTTCGTGCGCGAGTATGTCGAGGGCTTCAGCGGCGCTGGCGGCTTCGATGATCTGCACGGTCTGACCGAAATCCGCCTGGACTGAGCGACTGATGACCTGACGTGCCGGCTGAGAATCATCGACCACCAGCAGCCGCAGATGCCGGTCTGCGGCTGGCTGCGAAAGCTGAGCAGTTCGTGGCGTGATGACAGCACACTCCTGCGGCAATGTGACGGTAAACGTCGTTCCCTCGCGAAGGCGACTCACGAAGGATATTTCGCCCCCAAGACACCGGCTGAGCTGCTGGCAGATGTACAGGCCCAGCCCTGTGCCACCACGGTTGCCACGCTGCGTTGCGGTATGCTGCACCTGGAACACCCGCGACTGTTCTTCCGCCGTCATGCCTTTGCCCGTGTCCGCCACGTCAATCCGAACCCGTCCGTCGGTCGTCCGCTCCAAACGCACTTCGATCGTGCCCGCAGTTGTGAACTTGCAGGCATTCAGGAGCAGATTCATGATGATCCGCTCCAGCTTCCCGCGGTCTGAACACACGATGACTTCGGCCCCGGACCGCAAAGACAACCTCACCCCCCGTTTCACTTCTGCCTGGCACCTCCGGACGATGTCCGAGAGCAGTTTCCGAACTTCAATCTCCTCCTGCTCCACATGCAGATCGCCCTGCTTCAGTCGATGAGCATCGAGGAGGTCGTCAATCAGGCAGCGCAGCTTCCCGGTGCTGGCCGTGATCTCCACGACCGCCTCCCGCTGATCCTCACGCAGCGTTCCGTCCTGCAGCAGATCAATCCGGTCGTACACCTCATGCACGAACTGACGCATGTCGTGACTGATGGTGGCCAGCCCTGCTCCTTCGCCTGATTCCCCTCCTCCGCAATCCGGCGATCAATCTCCGCCCGTTCCTTTTTGCCCACCTCCTCGCGGATCTGGCGACCGGCCTGCATGACTTCCGTGAGCGTTTTGGCCAGCTGACGGGCAATCACTCCCACCTCATCGCCGCGATTCGTTGGCAACTGCCGCAGAACATCCTCGAACTGAAGCTCATCTCCGTTCGGATCCGGATTGATCTTCCGAACCACTTCAGTGATTTGCTGCAGTGGCTGAGCGATCCGCAGAGCCACGAGCACAGCCAGAATGAGGGCCCCCGCAGTGGCCACCACGGCGATGATGTAGATCGCTGATAAGCCCTCCACTGCCGAATTTCGAATCTCTTCGAGCGAGACGGCTCGAGCCAGGTAGAAGATGGGCTGCCCCGTCGCGGCGGAGCCTGGCTGACGCACCTCCAGCACGCTCATCACCAGATCCTCCATCCGCGTCTGGCTGTCCCACGTCACCGCCTCTTCCTCAGCCCCCGCCTCCGTCAATAATTGCCCCACGTGTTCCTGCAGCCCCTGCAGAAGTTCCTCTGAACCGGCTCGGAGCCAGATTCGCGGCTTTTGCCCCGCCTCGAGTCGCACACACCGAAACGGGTCCCGCAGCGATGGCTGATCCAGCCTGTTCCCATGCAACCGCTGCTGCAGACGGCGAAACACCAGCAGATCAATTTCACTGCTGCGACAGGACCACGGAGCGGGTGGTGAGAATTCGCCGCCATGCACCTGAATCAAATCCTCCAGACGCAGCCCCGTCGACGCTCCCTCCGCGATCTCCTGAGGATACTGCCATGCGGCTCCGGTCGTGGCTTCGGGCTGCTCCTGCCACAAACGATATTCACTGATGGCTTCGCGCAGACGGGCCCCCACCGTGAAATGCACTTCCTGCAGGTCCGGACTGCCCGGCTGCGGCTGCTGGGCCAGCAGCTGCAATCCGCCGGGATTGCCGTTGTTCAGCGGAATACAGCACAGACCGGTTTTTTCCACATCCGCCACATTCACCAGCAATGAAAAACAGCGGACGTTTCTGAGCACTCGTGCGTGCAGCGCAGCCGTCATGTCCAACTCCGCCAGCCAGTACCGGGCCGCTAAATCCTCGGCAGCGTCGTTCCCCAGCTGCGCAGCCCGCGATTCACGGACAAGCACCTGCATCAGCGCCTGCGGCTGACCGTCCGCTGCCGCGCCCCAGTACAGATCGGACCAGAACACCTGCGCGCCCCTGTTGTGTTCCTGTTCCGGCAGCGTTTCATGCAGTGCATACTCCCGAATCTGCTTACGCACCGGCACCCGCGGGACGGGATCCACCAGCTCGGGCAGCTGCACCGGCACGCAGGACAGAATCACGGGCTCCTCGGACGGCTGCCGGGCCGACTGATCCTGCCGCGGCGGCTGGACGGGCTGTCTGGTGAAGTCCCAAACGAGCCGTTCTGCACGGGCCAGGGTCCGTTCGAGATCGGCACGCAGGTTGAGTGCTTCATCGCGAAGGTCGATCTTTTCGCGGGCCTCAATGTAACGGACAAGCCTGACATGCAGCAGAAATCCCAGGCCACTGAACAATCCCGTGACCAGCAGCACCATCAGCAATAGTCGCGGCAGAATGCCGCAGCTGGAAATGCGACCGCGACCACAGGCGGCGGATACCCTGAGGAACCGCGACAGCCTGCACCTGAAATTCGCAAACCTTGACGTCTCGACCACGACACGCCCCCGCCCTGAAAGCCATTACGGTTGTCCCGCAGTTCAGCGGGAACCCCACTACCAGAGTACTGGCGAAATCAGGCAGAATCGTTCGTGAATTCCGTTTAATCTCTTGTTTTTCCGGGAATCGGCATCGTTTTTTTGATAAACAAATTGCCTTTCGATTTTCCCATGTCGCCCAAACAGTGTAATTGCAGAGAATTCATCCAGCGTTTTGCAGAATTTACTTCCAGGGACCCCAGCACTTGCCGCGACTGTTTATCGGAATCATGCTTCCTCCCCTGCTGCAGCCCGATCTGCTGGCTTTATTGCCGGCATGCGGGCAGATCAGACCCGCACTCCCGGGGCAACTGCATCTGACGCTGCAATTTCCGGGCGCGGTCTCAGAGGAAGTCAGCAGCGCACTGCAGCACAGCCTGAACGATGTCCGCAGTTCGCCTTTCACAATGGTGCTCAGGGGCACAGGAGTCTTCCAGCAGGATGCCGGTTTTCGCGGAGTGCTCTGGGCTGGAGTGCAGCCCAGCGAACCACTGCAGCACCTGTATGCGGCCGTGACAGCGGTCGTGCAGAACGCAGGACTCCCACTGGAATCCCGGCCCTGGACGCCACACGTCACACTGGCCCGCTATTCCGGGGGGCCACCCGAGGATCTGCAGCGATTTTTGCAGCGAGGTCAGCGGGTGCACGCAGAATTTGATGTGGATGCTTTTCAGCTGATGCAGTCACGTCCCGGACCGACGGGGTCAGTCTACACGCCGCTGGCCGTGTGCCCCCTCAGCTGGCATTGCAGTGAATTGCCGCCACGCCACTCGGATCCGCAGAAGCGTGGTTAGCCAGCACAGTCCACAAAACGTCCATGCCAGCGGACCGAAGGCTGCAGGAAAGAGGCAGAACGCCAGAAAAAACATCACCGTTTCGCTGCCCTCCATCAGGCCCGCGGAATATTCCAGGGACTTTTTGCCGCCCCAGTCATCAAGTGGGCCGCGTTTGGCTGCAATGGCCGCCCACGCCAGAAACGAGCCGGATGTTCCCAGAAAACTGTGCAGGAGCGCAGCGGCCGGGAGCATGTTCCGTGGATCGCTGAGCCCAAATCCCAGCGGCACCGCGCCGTAAAACACGATGTCCAGCACGATATCCAGAAATCCGCCGCGGTCGGTGATGCGGGTTCTGCGAGCGACCATGCCGTCAAGCCCATCGCACAGCCGATTGAGCAGAATCAGGACCGCTGCGGCATTCCAGAACTGACCAGCCGCCGCAGCAGCAGCACAGAGCCCGGCCACAAAGCCGGCCAGCGTCAGCGCCACCGCGGAAACACCGGCCGACGCCAGAACGCCAGCGAGCGGTTCCAGCAGCGGGTCGATGAGTCGTCGACAGGTGCGATCGAGCATCTCAGCTGGCCTTTGGGGACTGCCCGGAGTCATCGGCCCGGTCGGCATGTTGCCGGTAATCGTGAATCACAACGGCAAAGGCAATCAGGTCGTAAACCGCGTGGGCAATGACCGGGATGAGCAGATTGGGGGTTGCATCGACGGAAACCAAAGCCGTCAGATACAGGCCAAGAAAGCCGGCCAGCAGCGCATACAGGGGGGTGACGGCATGGGCCAGCGCGAACAGCAGGTTCGACATCATCACGGCCAGCACGGGATTCCAGTGCGAAATCCACGCGTACAGAAAACCACGAAAAAAAATCTCCTCACACACGCCGGCAAGGATCGCCAGCAGAAACAGATCGGCCCAGCTGCAGCGGACGAGGTAGACGCCAACGGAATCCCGGAGGAAGCGGCGAATCTGAGCCATACCGGTGGAACGCGAGAGCATGCAGATGGTGAGCATGAGCAGCATGGGGATGCTGGCGAGCAGTCCGAGGAGTGCGTCGTCGCCGCGCAGGGTGAGCATGGCTGTCGGGTTGACTTCGGTGAGCCAGCCGCCGACAAAGGCCAGCACCAGCAGACCGGCTTCAAACAACCCGGCCGCCGTGAGAAACTGGCGGTGCGTAAGCTCTTCAGGGGCGTGACTGATCAGAGTGCTCCCTGGGGCTGGCGAGGTTCCGCTGAACGTCCGGAGCGTTCAATCCAGTGCGTTCGATGAGGTAGAAGGCGCTGTCAGCGCGCAGGTTGGCCGCCAGCAGCCGGTCCACGGCACGACCGCGAATGATGGGGCTTTCGCGGACAATTCGAAAGCCGATTCGTTCCATCAGGGCGCGAAAATCGTGCATCGACATAAAGTGCACATTGGGAGTTTCGTACCATTCGTAGGGGAGCGCTTCGGTGACGGGCGTACGACCGCGTCTGAGCACTTCCATGCGGACACGCCAATGGCCGAAGTTGGGGACGACCACAAGTCCGCGAGCGGCAACGCGAAGCATTTCGGTGAGCAGTCTGCGGGGGTTGCGGACCTGCTGCAGGGTTTGGCTGAGCACTGCGAAGTCAAAGCTGTCGCTGGGAATGTCGGCCAGCCCCTGGTCGAGGTCGGCCTGAATTGCGGGCAGACCACGCTGAATGACACGCAGCAGATTTTCCTGCTCGAACTCCACTCCAAGGACGTCGCAGTCGAGTTCCAGATGCAGTCGCTGAATCAGCCGGCCATCCCCGCAGCCCAGGTCAATTACCCGGCTGCCGCGCGGGATGTGCTGCATGATGAGTTCGTCAGTGAGGCTGACGGAGGGATCCGGGATCTGGTAGCGGGGGCTTTGTGACATGGGCAGCGGAGGACGAAGCTGAAGAGGCGCGGGAACAGCGAATCAGGGCTGGAGAGGCACAGGCGGCTGCGGAGGTTGTGCCGTGGGGGGCTTGGGAGGAGCCGCGGGGGTGGACTGGGCTGCATCGGTGGCGGCGATGTTGCCAAGCGACGTCCCGGGGGGGGCCGGGAGACCGAGCGAAGTGCCGGGGGGAAGACCTGGAGCCTGCAGCAGGGTGTCGGCTGGTGCACCCGAGGTTTCGGGGTGACTGCGTTCTTCGATCCTGCCTGGGAGGAACAGCCAGCAGAGAACGGCGACGGACGCGGCGACAGCGGCGAGTTGCTGACTGGCCCGAATGGCTTTGCCGACGACAATCTGACGGCCGCAGCCGGTGAGCACTCGCTGGCGCAGTTCCGGGGAAAGCGTGGGCAGGGGAGCGGCCGATCGCAGCAGTTGAGTTTCCGGTCCGGAGGGCTCCGGGATCCGCAGAAAGTCGGAATTCATATTGGGGTCCGGTCAGCGAATAAGGGGTTCCAGGCTGCGCTGGAGCTTTTCAATGGCATAACGATAGCGACTGGCGACAGTGTTTTGGGATAAATTCAGGGATTCCGCGATTTCGGCAAAAGTGAGTTCTTCCCAGTGTTTGAGAAGCACGACCTCGGCCTGTTCAGGGGGCAAAGACTGAATGATGCGGCGAACCTGCTGACCGATTTCGTCGGTGAGCAGTTGTTCTGGGGGGGTGTGGGAACCGGCGGAGTTTTGGCTGGAGGACTTGGAACGCAGCAGGGTGCTGCGGGATTTTTTACGGAGGATGCGAAGCGTTTCGTTGCGAATGGAACGGATCAGATAGGGCCACGGGGAGAGTGCTGCGGTGATGTAGCGGGGATCTCGGGCAAGCAGCGAAAACACAGCCTGCAGAGCATCTTCGGCGTCCGGTTGATTGCCAGCGATGGTGCTGGCGTAGCGCACCAGACGCTGCGCCGTGAGGTCGAAGAGTTCGGCGAGAGCTGAGTGGGGTTGCTGAGTCAGCTGCCCGATGCAGTTCCGCAGGGCCTGGTGGAATGCGGTTGCGTCCAAGGTGGTTTGAGTTTGATGAAAGGTGTGAGTGTTGCAGGTGGTGTGAGTCTTGTGGGCGGTGCAATTGTTCTGCAATTTGAACCGGCGGAGGAAATCGCGAGGCGTTCCCGATTGCGGGAACCGGTGGCGCGAAGATTAAGCCGGGATCTGCAGATCATAGTCTGTGGACTTTCGTCATTTTCTGGTAAATTGCCCCGAAAGAAAAGTCCGGAACGGGCGAAAACCGGGGATTGGCAGTTCTTCCCGGTAAGATTCGCTGTGGCCGGTTTTCCGTATCTCAGGTCCATTGTCCGAACTGCATTGACAGGAAAAACTTGTGTTTCAAACGGTAGCGGTGGTGGGGGCAACAGGCGCGGTCGGTCGGATTATTCTGCAGTTGCTCGAACAGCGAAAGTTTCCGGCAAAGCAGTTTCGATTTCTGGCGTCAGCACGCAGTGCCGGACAGCAGGTCGCATTCGCCGGTGGTCTGGTCACCATCGAAGAACTCACGCATGACTGCTTCACCGGCATCGATCTTGTCATCGCCAGCACTCCGGACGAAACCGCAGCCGAATTTCTGCCCTCAGCCGTCAAGGCCGGCTGTCGCGTGATCGACGAATCCGGCTACTGGCGGATGCACCCCGATGTGGCACTGGTAATCCCTGAAATTAACCCCGAAGCAGCACTCGCCGCGAAGGGCATCATTGCCAGCCCCAACTGCTCCACCACCCAGATGGCCCTCGCCCTCAAACCACTCCATGACGCCGCCCGCGTCCGGCGTGTCGTGGTCAGCACCTACCAGGCAGTCAGCGGGGCCGGGCTGCAGGGCACCTCCGATCTGCTCGAAGGCACCCGCGCAGCGCTCGCCGGAGAACCCTTCGCCTA
This sequence comes from Planctomycetaceae bacterium, assembly GCA_040382995.1. Lineage (GTDB taxonomy): Bacteria > Planctomycetota > Planctomycetia > Planctomycetales > Planctomycetaceae > SXXK01. The sequence goes on from JBEIEK010000008.1 coordinate 12,480, forward strand.
CTCCGCCTTCCGCTACCCCATCGCCTTCAACGCAATCCCGCAGATCGGCAGCTTCAAACAGGACGGATACACCAGCGAAGAGCTGAAAATGATCTACGAAACCCGCAAAATCCTCGGCGACGACAGCATCCAGGTCTGCCCCACCTGCATCCGCATCCCCGTTGCCAACTGCCACAGCGAAACCATCAATGTCGAAACCGAACGGCCGCTCACCGTCGAAGAAGCCCGCGCTCTGTTCGCCGCAACTCCGGGAATCACCGTGCTTGATGATCCCAACACCTTCAGCTATCCAATGCCCAGCCAGTGCAGCGGTTCAGATGCGGTGTTTGTAGGCCGAATTCGCCGCGATCCGTCGCACCCCAACTGCCTCACCTTCTGGTGCGTCTCCGACAACCTCCGCAAAGGTGCCGCCACAAACGCCGTTCAAATCGCTGAACTGCTGGCACAGCATGCCGCCCGCTGACGCGCAGGCCATACCGAATTCCGCCCGCCAAATCCGCCTTTTTCACGGCTTTGTCTGGCGGATTTCGGAAATTGCCGATATTCTTCGATGAACCCCACCTGAAGATCCCTGTGCCCCTCCGGAGCCCCTGCCATGACTGCTCCATCAGCCCCCGCCCCTGCCAGCGTAGCTTCGTGCTCGTCTTCCCCGGTTCAGCGCCCGCCTGCCACCCCCTGCAAGGCTCACGGTCGCCCCCACGAAGGGCTGCTCGCACACGGTTTCGGGCCGGAACTGCAACCCCTGCTTCAGGCCGGAAGACGACGCTGGCTGCTCCAGGCCGGTCTCGGTGGCCTCGCCGGTCTCAGCCTGCCCGCCCTCCTGCAACATTCGGCCGCCGCCTCACCCGCTGGCACAACCGCTTCCCGACCTGTGAAGTCCGTCATTCAGATCTGGCTTTCCGGTGGCCCCAGTCAGCTGGATATGTGGGACATGAAGCCGGAGATGCCCCCGGAAATTCGCGGCCCGTTTCAGCCAGTTTCCACCTGCGTTCCCGGCGTGCAGATCTGTGAACACATGCCGCTCCTCGCCGCCATGCTCGATCGCTATACCATCGTGCGATCCATGGATGCCAGTTCCAGCAACCACACCCCAATCACGTTCCAGGCGGGCAACCCCAAAGCCCAGCGGACAGAAATCGGCCGACAGGGCGGTGGCATCCCCTCCATGGGTGCCGTGGCCGCGCGGTTCCGCGGTGCCAATCAACCAGGCATGCCCCCCTACGTCGCGCTCGCCGACAGCATGGTCGCCGACATCTACGGCGCCGGAGATCTCGGGCAGGCCTTCGAACCACTCGACGGTGTCCGCGTCAATGGCCGCTTCTCGCTCCCCAAAGGCGTCGAAGTTCCGCGACTTGCCGACCGCGATCAACTCCGCCGCGAACTGGATCGCTACCGCCGGTCGCTCGATCTCAGCGAAGGGTTCCGCCAGCAGGACCGCTACACCCAGGAAGCCTTTGATCTGGTGCTGGGCGGCGCCGCACAGAAGGCCTTCGATATTTCTCAGGAACCCGATGCCGTCCGCAACCGCTACGGTCGTGATTCACTGGGCGACAAAACACTGCTCGCACGCCGACTTGTGGAAGCCGGAGTCACCTTCGTCACCCTCAGCGATGCCTGGGGACACTGGGACCACCATGGCGACGAAGTCCGCTGGGGCGGAATCGTCAAGGGACTCACCCCAATGCTGCCGCTGCTCGATCGCAGTCTCGCCGCCCTCATCAGTGATCTCGAAAACCGCGGACTGCTCGAAACCACCCTCGTGCTTGTCATCGGCGAATTCGGTCGCAGTCCCGTGATGACCAAAACCGCCGGTCGCGATCACTGGCCCGCCGTCATGTCCTTCCTCATGGCAGGCAGCGGATTCTCTGGTGGTCGCGTGATCGGCGCCACCGATCGCCGCGGTGGTTCCATCCAGGAACAGCCCCTCGGCCCCGGCGATCTGGCAGCCACCGTGTTCTCGCACCTCGGCATCGACCCCGCCTCCCACTGGACCAACCCCGCTGGTCGCCCCGTACCACTCGTTGAACAGGGGCGGCCAATCGGCAGCTGACTCTCGTCCGACCAACACAATGGTGCAGTGCGGAGTCCGGAAACTTGCGTCCGCCCCATTTTCCTGATAAACCAAAGAACTTGCGGGGAGCAGTCAGGGGCCGTTTTTAACCGGAGACAACGCGTGTCGGACATCGACGTCTACAAGGAATGGCTGGGTATCCCTGAAGGTGTGCGCCCGCCTGACTATTATACTCTGCTGCGTTTGAAACAGTTTGAGGACGATGTCGAAAAAGTCCGGGCCAATTACCGCAAACTCAACGCGCATGTGCGCAAGTACGCAACCGGCCAGTATCTCGTGCGTTCCCAGGAACTGCTCAACGAACTGGCCAAGGCCATGCTCTGTCTGACGGACCCGGATGGCAAGGCGGAGTACGACCGCAGTCAGGGCCGCACGGCTCCGGAAAGCGATGCTGATGATCCCCGCACGGTGCTTGAATACCTTGTCGCCCGCAGTCTGATCCGTCGCGGCCAGATTGCAGAAATTGAACATTTTGCTGAGGCACGGGGACTGTCGCACCGCGATGCCGTGATTCAGATGAAGCTGGTGGAGCCTGCCGACGCGTCCCGCGCTTTGGCCGCCGAACTGCGGATTTCCTGGGTCGACCTCGAAGACATGCTGCCTGACGACACCGTGCTCGATCGCATCCCGCGGCGGCTGGTCAAGAAACATTCCTGCCTGCCGCTCTTCGAAGACCGTGGCTATCTGCTGGTGGCCTGTGCCGACGAACCATCGCACGAGCTGGAAGAAGAAATTCGCATTCGCTGTTCACTCCCGATGCGCCCGGTGCTCGCCCTGCCACGGGCCATCAATCAGGCCATCGCCAAATACTACGCCCCCGGGATGCGTGATGAGGCGGCCACAGCCGAAGAATCGACAGCCTCCAAAGCCGCCCCTGCAAAGGCCGGCGCGAAGAAGGACGCAAAAGCTGAAAAACCTGCACAGAAAGCACCGGTCCGCAGCAAGTCCGCACCACTCACGCCCGAGCAGAAAGGGGAGCGTGTGAAGATCGCCGCAATCGCGGCCTGCTGGTGCACTATCGGGATCATCTGGGGTGCCTACCTGCTGGGAGGTGGCAGCGTTTCCATTCCTGTAATTCTGCTGGGCGCGGCAGCCGGCGGTGGATTGTTTGCCGTGCTAAAATTCACCTGGGCCTCCTGAAACAAGCGTCTCTCATGCAGCCTCGCAGTGGTCAGAGATTCTTCAGTCTGCTGCAGGTCGCCACTCTGGCTGGCCTTGCAATTCTTGGCACCACCTTCATTCACGCGGCACCGCCTCAGACAGGTCCCGAAGACGACACTGCGGCAATCCGCTTCAATCGCGATATCCGCCCGCTGCTTTCTGACCGCTGCTTCCGCTGTCATGGTCCGGACACCGGCACTCGACAGGCTGACCTGCGGCTTGATCAGCCGCTGGCCGATCCGGCGATTTTCAGCGAGCTGCTGCGGCGGATCAGCAGTTCCGAACCGTCCACGCAAATGCCGCCACCGGACTCGGGACTGACCCTCACTGAACCAGAAATCAGCCTGCTGAAACGCTGGATTGCCATCGGAGCCCCCCACGAGACTCACTGGTCATTCACCGCTCCCCGCCGCCCACCACTTCCTGCCGTCTCCCGCAGTGACTGGCCAAAGCAGCCTCTGGACCACTTCGTGCTGGCAGAACTGGATCACCTGGGTCTGCAGCCTGCGCCTCCAGCGGACCGCAGCACCTGGCTGCGACGCGTCTCACTCGATCTCACCGGACTTCCGCCAACCACTGCCGAGCGCGCCGACTACCTTGCGGATTTGTCACCGCAGGCCGAGGAACGTGTGGTGGATCGGTTGCTGAATTCACCGCATTTCGGTGAACGCCTCGCTCTCGACTGGCTCGACAGCGCACGCTACGCCGACACCAACGGTTACTTCTCGGATCTGGAACGTCCTGTCTGGCCCTGGCGGGACTGGTTGATCACCGCCTTTAACAGCGGACTGCCGATCGATCAGTTCACAATCGAGCAATTGGCGGGCGATTTGCTTCCCAATGCCACGCTGTCACAAAAAATCGCCACCGGCTTTCACCGCACCCATATGGTGACCAACGAAACCGGAGTGATTGATGAAGAATACCGGGTTGAGTACGTTGCCGATCGCGTGGATACGACTGCGGCCGTCTGGCTGGGACTCACCGTCGGCTGCGCCCGCTGCCACGATCACAAGTTCGATCCGATCTCGCAGCGTGAATATTATGAGTTGTTCGCATTCTTTAATCAGGTTCCGGAGACAGGACTGGCTCCCGGTGCTCCGCCACCACTGCTGGACATCGCCGATGCTGCCTGGCAACAGCAACTGGAATCCCTGCAAAACAATGCAGACGAGCTCCGAAAAACGTTGACAGCCAGCCTCGAACGGATCCGCTCCAGCCATCCACAGTGGGAAGCTGACCTCGCCCGCGCTGCGGCGCCGGTGCCGCAAGCCGAACTTCACGGCGAACACCTCTTTGATCAGCCTCCCGGAACGGCTGCAGATGCCGTGACAACTCGCGCCGCTACCGGGATCCGCGGTCACGCATTAAGCCTTGGCCCCACAGAATCGCTGCAGCTGGATGCAGCGCCACCCTTCGAGTTTGACCGCCCGTGGACTGTGGGATTCTGGGTGCAGGTGGAAAACGCATCGCTGGCCTGCCTGCTGTCCACCATGGAACCTGGTGGCAGCCGTCGGGGCCTCGAACTCCTCTGGCAAAAAGGACGCCTCAAGCTCAGCCTGAATCACGACCGTGAGACCAACGCACTGCGCGCCAGCACTCGCACGCCTATGCAGCCTGCCGGCTGGCATCATATTGCCGTGGTCTGGCACGGAGCAGCGCACGACAATCCACTGCAGATCTTCACAGACGGTCAGCAGCAGACTCTGCACTTCGACCGCCAGTCGCTCAGCCGCAGCATCGCCGCGGGTCCGCTGTGGATTGGCCGCAGCAGTGATGGGCTGGGATTCAGTGGCAGGCTGGATCAGCTGCGAATTTACAACAGGGCACTTTCTCAGGAGGAAATCGCTGCCGGGTTGTATCGTGGCGAACGACTGACGGGCATTCTTGAAACACCGGCGGCGAATCGCTCCGGGGACCAGCAGCGGCTGCTGGAACAGGCCCTGCTGTCACAGTTTGCCTCCGCCTCCGAACAGCCGCTCTGGCAACAGCTGGAAGATGCCCGCCGTGCCGAGTCAGAATGGCTCAGGAACAAACCACAGACGCTGGTGATGGCCGAATTGCCACAGCCCCGCGACACATTTGTGCTTGCTCGCGGCCAGTACGATCAGCCTCGTGAACAAGTCCGCCCGGATGTCCCGGCCATACTGCCAGGGCTGCCGGAGCAGGCACCGAGAAATCGCCTGACGCTGGCTCGCTGGCTGGTCGATCCCGGCCATCCGCTGACCTCCCGCGTGCTCGTGAACCGCTGGTGGGCCATGCTGTTCGGCACGGGGCTCGTGCACACCCCGGGAGACTTCGGGGCTCAGGGCGTACCTCCGCGGCATCCGGAACTGCTGGACTGGCTGGCCGTGGAATTCCAGCAAAAGGGCTGGAATCTCAAACAGCTGCTCAGAGGCATCGTCCTCAGTGCCACCTATCGTCAGTCCGCCGCCGCAGCACCCGAGTTCTTGCGGGACGATCCGGAAAATACGTTGCTGGGACGCGGACCGCGTTTTCGACTGCCCGGAGAACTCATTCGCGACCAGGCCCTGGCCGTCAGCGGACTGCTCTCACGACGACTGGGTGGCCCCGGCATCCGTCCCTGGCAGCCTCCAGGGCTCTGGGAATCTGTTTCCTACGACGGTGAACTGACGTGGGAGCAGCAGCACGACGACCGCCAGTACCGCCGCAGCCTGTATGTCTACTGGAAACGGCAGGCTCCGCCACCGGCGCTGCTGATCTTCGACAGTCCAACCCGGGAAACCTGCTCGCTGCAGCGTCCCCGCACCAACACGCCTCTGCAGGCCCTCGTGCTGCTGAACGATCCTGCATTTCTGGAAGCGGCCCGCGTTCTGGCTGCCCGCATTCTGATGGTACCAGGCACGGACGATGAGCGGCTGTCTCTGGCATTCCGTGAGGTGCTCAGCCGAGATCCTGACGTGGCCGATCTGGCTGTGCTGCAGCGGCTGCTGCGGCAGCAGCTGGAGTCTTATCGCAGCAACACTGACAAAGCTCAGCAACTGACAGCCGTCGGCGACGCTGCAGTGGAACCACGCGTGCCCCCGGAAGAATTGGCTGCATGGGCCACCGTCATCAGTTCCCTGATGAATCTGGATGAATTCGTGAACAAACCGTGAAGGCGGAGATTCTGCATGCAGCGCCGACAGTTTTCCGCAGGGGTTTGCAGCAGCACCGCAGCAGTGGCCGCGCTGCAGACGCTCCTGCAGTGCGATCAGGCAGCGCAGGCTGCCGTGCACACACATGCGTCTGCCGCAGCCACACTGCCGCATCACCCTCCGCGGGCCCGTCGAGTCATCTCGCTGTTCATGCATGGCGGCCCATCGCAGCTGGATCTCTGGGATGACAAACCGCTTCTGCGGGAACGGCACGGACAGGAATTGCCGGAATCAGTCCGGACCAGCCAGCGGCTCACCGGCATGACGTCGGGACAGGCCACCTTCCCCATCGCCGCCTCGGCTTTCCGGTTTACGCAGCACGGTGATTGCGGCATGCCGATCTCTGAACTGCTTCCGCGACTGGCCACATGTGCCGATGACATCTGCCTGATCCGCTCCCTGCACAGTGAAGCCATCAACCACGACCCCGCTGCCACATTACTGCAGACCGGACACCAGCAGCCCGGTCGACCAAGCCTTGGGAGCTGGCTGAGCTATGGGCTGGGCAGCGAAAACCGCGATCTGCCAGCGTTTGTCGTCATGCTTTCCCGGGGGAGTGCCGCCCGGCCCGCAGATCCCCTCTATCCCCGGCTCTGGGGATCCGGATTCATTCCGTCCAGCCATCAGGGCGTCAGCTTTCGATCCGGTGGGGATCCGGTGCTGTATCTCGGCAATCCGCCCGGGATTGATTCCGGTGACCGCAGGCGGATGCTGGACGCCATCACGGAACTCAACCGTGGCCAGTCATCTCGTTTGCAGGATCCGGAGATCGAGACGCGGATTGCCCAGTATGAAATGGCCTTTCGCATGCAGGCTGCCGTGCCACAACTGACAGACCTGTCGTCCGAAACACAGGCTGCGTTCGACCTTTATGGTCCCGATTCACGGACCCCCGGCACCTTCGCGGCCAACTGCCTGCTGGCACGCCGACTTGCAGAAAGCGGCGTGCGTTTTATTCAGCTTTACCATCGAGGCTGGGATCAGCACTACAACCTTCCGGGAGATCTGCGGCTGCAGTGTCAGGACGTGGACCAGCCCTGTGCTGCACTTCTGCAGGACCTGAAACAGCGTGGCCTGCTTGAAGACACGCTGGTTTTCTGGGGCGGCGAATTCGGTCGCACTACCTACACCCAGGGACGTCTGGAACGCGGCAATTACGGTCGCGATCACCATGGTCGCTGTTTCTCTGTGTGGCTGGCCGGTGGTGGCATTCGCGGAGGCACCATTCACGGAGCCAGTGATGACTTCGGCTGGAGCCCGGCCGTGAATCCGGTGCATGTGCACGATCTGAATGCCACGCTGCTGCATTGCCTTGGCATCGATCACACACGGCTCACACACCGCTTCCAGGGCCGCGATTTCCGACTCACGGATGTCCATGGAAGCGTTGTGGAGTCAGTGTTGAGCTGAGTGCGCGTTCCTCTGCATGAGCCACCGGCTTCTTACGACGCCCAGCCCGGCTTTGGCTCGGAATGCACCGTCCTCGCAGTGGCCACCTGCAGCGCGGTAATCTCGTCCAGAATCTGTCGGGTGCGAGCTTTGTCAACGGACGCTTCAATCTGCAGGCGATAACTCACAGAAGCACCGGGCCCAAGCACCTGCAGCCGTCCCTCCTGCCGCTCAATCTGCCGCGGATTCGGAAACGTGCTCCCGGGTTCCAGCCCCGTGACATAACCGTCCTGAGTGGCTGCCGTGTTCTTCCAGAGTGTGAACCACGGGAGTGTCGCGGCATCATAGCGGACCACGAACGCCAGCCGCTCAGTGGGGTCTGCAAGGGCACTCACGGCCCAGCCGGCTGAATCCACCGCTGGCTGCGCGAAATACACCTGCTCCGCATATCCCCTCTCCGGAGCACCATACAGATTCCACATGCTGATGCCCTCAGCCGCCCGCGCATTCCTCGGAGCCAGCTCACGCACCGCCGTGTGCAGCACAGAACCTGCTCCAAGGAACGGTTCGCCCACATTGCAGTGATACAGAATCTCTGTCTCGGCCGGCGATGCCGAAAGATTGGTGACCGTGTCCGTGATCTCGAAGACCCCGGAATCCCGATGCGTTCGCAGCGTAGACTCCAGACGCAGCCAGCCCCCGAACAGACATCCCTCGTCCACCACGCCCGTCACCAGCAGCTCATCCCCCTCAATCGACGCCGTCACGCGGTGCGCCGGGAGATTGGCAATGCGACCATGCAGCGGCAGAAAAGGTTCTGCAACCACGTCGCCCGCTGCGTTGCGAATACAGTCCTTCGACGGGGCACCGTGCCAGCCCAGTCCACAGCGAACAATCAGCTCGTTGAAACCATCAACCCAGCCGATTCCCCCCAGACGCATCGGGTCCACAAACGCTGGATGCACCGGTCTCTGCACAGGCGAATTCCACTGCAGCGGGATACCATCCAGTTCACCTTTCCAAACGCCCATGCCGCGGGTGGGCAACAGCTGCAGACGCAGGCGACCGTTGTCCACAGTCACCACATCCACTCCCTCTGATAACCCGCCATACAGACGACGCATACCAATCCCCAGCCGACCGTCTGCGGAACGCAGCGGAGCTGTGGTGTTGTGGATCCCCTCGTCAACGTGGATCAATTCACTCTGCAAGAAACACCTCATTTCACCGGCCGACTGTGTGCAAATCGTTTGGCGAACGCGTCGGCCTGCTGACGCGTGGTCACCCACAGAAACAACCTCCCGGCCTCGTCAGCCCGGACATCAAAACCCAGCTCAAACTTTTCCCCCACTGTCCTCAACATCGCAAATGGCGACAACTTGCCAGTCCGGGACCATGTGATTTCCTCCAGCGATCGCCCCGCTGCACCCAATGCCACCGCAGAACTGAACGCCGGAATCTCCAGCTTGCCAGCAACAGCGTCCACAAGACTGGCCAGATCCGCGTCCTCAACGCTGAACGGAATCGACTTCAGCCAGGCTGGTAACACATCCGGCACAGGCTCAAGCGTTTTCCAGCCAACCGGCCAGAGATTGTCCGCTTCTCCGCCCAAACGAATTTCCACAACAAACTTGCCCTGTTTTGTCAGCACCGGGCGAAATCCCATGCCGTATTGCGCCAACACGATCGCCAGCGCCGTACCCCGACTAACACCGGTCAACTCAAGCTCCTCCGGTGCCGAAGCCGGCCGCGGCTTCGTCGATGACGACAATGCCTCATCCGCAAACACCACAGACAACTCCATCGGCAGCCCAAGTCGCTCCACGGTCACTGCAGGACTGTCCAGCGCAATCGGCTGCTCCACCGAATCGCTCAGCAGCCGCGAAAATTCCAGAAACTGCTCCTCACTCAGGCCCCAGCGAGGATTACCGGAAGCAGGACCGCCAGGACCATGCTGCCGCAGATCCCGGAGGAACATGTCCAAAGCAGCTCCCTCACCCAGCGTGAATCGCCGACTGCCCAGTTCGATGCTGCCGTCCGACTTGAGCCCCCCCACCACCACCAGGCGCATTCCGCCGTCCGCATGCTCCTCCTCGAGCCGCTGCTTTTCTCCAACCGCCGGAACGCGAAAACGCGGTGAATACCCCAACTCCTGCAGCAGTCGCCCCCACTCCTGTGCCCGAATGCGGTCGCGAGCCTGAGGCTGGATAAGCACTTCCAGGACCAGCACCCGATCGGTGGAAACACGGCCGGACCCCGCAGCAATTCCCGCTCCCGGAGTCTGCGCCGAAACGGAATCAGCAACGGCAGCCAGAAGTATCCCGGAGAACAGGAGAAAACGGGAGCACCCACAGGCCTGAATTGTCATTTTGGAATCCCCCGACAGGAACCGCCTGAAACCTCTGAGCGAATCAAACCAGGAACCGCCATCCGCTGCAAGCCCAATGCCGACAACTCCCTGACTGCTCACTGGACGATACCCACCAACGGTGTGCCGCTGTTGTCAATCGCCGACTCCCGTCCGGTGGCTCAGCGGACCGGCAGCAGCCCGATCGCGTTGAAGTTATCAGGAACCCTGTGAACAGAAGTGTGACGACTCGCGAGCGCGAGGCTCCTGCCGAGCCACCGCACGCTGGTCCCCGTTGTGAGCAATTGCCAGTGTTTCTACGGACCAGCAGGGATCGGTGCAGCGCTCCCGGCAGGGATCCGGCTCAGCAGGAGCTTCGCCCTCCCGGCACCGCCAGCTGCCGGAAAGTCAAGGCCAATGGCCCAACGCCCCGCGTTCCTCGCGCAGTTTTCAACCTTCCTCAACGAGCCAAACGTTGAATCCCGTCTGGCCCGCACGCGCCTCAGCCAACGATCGACTCGACCACCTTTCCATGCACATCCGTCAGTCGATAGCGGCGGCCCTGGAATTTGTAGGTCAGGCGCTCGTGGTCGATTCCCAGCTGGTGCAGGATCGTGGCCTGCAGATCGTGGATGTGCACGCCGTCGCTGGCGATGTTGTAACCAAATTCACAGGTTTCGCCGTGAACCATCCCCGGCCTGATGCCGCCACCGGCCAGCCACATGCTGAAACACCGCGGGTGGTGGTCGCGGCCGAAGTTGGGCTGAATTTTGCCCTGACAATAATTCGTGCGACCAAATTCACCGCCCCAGACCACAAGCGTGTCCTCAAGCAGCCCGCGGGCCCGCAGGTCCCGGATGAGCGCCGCAGCGGGCTGGTCGGTTTCCTGGCAAAGCTTCGGCAATGCTCCAGGCAGGCCACCATGATGATCCCAGTCCTGGTGATACAGCTGAATAAACCGCACGCCGCGTTCGGCCAGGCGACGTGCCAGCAGACAGTTGGCGGCAAACGTCCCTGGTTTCGACACATCCGGTCCATAACTGTCCAGCACATGCTGCGGCTCTTTGGACAAGTCCGTCGCCTCAGGAACGCTGGACTGCATCGCATACGCCATCTCATAGTGATCAATCCGCGACTGGATCTCTGTATCCGGCAGCCGCGACTGCTGATGCCGGTGCAGTTCCTGCAAACGATCCAGCAGCATCCGTCTGGACGCGGAATCCACTCCAGCCGGATTGCCCAGATACAGCACGGGGTCCTGCGCGGCCCGGAAAAGCACTCCCTGGTGCCGCGTGGGCAGAAAACCACTGCCCCAGAGATGGGCACCCAAAGGCTGGCCACCCTTGTCCCGAGTGATCAGCACCACAAACGCCGGAAGATCCTGGTTGTCCTGCCCAAGCCCGTAGCTCAGCCACGCACCGATGCTGGGGCGGCCCGCAATCTGAGTGCCCGTCTGGAACATGGTGACGCCAGGACCATGATTGATGGCTTCCGTATACAGCGAACGAATCACACAGAGTTCGTCGGCCACCGAGGCTGTGTGCGGGAGCAGATCACTGAACCAGGCTCCACCTGAACCGTGCTGCTGAAAACCAAACGGTGACCCAACCAGCGGAATCGACGACTGATTGCCCGACATGCCCGTCAGACGCTGCCCGCCACGCACCGAATCCGGCAGCTGCTCACCATGCCGCTGCTTCAGCACGGGCTTGTAGTCATACAAATCCAGCTGCGACGGACCGCCCGACATAAACAGATAAATCACGCGTTTCGCCTTCGCAGCGAAATGCGGCTGGCCCAGAACTCCCCGGTCGCGACTGGCGGGCGCTGGTACCTCGTCCGCCGCAGCTTCTCGCGCCAGCAGATCAGCCAGCGCGACGGAGCCCAGTCCGAGTCCCGAGCCGGCCAGAAAGGTGCGGCGGTTATGCGCCAGAACGTTCGCGAGCTGTGATGAGGCCATAATCCTGCTCCTGCTATCGCTTAACTACGCACTCGTCAAAATTCAACAGCGCCTGCGCAAGCATCGTGGCAGCGGCGGCCTGAGCTGCCGACAGCCCGGCATCAGACTTGTGCTGACCAACAGCCAGAAGCTTCGCCGCTTCGTCCGGCCGCGCTTCAAAATGCTGCAGCTGTTCCGCCCAGAGCTGTGTGAGGATTTGCCGTTCGACGTCGTCCGGACGACGGCTCCAGCACCTCAGACAGCCCGCTTCAATCATTGCATCCACAGCTCCATTCCCGTCCCGCCAGAGCTGCGTCCCCAGAACCCGGGCCGCTTCCACATACTGCACGCCGTTGAGCAGAATCAGGGCCTGCAGCGGGGAATCGGTGCGCTCCCGCCGCGCCGTGCAGACAGCTCGGCGCGGAGCATCAAACGCGAGCAGCGCAGGCGCTGGGCCGGTGCGTCGCCAGTTGGTGTAGAGACTGCGGCGATACGCTCCATCACCTCCGCTGACGCCCGCCGGACGGAAGGCCTCGGACATCTCATAAGGATTCACCGGAGGCCCGCCAACACGCTGCTGCAGAAGTCCCGACGCTGCCAGCGCGTTGTCACGGATCATCTCTGCCGGCAGGCGATAACGCGGACCGCGAGCCAGCCATTCGTTGTCGGGATCGTCGGCCATGAGCGATGCCGGGCCGAGACTGTGCTGCTGGTAGGTGGCCGTCAGCACGATCGCCTTCACCAGCTTCTTCACATCCCAGCCGGAACGCATGAAGTAATCGGCCAGAGCATCCAGAACTTCAGGGTACAGCGGCCGACTGCCCTGACTGCCAAAGTCCTCGGACGTCTTCACCAGACCACGGCCGAAAAACGACTGCCAGATCCGGTTCACGGTCACTCGTGCCAGCAGCGGATGTGTGGGGCTGGTGAGCCACTGTGCCAGCCCAAGGCGATTGTTCGGTGCGCCTGCAGGGAATGGGGACAGGGCTGCAGGAACCCCGGCCTGCACGGCTTCCCGCGGCTGATTGTATTCGCCGCGAAACAGCACGAATGCGGGCTTCGGCTGAGCCATTTCACGCATCACCATGATTTCCTTCAGCCCCTGAAAGAACTCAGCCTCAGCCATCCGTGCCCGCTGCAACTGCTGAAACGCCTGCTGATATTCGCCGTCCTGACGCAGCAGATACCAGTCGAACAATGGCTCCAGCACAGCATCCGGCAGTGCACCGTTGCTGGGAGACAGACTGGTGGCAGCAGCCGACGGGTCGAAGACTGCGAGACATTCAAGATCCGTCAGGGCCACGTCAAAGACCCTGATCTCGTCAATCACTCCATCACGGAAACCGCGATCGCGAAACCGTTCTCCAAGAGCAATATTGTCGCCGCCTCCGCCGGTAATCTCGCGGGTCAGCGAATCCCGAATGACTTCGGTCGCCGCACGTCGACCGTTCAGGTGCATCGTTAAGCCCCCGGCCTGACTGCTGCCGTCTGACGTGACAGTCACATGCACCCATTCGTTGAGCGGCAGCGGCTGCTGCAGGGCCACCGAGGCCGCATTGCCAGGCCAGAAGTGAATCAGCGACCACCGCAAACGGCCGTCCTCGATCAACAGTTCGTAACCGCGACTGGCGGCGTCCGTCCACGCCCGTGAACGATGCATCACCACTGCTCGCGTTTTCCGGTCGGGTGTCTTCAGCCAAAGCGAAATGCTGAACGGCTGATGCCTGTGAAAGTTCCCGATTGGCAAATCAACCGGATCGTCCCCGGTAAACTGCACACCCTGACCGGTACGGCCTGCCACAAGGCGGTTTTCGCCCCGCAGCACCGCTGGCTGATCCGGTCGGATTACGTTGGACAGCTGATTGCCCTTGAGCTCGTCGAACGGGAAGTACGCCTGTTCGCCGGATAACAGTTTCAGCTGGTCAGGAGCGATGGACTTCAGCCACGCTGCAAAGCGATCCCTGGCGACGACCCGCTGCTGCTGCAAAGCCCGCTGCTGCACGTCGATGTCGGCCCGCAGCGCCGTGAGCCTGGCAGTGGCGTCTGAGTTTGTCATGGTGAGCGCCGGGGTTGGCGGCGAGCTGGTGAAATAGGAATACAGGCCTGCCTCGTCGATGTTCTGAAACATCGCGAACAACTGATAGTATTCCTTCTGGGAAATCGGATCGTATTTGTGGTCGTGACACCGCGCACACTCGAAGGTGAGTCCCAGAAAGGCCGTCGCGAAGGTCTGCACGCGGTCGCTGACATACTCCACCCGGTACTCTTCCTCAACACTGCCACCCTCAGATTCCTGTTGATGCAGACGATTAAACGCCGTTGCCAGAATCTGTTCCTGAGTGGCATTTGGCAGCAGATCGCCGGCCAGCTGCCATGTCACAAATTCGTCGAAGGGACGGTTACGATTGAACGCATCAATCACCCAGTCCCGCCACGGCCACATCTCGCGCTCCCGATCCACCTGAAATCCAAAGCTGTCCGCATACCGTGACACGTCCAGCCAGTCGACAGCCATCCGTTCACCGTAGTGAGGTGAGGCCAGCAGGCGATCAACCAGCTTCGAGACGGCCTGAGGGTCTGCATCGTCGAGGAAGGCCTGGATCTCGGCCGGAGCGGGTGGCAGGCCGGTCAGGTCGAAGCTGAGTCTGCGGATGAGTGTTTCACGGGAAGCCGGGGGCTGTTGCACAAGGTCGCGTTTGGCGAGCGCGTCACGGATGCGCTGATCGATGACGCCGCTGATGGTCGCGTCGGTCGTGTCACCGGAAGCTACCGGGATGAAGGCCCAGTGACTTTCATATTCCGCCCCCTGCTGAATCCAGCGTTGCAGAATGTCGATCTCGGCAGCACTCAGGCGTCCGAGCTTGGCGTGGTCCGGTGGCATGACCACGTCGGGGTCGTCGCTGAGCACACGCTGGAGAATGGCACTTTCTTCCGGCCGACCGGGGACGATGGCCTTTGCATCAATCGCTGCCTGACGGTCGTCCAGACGCAGGTCCGCCGCACGCTTTGCACTGTCCGGACCGTGACAGGCAAAGCAGCGGTCAGAAAGAATTGGACGCACATCACGGTTGAACGTGGGCACCTGTTGCGCCACAGCAGTGGCGGAACAGCAGAGCAGGCTGATCAGGAGGATGCGCAGGGGCGACATCATGGGATTCCTCCGTTCGTCTGAAGCGTGGCAGGAAACGGCAGACGGTGAAAGTGTACCAAGGGAGTGGATTGGGGGTGAAAGCGGAATTGACGGGCTGGGCTGGATTCCGAAATCTGCCATCCGAGGTTCGGTGTGGGAGAGTGAAACGCTGTTCAGGCCTGGTGAAGACGCATGCTGCACTCCGTCGCGACAGCCGTGGGGGGATATCAGTCTCTGAGATGGCGAAACGGCGTAAAAACGTGAGCGTCGGGGTGTTTTGAAGTTGGGGTAGAAGGTGACAGTTGTTTGTGTTGAGCAGTGAAGAAGGTGCGTGTCCGTTTCGCAGAGCGAAACGCGACGATCAGCAGGCATACGGGCGTTTCACCATCCCGGTCAATCCCCCGGAAAACCTTGGCCTCCGCGCGGCCCGGGTCACAGCGACAGCGAACCAGTGCCGCACCGGCCGATTGACATCGGCCGCACCCCATCGGTGGTCTTTTTACGACCGGCTCAGGGCACGTGCTTCTCCGGCGAATGCGTTCCTTTGTGCGGGCATTCATTTGCCCTCCAGATGCCGCTGCTGGCGGGGCGGAAGTCGAGCCGTGTCCGGGGATTTGTGGGGAGCTGCAGGAGCGGCAAGCTGAAACGGGGCCAGAAACGCGGGACGGTCGCGCCGGCCGGGACGCGTGTAGTCCGCCCAAAGCACCTCAGCTGCCACCTGCCCAGGCACCTCGCAGTGCTCCGTTAAATACTCAAACAGCCGCTCAAAAATCCGCACCAGGGCAATCCCGTGCCGCCGCTGCTCCGCGGCAAACAGCCATTCAGAGAACCGCAGAAACGTCATGAAAGGCGACGCCGAGCCTTCCAGCAGCAGTCGCAGCGTGCCCGGGAAATTTCCGCTGTTGCCAATCAGATCCCAGTAACGGGCAAAACGGCGGATCTGCTGGAGCTGTTCAAACGGCAGCAGTCGATTGCCGAGCAGTTCCCACGGTGGCTGCTGACTCCAGCTCATCTGCCACGCCTGATCATGCCGCAGAATCGGGGTGCCGCGGAGTCGTTTCAGAATTCCAACCTGGATTTCCTGCGGTCTGAGTCGCCAGAGTCGATCAAAGCCGTCGGCGAAGCTCGGCAGATCTTCACCCGGAAGTCCGGCAATCAGGTCGGCATGCACATGCACCCCCGTCTCTGCTCGCAGCCACTGCAGATTCCGCTCGGCCGCGGCATTGTCCTGACGGCGGCTGATGAGCTCTCCGGCGGTGGTGTTAAAGGTCTGGATGCCAATTTCAAACTGCAGCGTCCCCGCGGGGAAGCGACGAATAATCTCCCGCAGCGGGTCCGGAAGCCGGTCCGGAATCAGCTCGAAATGCAGAAACAGGTCAGGTGTGAGCCGTTCAAGGAAGAATTCCAGAATCGTGCTGCTGATCCGCAGATTCAGATTGAACGTGCGATCCACAAACTTGAAACGCCTCAGCCCGCGATCCAGCAGCGACTGCAGCGCCGCAAGGAAGGGCTCCAGCGGAAATGTGCGCACCGGGATATCCAGTGCCGACAAGCAGAATTCACAGGTGAATGGACACCCCCGCGATGCCTCCACGTAGACAACTCGATGTGCGATGTCCTCGGCGGAGTAATGGTCGTAGGGTGACTGAAGTTCGTGCAGTGGCGGGAGCGCGGCATGCAGGATGCGTTCGGCAGGTGCCGTGTCGGACAGCAGCTGACGACACAGGTCCCGAAAGGCCGTATCAGCCTCTCCGGTGATCACATAGTCTGCCAGCCGCACAATTTCCTGGTCCGCTGTCTCGTAAGAAACCTCCGGACCACCCAGCACAATCCGCACGGAAGGTCGCACCTGCCGCAGGTCGCGGACAAGCCGCGTGAGCGGTTCCACGTTCCAGATGTAAACGCCAAAACCAATGATCGCAGGGTTGTGCGACAGCAGTTCTGCCAGCATGTCCACCGTGGAATCCTGAGTTGTGAATTCCAGCAGCACCGTCTGCGGCTGCAGCTCCTGCATGTTGGCATACAGACAGCGCAGGCCAAAACTGGCATGGCTGTAACGGGCGTTCAGCGTGCTGAGTATGATGGTTGACATGGGCCGCAGCATATCCGGAAGCGATTCGCCATGCATCACACCACCGCGAATTGCCGTGCAGCGGATGTCAACTCCGGGCTCACTTCAACACCGGCTTCGAGGACTTCCATTTGGGGGGATCAAGCGGTTTTGTGGCAGCCGCACGAGCCGGTGCCGGACCGTTCGACGAACCCCTGGCCCGAGCTCCCGAAACCTCAACGGCCGGCTCTGCAGCAATCGCTTCCTCAACATCGACAGTCTCCTGCCGTTCTCTCCGCAGGCCTTTCAGTCTCGACTCCGCCGGACGCCCCTCAATCCACGCTGCCTGCCGAACTCCGCTGTCCTGATCAGACTCATCCTCGATTTCGCTGTCCTGCAGACGCGCTGAAGCCGGAAGCACCTCGCGACGCGGAGTTGACGTGGAAGCGGCTACCCGCGAATGCTCAGTCTGTCCAAACTGCGCCAACAGCCGCCGAGACTGGTCCGCCGTCTTCTGATCCGGATGCATCTCCAATGCCTGCTGAAGCCACTCCGCAGCTTCCTCATCCCGCCCCTGCTCGTGCAGCAGATACCCGATGTTGTAGTGCGCCGCCGGACCGCCAACCGCAAACGTCAGATGCGGCAGGGCCTGCTCCATTAAACCGTTGCGGGCCATCGCCACGCCCAGTTCGTAGCGACAGGTCTGATCGTGCGGCGTGAGTCGGCAGGCCTGCTCGAAGGCGGCCGTCGCTGAATTCCAGTCCTCCCGCTGCGAATACAACTGACCCAGTTCAAGACGGATCTGCGTATTGTCCGGATGCTCGGTCGCCAGCTTCCGCAGGATCTCTTCCGCCTGCTCAAACCGCCCCGTTGTGTTCTCCACCCGCGCGAGGCCCAGGTGCGCTTCAATGTTCTCCGGATAGGCAATCGTCAGCTCACGGTAACGTCGCAACGCCTCCGCGTACTCGCCCACGTCCTCCTGATACCGCGCCCACGCCAACAGGGCTTTCGGGGTGTTCCGCCGGAAGGTTTTCCGAGCCTCCTGGAACTCCGGGCTCAGCTGATCCTCCGCTGCACGATCACCCCGACCGGAAAATAAGCCGGCGGAACTGCTTCCAGCCCCCGTCTGACAGCCACTGGTCCCGACCAGCGTCAGCGCAGCCAGGACTGCCGCAAGAGTTTTTCCGGACATGCTCCAACTCCTCCTCGAAATGCACTTCCGGCAGAGGCTTGAAAACCCGCCCCAGCCAACCCTTTAATCGGCAGAACCCGCGCGACCAGAAAACTGAACCCAGCTTGTTTCCCCCGTGCAAGGCACCGTCAATCAACAGCCACTCCCCACAGGCGCGGAATCTGCCGATCAGCAATCGTCACTGAGTCTCGCGGCGGTCCGCCCGACGACGCAGCGATCGCGTGGCCCGGTAACCGTATTCCACAGCAAACCAGTCCGCATACTGCTCGCGACGCCTGAAATTTGTGTTCCGCCGGTCATTCACGTGCCCAATCTCGTGGATCAGCACGTTGTTCAGATAAAAGTCGCGGATCGTCTCCTGAGTCCAGCTCAGCTTCCATAAGCCCCCGCTCTGCTCCCAGCGACCACCATACATCTCTGTCTCGATCCGCTGGGCCGGACGCGGCTCACACACATAGAATTCCTGCAGCGACTCCTCAATCGGGTACAGGTAAACAGCCGTACCCCACTGCATGCCGTAACATGGGAACAAGCGACGTTTGCGAGTTATCCGGCTCAGCTGCACCACGTCAATGCTGTCGCAGTACGGCTGCGGAAGCTGCAGCACCCGCTCGCGAACGTCGTCGGCAGTAACCGGATGCACATACCCCGAACCCGGTGGCTCCACAATCACCCTCGGCGCCGCTGCCGGTTCTCCCGGCCGCCGCTGCACCGGTTCGTGCCACCGCTCCGGCGCATCGAACGCCCGGCCACTGGCAAGCCCCCGCCCCCGGTGCTGGTGCAGCGAAGCCTGCCGTCGGCCACCGGAACGTCGCCCGGATACCGGTGGTCGAGCAGCCTGGCGACCACTTTGTACGGGATGTCCGTTTGAAAATCGGGAATGCTGCATGATCGCACCTGAGGCCATGCCCCAAACAGCTGGAATCCTTCCATCGAAAACTACCCATGTTCTGTCAGTAAACGACGCAGCGATGGTATGCGGGAGTGCAGCGCGAATCCAGAACGGAGTTGTAAGTCGTTTATTTCAAGTCACTTAAGATTAATTCATCCGCATCGGTACTAAGTACTCGCCGCTGCCCCGGCGCTGGTTAAAGCCCAGCGGGGCCACAGTTTCAGGCAAAACGCCCAAAACTTCGCAACTCGACCTGTTCTTCCCTGACTCACCATTTTGCCGAACGAAGTTTGCCGGTTGTAACGATTGCAGCAGTGGCGGTATTCTGGAGGAGCTCAATTTGGACCTGTGCAATTCGCCTGAAAGGCCTCCTGATGACTCGATGTCTCCTCGTGCTCACTGCGGTCGTCGTTGGTGCGGTCGCTGAACCATCCCCAGCCATGGCCGACGATCCGCCGCATGCCCCCTCCCGCCCCAACATCATTCTCATCCTCGCTGATGATCTGGGCTGGGGTGAACTGGGGTGTTATGGGCAGCAGGTGATCCAGACTCCGCGACTGGACCAAATGGCGCGGGAAGGCCTGCGATTCACTCATTTCTACGCTGGAGCGACCGTTTGTGCTCCATCCCGCAGTGTGCTCATGACCGGCCAGCATCAGGGACACACGCGGGTTCGCGGCAATGCCGGTCGCTCAAATCCCTCTGCTCAGGCACTGCGTGACGAAGATCTCACCGTCGCGGAACTGGCACGTTCGGCAGGCTATCGCACGGCCCTTTTCGGCAAGTGGGGACTTGGAAACACACAGGGCGCTGAAAGCGGTCTGCCGAATCGCCAGGGCTTTGACGAATTCTTCGGCTACCTCAGCCAGCACCATGCCCACAATCATTTCCCGGACTATCTCTGGCACAACGAACGTCGGGTACCGCTCCGCAATGTCATCCACCCTCTGGGGCAGGATGGAGCAGGCTACGCTGTCGAAGCCGTTGAGTATGCTGACGATCTGTTTGCCGAACGTGTGCTCGAATTCGTTTCCGCGAAACAGCCGGCACCCTTTTTTCTGTTCTGGAGCCTCGTTACGCCGCATGCGAACAATGAGCGTTCCGCGGCGCTTGGCAATGGAGCCCATGTACCGGACTTCGGTCCCTATGCGGACAGGGACTGGCCGGAACAGGATCGGGGACATGCCGCCATGATCACACGCCTTGACGCCCACGTCGGCCGGCTGCTGGATCACCTCCGCGAAACAGGCATGGACCGCCACACGCTGGTGCTGTTCTCCAGCGACAATGGCCCACACAACGAAAGTCGTCACAATCTCCAGCGATTCAGGCCCGCCGGTCCCTTCAGCGGCATCAAACGCAGCCTGACTGACGGGGGGATCCGAGTGCCGCTGCTGGCATGGCAGCCAGGCTTTGTCCCCGCCGGCCGCGAATCCACGCACGTCGGCAGCTTCCAGGATGTTATGGCAACCGTCTCAGAACTCAGCGGAGCCACACTGCCACCCAACACAGACTCCATCAGCTTCGTCCCGGAATTGACAGGCGCAACGCAGCGCCAGCAGCGGCACGAATTTCTTTACTGGGAATTTCATGAAGGCGGCTTCCGCCAGGCCTGCCTGTTTCAGCAGCGCTGGAAAGCCATCCGGCCCCTGAAAGGCCAACTGCAGCTCTTCGATACCCTCAACGACCCCGCCGAACAGCGGAATGTAGCCGCCGAAAACCCCGAAATTGTCCAGAAAACGGCCGATTTTCTCGACCACGCACGCACTCCCGCCGCCGACTGGGACCCCCTGCCCGCCGCCCGCTGAAGCCCCGCCATCCTGTCAACTCAAAAATCCACCTTTTCCAGGATTCCCTGCTCTGAACCGCCTTGAACACTGATTCAGGGCTTGACTCCTGCGCCGAAGCAAATAGGCTGCTCATAGCCAACCAGTCAGACCGTTCGAATTCCTCATTCGATTAGCCCCTCCAGGCCGGCCATGACCCATCCATCCCCAGCCTGACAAGACGTCCGGCACAGCCCTCCAGGCAGGAGATCTCCCATGCAGTGGTTACGCTCTTTTACAGTCTTCGGAACTCTGCTGGTTCTCGCGGGACAGGCCACCGCCGGTATCGTCCGCGTTGAAGTTGGTCCGGCCGCCGATGGGCAGGTCACCATTCGCAGTCGCGACGCCCGCCAGCAACTCATTGCCACCGCTGTCTACGAAGACGGCACCCTCCAGGACGTCACCCGCGACGCAACATGGACCATCTCCGACCCCGCCCTGCTGGCCGTTGATGCCACTGGAATGGCCACCCCCAAAGGCGACGGAAATGTCGTCGTCACCGCCTCCATCGACGGCAAATCCACCTCACTGAATGTGGCCGTCTCCGGCTTCGCCAACCCGCTGCCCGTCAATTTCCGCAATCAAATCGTCCCGATCTTCACCAAGCTCGGCTGCAACGGCGGTGGCTGCCACGGTAAATCCGGCGGGCAAAACGGCTTCCGCCTCTCACTGCTCGGCTTCTACCCCGAAGACGATTTCGAGTTTCTGCGGAAGGAATCCCGCGGCCGACGCATCTTCCCCGGAATGCCCGTCGAAAGCCTGCTGCTGAAGAAAGCCGTCGGACAAAGCCCACACGGTGGCGGCAAACGCATGGATCCCGGCAGCTACGAATACAATCTCATGGTCCAGTGGATCGAACAGGGCATGCCCTGGGGTACTGACCAGGATCCCTCCGTTGTCTCCATCCGCTGCGAACCCGAAGCCCGCGTCCTCACTCGCGGTGCCAAACAGCAGATCGCCGTCATCGCCTCCTACAGCGATGGCTCCACCGAAGACGTCACTCGCATGGCGCTCTTCGAACCCAACGAAGCCGAACTCGCCGAATCCTCCGTCACCGGACTCGTCAGCACCCTCGACCTCTCCGGCGAAGTGGCCATCATGGCCCGCTATCAGGGCCAGGTATCCACGTTCCGGGCCACCATCCCCCTCGGCGCCGACACCTCACGACTGCCCGAAGCTGCCAACCTCGTCGACCAGGCTGTCTTCAACAAGTTAAGACTGCTGGGCATCCCCGCTTCCGAAATCTGTGACGATGCCACCTTCCTCCGACGCGTTTCGCTCGACATCACAGGTGTGCTCCCCACCGACGAAGAAGTCCGCACGTTCCTCGCCGAAACCGCCCCCGACAAACGCGATCGACTCATCGATCGACTGCTCGACAGCACCGCCTACGCAGATCACTTCGCCAACAAATGGAACTTCGTGCTCCGCAATAAAAAGGAGAACGGCGAAGACGGTCCCGGCACACAACTCTTCCACCGCTGGATCTGGAGCCGCATCTACGACAACGTTCCCTACGACCAGTTCGTCCGCGAAATCGTCACCGCCTCCGGTGATCCCCAGATCAATCCCGCTGTGACCTGGTACCGCGATGTCGACAGCGTCGAAGAACAGGTCGAAGACACCGCCCAACTCTTCCTCGGGCTCCGCATTCAGTGTGCCCGCTGCCATCATCATCCGTTCGAAAAATGGAGCCAGGACGACTATTACGGAATGGCCGCCTTCTACAGCCGCGTTGGCAAAAAGGTCATCCCCAACGCCAGTGGCAACATGCGTGACCGCCGCGTCTTCCACAACGAAGGCGTCGCCTCTTCCAGCAATCCCCGCTCCGGCAAAGCCATCCGCCCCACAGGTCTCGGCTCGCCCGCCTATGACGTGCCCGCCGATCAGGACCCCCGCGTCAAACTGGCCGACTGGATGACCGACCCCCAAAATCCCTTCTTCGCCCGCTCCGTCGTCAACCGCTACTGGAAACACTTCTTCAGCCGCGGCATCGTCGAACCTGAAGACGACATGCGCGCCACCAACCCGCCCTCCAACCCCGAACTGCTCGAAGGCCTCTCACAGCACTTCATCAAATCCGGATTCGACCTCAAGGAACTCGTTCGCACCATCTGCCGCTCACGCACCTACCAGCTGAGCGCTCTGCCCAACGACTACAACGCCAGCGACAAACAGAACTTCTCACGCTACTACCCCCGCCGACTCAGCGCCGAAGTCCTCTACGACGCCTTCCACCAGGTCACCGATACCTCCGAAGCCTTCGGGGGTGTGCCCGCCGGAACCCGCGCCATGCAGCTGGCCGACGCCTCCAATGCCACCTACTTCCTGCAGGTCTTCGGGCAGCCCCGCGGCGACACCGCCTGCGAATGTGAACGCAGCACCGATGCCAACCTCGCTCAAAGCCTGCACCTGCTCAATGGCCGCGAAATCCAGGACAAAATCGCCCGCGATAATGCCCGCACCGCTCGACTGGCCACCGATGCCAATCGCTCCCCCGAAGAACGCGTCCGCGAAATCTATCGCTGGGTCTTCGCTCGCGAGCCCGCAGCAGATGAACTGGAGGTGGCCGTCGGGTACATCAAACGGCACGCAGATAACCCCCGCCGTGGCTTCGAAGACATCGTCTGGGCACTCATCAATACCAAGGAATTCCAGTTCAACCACTGATTCCTGCCGGCAGCGAACGGTCGCCCTCGCGGCCGTTCGCCTCTCTTGAAAAGTCGCGTTTCGCTCCGCGAAACGCGCATCTCGCCTGATCCGGCCCCACCTGCTCCCCCCGACCCCGCCTTCCCGGAATCCCGCCCATGAACGGATGCCGTGCTCTCGCACCCGCACTGCTCACTGCTGCTCTCGTCCTCTCCTCCACTGCTGCCCTCGCTCAGCTCCCGCAAACTCGCATCACCTCACTGTTCCCCCCGGGGGCTCAGCGCGGGACAACGCTCGAGGTCGTCGTTGGTGGCGGCACGGATCTTGACGAAGTCGACCAGCTCGTCTTCAGTCACCCGGGGATCACTGCGGCTCTGAAGAAGGACGCTGCCGGTAATCCGGTGGGCAACACGTTCGTTGTTACCGTCGCCGCTGATGTCCCCGGTGGCCTGTACGATGCCCGCGTTCGAGGGCTCTTCGGAGTCAGTAATCCCCGTCTGTTTCGCATTGATACGCTCGCCGAAGCAGCCGAGGCAGAACCCAACAACGCCGCCGCTCAGGCCACCCCGGCCAACCTTGAATCCAACCTCAGCGGACGGTCCAACGGGGCCGCCGATGTCGATTTCTTTCGCATCCCCGTCAAGGCCGGACAGGTCATCACCGTCCGCTCCGAAGCTGCCAGCCTTGATTCCCCCATGCAGCCGCTCCTGCAGCTGTTCTCCGCCACCGGTCGCAGGCTCATTGAAAGTCGCCGCGTCTTCTCCCAGGAAGCCAGCTTTGTCTGGACCGCAACCGCCGACGAAGAACTCCTGCTCCGCGTTCAGGATGCCGTCTACGGAGGTGGCGATCAGTTTGTCTATCGCCTCAGCATCAGCAGCCGTCCCCTCGTGGACTGGGTCGAACCCGCCTTCGTGGCCGCTGGTGGCCCCACCGAAGTCACCGTCTACGGCCGCCACCTTCCCGGTGGTGAACCCACAGAACTCAAACTCGCCGGGCAGCCCGTCTTCAAACTCCGCTCAACCATCGATCCCTCAGCCGGCCGCAGTCCCGTCGGTGCCGTCGCCGCCGCAGCCGCCGCCGACTCCTTCTGGTGGAACGGTCTCGACGGCAGCCTCGTCCGCGTCGGACGCAGTGAACTCGCCCCAACAGCCGAGAATCCGGCCGCTCCCGAACAACCCCTCACCCTGCCCGCAGAAATCAGCGGTGCCTTCGCCGAACGCTCTGACGAAGACATTTACCGCTTTGATGCGAAAAAAGGCGAATCCTGGGTGATCGATGTCTCCTCCGGAAGGCTCGGCTCTATCGCCGACCCACTCCTGATGGTCGAAAAAATCAACACTGCCGCCGATGGCACTCTCACCTACGCCCGTGTCGCCACCGAAGATGATGACAAACAAAACCCGGGCGGCGCTGACCTGCCGACGCTCAGTGACGATCCCTCGTTCAAACTGGATGTGCCCGATGACGGCAGCTACCGCATCCGCCTCCGCGATCGCTACAGCGATGCCCGCGGTGATGCCCGGCTGCAGTACCGCCTGTCCATCCGCAAACCAAAAGCGGACTTTGCCCTCGTTGTCTTCGACGCATTCCCGTCTGCCGACAGTAAGGCGCCCGCCACCAGCGGGGCCACCAGCCTTCGTCGCGGCGGCAGCTACGAACTCACCGTCTACGCGTGGCGGTTTGATGGACACAACGAACCCATCGAAGTCTCCGCCGTCGGGCTCCCCGCCGGCATCACCAGCCGCCCCACAATCATCGGTGCCGGCCAGAATTCCACCCGCCTGATCCTGACCGCCGCCCCGGACGCTGCAGAACAGCTCGCACCAATCACCATCGAAGGTCGCAGCGGTGCCGCCGATACCCAACTCGTGCGTGCCGCTCGCACCGCCACTCTCGTCCACGATGCTCTCAATGGACTCCCACGCACCGCACGTCTTTCCGAATCACTCGTCGCAGGTGTCATGAAGGACGACCAGCCGTTCTCGATTATTGTTGATCTGGCCGCCGCCGATTACAGCCAGGACCAGCAACTGCTGGTGCCCGTCAGGCTCATCAAGCGCAATGGTTTCGACGGTAAGGTCGACCTCACGTTTTACAATGTCCCCCCGGAAACCGATGCCCCGGCCTTCGCCATCGAACCCGGCAAAGACTCCGCTGTCGCCCGCATCTACTTCAAGGAAAAGGCGCCGGTTCTGCAAACCACCCTGCTGCTCCACGGCGCTTCCACCGTCCCCTGGCGACGCAATCCCTGGCTTGCCGAACGCGCAAAAGCCAAAGCCACAGAAGCCGAAGCCGCAGTTGTCGCCATTCAGGCCAAAGTCACCACCGCGGAAGCGGCCCTCAAGGAACAGCAGGCCAAAGTCACGACGCTGACGGCCGATGTCAAAAAACTCGGCGAAGAACTCGCCGCCTACGCCGTTCAGCAACAGAAACTCAAACAGGACTTCACTAAAGCCGTCGCCGATCAGGCCGCTGCCCTTGATGCGGTCTCCAAAGCCCAGGCCCAGGCAGCCAATGTCAAAGCCTCCGCCACCGCGCCGCCCGAAGAACTGAAGGCCGCACTTACCGCACTCCGCGAAGCCGCCACCGCCCTCGAAGCCGCTGCCACTCGCGTTGAACAGTTCACCACCGCTGCCGCTGAAGTCGCAAAAGCCGCCAATTCCGTCAGGGAAATGGAGGCTGCCAAAACAAAGGAAAAAACAGCGGCCGAAGAACTGGTCAAAACAAAGATGAAGGATGTCGAAACCGCTCAGGCCATGCTGGTGGCTGCCATGAAGGAAGTGGAAACCGCTCAGGCCGCCAAAAAAGCCGCCGACGAAGCCCTCAAAAAGGCTGAAGATGCCACCAAACCCAATAACGTCAACGTGCGGGCCGTCGCCGATCCCATTGTCGTCCGCATTCATGCGGCCCCCGCAAAACTTGCCGCCGCGGTTCCCGACAATGGTGCTGTAAAGAAGGGCGCCAGCATCGCTGTCAAAGTCACCGCAACCCGCAAAAATGACTACAAGGGACCTCTGACCCTCAGCCTCGTACTCCCTCCCGGCGCCCCGGCACTCACAGCCGACGCGGTTCAGATTCCCCCGGAACAAACGGAAGCCACCCTGACAATCACCGCCCCGGCCGATGCCGCCCCCGGAGATATTGCCAACGCCGTCATCCGGGCCACAGGCGATATCGCCGGCCGCGCCGCTGCCACCGATATCCCCGTGGCACTGAAAGTGATCGAATAAGTTTACTCATCTGCGACTCGTGCCCTGCTCCCCCAGATGCCCTCAATCCGAATCCTCGATCCTCAAGCCCGTCGGTCAGACGCTTTTCATCTGCCGACAGCAGGAGTCCCTGTAATGACTCGCGTGATTTGCCTCGCAGCCTGGCTGCTCGCCGTTTCCACAGCCGTCGCCGCCGCCGATGACCTCAAACCCATTGCCGAAGAAGATCCGGCACTCGGCAGACCCGTCGACTTCGAGAAAGACGTCCGCCCCATCCTCCAGGCCAATTGCACCGCCTGTCACAACGTCACCACCAACGAGGGTGGCGTCATTCTGGAAACCGTCGAATCCATGCTCAAAGGCGGCGGCAGCAGCCCCGTGCTCGTCCCCGGCAAGCCCGAAGAAAGCCTGCTCTACAAACTGTCTCGCCGCGGTGACGAACCCGTCATGCCCCCCATGCCCAACGATCGCCAGGCTCGACCGCTCACTTCCAAAGAACTCTGGGTCGTTCGCCAGTGGATCATCGAAGGAGCAAAAGTCAGCACCACGGCCGCAAAAGCCATGAACTGGCAGCCGATCAACTCCAGGCTCCAGGGCGTCTACTCACTCGACGTCGATCCCTCGGGACGCTTCATCGCTGCCGGCCGCGCCAATCGTGTCACCATCTACGACATGGCTCGTCAGGATGCACCCGCCGCGCTGATGGATCCCGGTATCGTGTCGTCCGCCGCTCAGGGACCCACCGGCGCCGCACACCGTGACTTTGTGCATGCCATCGCTTTCCATCCGTCTCAGCCAATCGTGGCCACGTCAGGCTACCGCAACGTGAAAATCTGGCAGCGAAACCTGACCCAGATTTCAGGTGCCTGGCCGCTTCCCGCCAATGTCCAGGCCTGGACCACGTCCGCGGACGGCTCAGAAGTCTATCTCGGCACACCCGATAAAGGTCTGGTCGCCGTCAACGCCGCCAGTGGCACTGAACGCGGGGTCGCCGGCCTCGAAGGTCAGGCTGTCGCTGCTCTCGCCGCATTTCGCAGCGAACCCCGCTGGATCGTGGCTGCCACCGCCGATCAGAAGATCGTCGTGATCAAGCCCACCGAACTTTCCGTAGCCAGCCGCTCAGAACCGCTCCCTGCCGCCATCACGGCTCTCACAAGTGATCTTGCCGGTGGCCGCATCGCTGCACTCCTCGCAGACGGCACCGTTCGCCTCCTCGCTGTCGCCGCAGACTCAGGTGCCGTCACCGTGGCCGCCGAAATCAAGTCCGATGCTGGTGCCATCACTCGTCTTGTCGGTTCCGGCCCCCAGCTGCTCACCGTGGCCGGGACCCGCACCGTTCAGGTCTGGAAAGCCGATGATGCCGCCCAGGCCGCGCGCTTCGACGCCCCGGCTGACATCACCGCCGTCGACGTCCAGCCGGCCGCTGAACGCGCTGTGTTCGTCTTCGCCGGTACCACCGCCTCGCTCTGGTCCACAAAGGACTCAAAGGAAATCGCCCCGCTTGCGGCCACTCTGCCAGCTCAGCGCGCCCTCAAAGCCGCCGAATACCGAAAATCTGTCCTCGATGCCCGTGTCAACGTGCTGAAGGCTCAGATTGACGAATCCGAAAAGGAAGTCGTCGCTCAGAAGGAAGCCGAAACCAAAGCAAAAGCCGAGGTCGATAAACAGACTCCGCTGCAGGCCGATGCCAAAACCAAATATGACGCAGCTGTCGCCAAAACGGCAGAAGCCAAAAAGGCGCTCGAAGGCAAACCCGACGACGCCGCTCTGAAAACCGCCGTTACCGAAGCGGAAAAGGCGGAAGCCGCAGCAAAGGACGTCTTCACCAAGGCCGATGGTGATCTCAGCACCGCAAAGAAGTCCGTTGACTTCGCCGTCCAGGCCATCGCTCGGGCAGAAAAAAGGGTTCAGGATCGCAAGGCCCAGCATGAAGCCGCAGTCGCCGAAGCCACCGCCGGAGCTGCTGCTGTGGAAGAACGCAAAGCCCCGGCCGCTGCTCCCTCAGCCGCCACCTTCGCCGCCCTGTCTGCAGACGGTAAGTACGCCATCACCGGAGACGCCTCCGGCACGCTCCGCATCTGGAATGCTGCCACCGGAGCCGCCGTGGATGTCCTCGACGGCACTCAGGTCGGAAGTCCGGTCAAGGCACTTCAGGCCGCCGGAATCGCTGCTGCAGTCCTCCAGACAGAAGATGGTCGAGCGGTGCTGCGGCCCACCTTCCCGGCCTGGCAGCTCGCCCGCTCCATCGGTTCCGAAGACGGCGGAGAATCCCTCTTCGTCGACCGTGTCCTCTCCCTTGCCTTCTCTCCCGACGGAACACTCCTCGCAGCAGGTGGTGGCGAAGCCTCCCGCTCCGGTCAGCTGACACTCTGGAATACCGCCGATGGCAGCCTTGCCAAACAGTTTGCCGACGCCCACAGCGACACGGTGTACGGGATCGAATTCTCTGCCGATGGCAAACTGCTGGCCTCCGCAGCCGCTGACAAGTTCGTGAAGGTCTTCGACGTTGCCGCCGGCACGTTTGTTCGCTCCTTTGAAGGCCACACACACCACGTGATGGACGTGTCATGGAAAGCCGACCGCACCACGCTCGCCAGCGCCGGTGCCGACAACGCCATTAAGGTCTGGAACGTCGAAACCGGCGAACAGGCCCGCACCATCACCACCTACACCCGCCAGGTCACTTCCCTGCAGTACGTCGGCCTGCAGGACCTGATCGTCAGCAGCAGCGGAGACAAACGCGTCTTCTTCCATAACCCCGCCAATGGTTCCGCTGCCCGCGAATTCCCCGGCAACACCGATTACGTCTACCGCGCTGCCGCAACACCCGATGGCACCGTGGTCGCCTCCGGTGGTGAAGATGGCTCCGTCCGCGTCTGGAACGCAGCCGACGCCAAAGTCCTCGCCACATTCGCCGCAGCACCCTGAACCCGCCATGACGCACCGGTGCAAATCCCGCCGATAGTCGCGTTTCGCTCCGCGAAACGGACATCCTGTAGTTCCCCTGACACCACCAGCAAGTGCCGGTCACTTCGCAAACGACGCAAAAACCCTGGATCCCCCAGGGTTTTTGCATTCCCTGCCCGTTGACTTCGCAGTGCCAGCCTTCTGAAATCCCGCTGAACCTCAAACACACCTTCCCCACGTACCGAACAATCCTCTAAACTGCCAATAATTCAGACTGGCCTCCCCTCTCTCAATCGCATCCCGAGACTCCTCAATGCCACTGCTCGCCTGCGAAGGACTCGTCAAGGACTATCCCGGCAAACGTGCTGTGGACGGTGTCAGTTTCACGGTCAACGAGGGTGAAATCGTGGGCCTGCTGGGCCCCAACGGCGCCGGCAAAAGCACCAGCTTCCGCATGGCCTGCGGCCTGATCGCCCCCACCCAGGGCCGCGTTCTGCTGAATGGCACCGACGTCACCCACTGGCCCATGTACCAGCGGGCCCGGAATGGCCTTGGCTACCTGCCCCAGGACACGTCCATCTTCTCCAAACTCTCCGTCGAACAAAACCTCCTCGCCATCCTCGAATTCCAGAATCTCAATCGCAAACAGTGCCTCGAACGTTCCCGCCAGCTCCTCAGTGAATTTGGCCTGTATGAAAAACGAGCTCAGCGATCCGGGTCGCTGTCCGGAGGCGAACGGCGTCGACTGGAAATCGCCCGAGCCCTCGCCAGTGAACCTCGGATTATCCTGCTTGACGAACCCTTCACCGGCATCGATCCGGTCACCATTCACAGCATCCAGGACATCATCCGCGGTCTCCGCGACCGCGGCATCTCGATTCTTCTGACAGACCACCGCGAACGCGAAACGCTCACCATCACCGATCGCTCCTACATCATCTGCGACGGCCAGGTGCTCGTCTCCGGCAGCGCCGAAAAAGTCCTCAGCGACCCCCAGGCCATCGCCCGCTACTTCGGCAAACGCTTCGACGCCTCCTCCATCCTCGACGGCCGCGACTCCTTCCGCCGCAGCGCCTGATCCGCCCCGATTTCCGCGCAATTGAGCCCCATCGCCGCCGCACAAGATTGGAAACTTCGAGACTCCCTGCTATCCTTGGGCTCGTCGGGAGGTGACGGATCGCTAAGGGATTTTTCCGTCTTTTCCAGGCATGCCGCTGCTTTTAAGACTCATGCACAGTAGACGTTCCGTGAAACCTCGATTGCAATCAATGGTCGTGGCAAATCAAGTGTATCAGGACGTCACGTCGCGCGGCTTTGTCATCGCTGGAACCTTCAATTGCGTGCGATTTCGGCAAAAACAGCAGGAATTTTCCAGCCAGCCTCCGACTCAGATCAATCAGCCTCAGGAAAAGTCGATAGAAGAACTACGGGTGGCCGGAAGCCCGTGGCTTTTTTTTAGCATCACCGATATTGTTGGAAAGGTGGAGTGTTCCGTTCGCTACGTCTTCCTGCAGGATAACCAGGTTCTGTTTTCCTCCAAAGGTTTCATGGTCGAATCTTCCGACAGACTGAAAACGATCGAAAACGCGATACCTCTCCCAGTGCTGCCAATTCACGGAGCTGGTCATTACGCGCTGGAATTCTTCGCAGGCCATGAGATGATCGGATCACTCCGAATTCTGGCTATCCCCGATGAACCCGCAGAAGAGCAGGAAAAATGACTGACGTCTGCGAAACCACTGAAGCTCACACATCAAACGTTGCCTGGATAAGCTATCCTCCAGGGTCCTGCTACGAGTGCAGGGTGGCCTTGCTCGAAGAACCGGAGGGAGGTTTCAGCGTTTACGCAGTCAGTCTCCCCGGTGTGTGCAGCCAGGGTGAGACCGAAGAAGAGGCAATCGCGAATATCAGGGACGCTCTCACCGGAGCGATTCACGAATATCTCGCAGCAGGAGAGATACCGTGGTGCGACGCATTCCTTGAGCCAGGCTGTATCATTCGTCATCTCGTCGTCAATCTGAACGCAACGCCAGCGGCTTGAACATGCCCAGCAATAGCAAGTTGCCACAGGTTTCTGCTGGGGAGTAGATTCGGGCATTGGCAAAAGTTGGATTTCACGAAACCAGAACCGCAGGGAGTCATGTACATTTACAGAGGGTTGGCCACAGGCATATCATCACCGTCTCACTTCATGGCCAATCAGCATCAAGTCCGGCACACTGATGTCGATCCTCCGATGTGCAGGGCTATCAAAGGAAGAGTTCATCGCGTTGCTTGATCGCTGATTAAACAGACATCACGAGTTAATTGACGTCCCCTCAAGGACAAATCGCCT
Organism: Planctomycetaceae bacterium; assembly: GCA_040382995.1. Lineage (GTDB taxonomy): Bacteria > Planctomycetota > Planctomycetia > Planctomycetales > Planctomycetaceae > SXXK01. The sequence goes on from JBEIEK010000008.1 coordinate 44,735, forward strand.
CCAGAAAGACTCCCACAAGTCCCCGTAGCTCAGCAGGATAGAGCGTCGGTTTCCTAAACCGAAGGTCGCAGGTTCGAATCCCGCCGGGGACGTTCAGGAGCCGCAGGGGTTCGACTCGAACCCCTGCGGCTTTTTTGTGCGCCATGGGATTAGCTGACCACGTGGACATTTCCGACAGCGGGGATCCACGAGGCGAAGTTGGGATGGCGAAACGGTGTTAAGCCCGCAGATCGTCGCGTTTCGCTCCGTCGAAATGTCAGCCGGCTCTTTTTCCGGCTGAGGACAAGCATCGGACGCGTTCCTGCCGGGTGTGCATTTGCCGAAATTCACCTGTGGTAGCTCACCAAAGCCGGGTTACGCCGTAGGCATCAAATGCAGAATCAACTGCGGCTTTCGCAAGACGAACCAGAGGAACGTGTGGGAATCCAGCAGGATTCGCATCACATGTACTCCTTAAAGTCGGCCAGGTGCTCATCGTCATCCGAGATGATTTCGATCATCCCGATGCAGTTCCCGGCTTTACGTGGAAGTTGCGGTTTGGCTGGCTCTGAAGTCAGTTTTGCAACGGTGTGCTGGTTCTCTGTAATGATGATTTCATCACCCGGTTCCAGTTGATGAACAAGTTCTTTCAGCTTTTCCTGGGCTTCGTCGAGTGTGATGGATATCGACATTGTTTGCTCCTTGTCCTGCAACGGCAACCTTTCACAATGACACGATTCAATCCCGAGCACAAAGCTCTTTTCGTGGTGATGATGCCCGATAATGCAATTTTACACGAAAGTGAACTGCAAAGGAGTCAGATCTGAGGAAAAATCGCCAGTCGGAGTGCATGTCAACGGGAAAGCTCTCAAATGCACGGATTTCAAAGAAACAACCATTCACGTCCCCCGTCACGAAAATTTGCTAAGCCCTCGCCTTTGTGGCATTCTGTCTGGTGCTCGGAGAAGCGGAGGCAGGCTCTGCTGGGAAGCAAACTGCTGAGCACAACCTCCGTCTCGCGTGGAACCGGTGGCGGGGTGGTGGCTGCCGCGGTCTTAGCACAAAGGATTTGAATTGGCCGAATCAAAGACTGGTTCGCAGCACTCAAAAACGTAAGATGCGAAGCGAAAGAGGTGTTCTGATGCTGGATCTCGAGAACGGAATTGAATCACTCACCAACTTCAAACGCAACACGGCCGACTACCTGCAGCAGTTGCACCAAACGGGTACTCCGCTTGTGCTGACTGTGTCCCGTGAG
>JBEIEK010000009.1:0-41215 GCA_040382995.1 Planctomycetaceae bacterium
AGAAGTGGGAGGTGAGAAGTGAGACGTGAGAAGTGGGAAGTGAGAAGTGAGAAGTGGGAAGTGGGAAGTGGGAGGTGAGAAGTGAGAAGTGGGAGGTGAGAAGTGGGCAGGGGGAGGGACAGAGGAATCGGCAAGTTGAAGCCGAAAATCAACGACCAGCACCCTTACCGACAAAATACGAATTCGCGGGAATTGAGCAGGACCCAAATGATGTCTTCGATAGCGGCGCGGTGGTCGGAGGACGATTGCAGGGCGTTCAGCATCAGTGTGCGTTCTTCGGTGGTGGGGAAGCGACTGAGCGCGGTGAGGTAGAGTTCATCGATGATTTCTGCGTTGGAAGTGCCGGAACCGGCCAATCGCGCCGCGCGTCCGCGACCGTGCTGAATTTTTTCCATTGTGCCGGGAGAATTCATCAGATGCAGCGCCTGAGCAATGCTGGGTTCTGAGCCGCGTTCGCAGGCACAAACCGTTTGTCTTTGCGGGCGACCGAAGACTTCCATAAAGGGCGACGGAAGCTTGTTGTCCCAGATCTGAATGGCGCGATAGCCAACGGGCCAGCCATTGAAGACTTCGGGGATTTCGGTGACTTGTGAAACCGCATCCAGAAGCACTTCGGCAGGGAGCGGTTTCCAGAGAGCGTGCGACGCATTCTGGTCGTCAAGCAGGTTGGATTCGTTCAGCGTGGAACTGAGCTGCCAGGCCTGTGAATCGAGCAGCGTGCGGGTGAACGCGTGGATGTCGTATTTGACATCCACGAGGTGCTGTGCGAGTGCCTGCAGGAGGGGTTCGTTGGATGCGGGGTTGGTGGCGCGGAGGTCATCGATGGGTTCAACGAGGCCACGACCGAAGTAGTGGGCCCAGAGGCGATTGGCCAGCGTGCGAGCGAACCAGGGGTTTTGCGGCGCAGTGGCCCAGTCAGCGAGTTGTCTGCGGATATCGGAGCCGGGCTGAAGGGTGAAGGCCGGGCCACCAGGCGGTGCAGGGGGAACTTCGAGGCCGGTGCGGGGATGTTTGAGCGGTGTGGCGGTGCGGGCGAGGATGCGGGTGCCACCACGCGGGTCCGGTTTGCGTTCAATTCCGGTGAAGGCACCGGCGAAGGCGAAGTAGTCCTGCTGATCCCAGCGTTCAAACGGGTGATGGTGGCACTGGGCACATTCGATGCGGACGCCAAGGAAAAGCTGACTGACACTGCGAGCCAGCTTTTCGGGGGTGTCCTGAACAAGGTGAAAAGCAGCCGGAGATTCGCTGTAAGTGGAGCCCTGAACCGTCAGCACGCTGCGGGCAAATTGATCGAACGGCACGTTCCTGCGGAACTGGCTGTGGATCCAGCGAGTCATCGCGACGGTGCCTTCGGGGGAGACGGTATCCTTGTCGACCTGCAGCAGGTCGGCCCAGCGCTGAGCCCAGAAGTCTGCGTAGGCGGGGCTTTGCAGAAGTCGATCCACGAGCTGGCGACGCTTGTCGGGGGAGGCATCCGTAAGGAAGCCACGGGCCTCGCTGGCTGTGGGGAGCGTGCCGGTGATGTCGAGGCTGGCGCGACGGAGAAAGGCAGCATCGTCGGCTGGCGGCGAGGGCGTAATGCGGAGCTGCTGAAGTTTGTCCCAGACCAGTTTGTCGATGAAGTTGCGTTCGGGCGGACGAGTGAAGTCGCCGGATTCACGGGGACGCGTAATGCGGCAGACAGCGACGTGGCCGGCATAACGGACAAGGATGGCGGCCTCACCCGGAACGTCAGCCGTGGTGGTGAGTCCTTCGCGGTCAACGGTTGCGATCACGTCCTGGTTGGACTGATATTCAGCTTCGGCCGTGACGGGCCGCAGGGTGCCGTCGTGAAGTTTTGCGACGACGCGGAGCTGTCGGGAGTCACGGGCGGTCATGGAGACGGCAGCGGGTTCCACGATGAGTTCCGCGACGGGATCGGCGGTTTCGGGATCGAGCTGCATGCCTTCGTGCATCCAGCGCAAAAGCAATCGGTGCCAGCGTCCGTCGGCAGGCACCTTGAGGCCACCACCATGGGGCATGGCTGCGGTTGCTTTCCGCAGGAACAGGCTGTGTTCGGGAGCTGCGGGGAAGATTCGGCGACCGCGGCCTTCAGAAACAATCGCAGCATGATCAGCCGCCGCATCGTAGCCGAAGACGCTGAGCTTGAAGCCATTCTGACCGGCCGCTTTGCCATGGCAACCGCCGGAATTGCAGCCGGCACGGGTGAGCAGCGGGAGAATGTCATGGCGGAAGGAAACCGGCTTTGGGGCGACGGTACCTGAGACCACCACAGTGGCCTGGGCCGTGAGCCCACCGGCTTCGGCCGTGAGCTGCAGGCGACCGTCGCGGAGCGGTTCAATCCGCCCCGTGGCGGAGACCATGGCCAGGGCCGGGTCGGAGAGCGTCAGGCGGGCGGTACGAGTGACGTCGCGAACACTGCCATCCGGAGCCTGCAGCAGGACAACCACCTGGTCACTGGATTCCGGGCTGGTGAGTAAGACTTCGGCGGGAAGAATTTGCAGGGACTGTGCCAGAACGGCCCCGGGGGTGGCGATGGACGCAAGGAACATGGCCAGCCGGGCCATGGCAAGCATCAGCGGGGAAAGTCGATTCCACGGCATGGGACCGGTTCCTGGGGCACAGCGGGGTCCGAAAAGGGCTGCTGGAGCAAGACAATGGCCACCTGATGATATCGACCGAGGGGACAGGATGCGACAGAGAAAGTGGGTCTGGAAGCAATTCGAGGGGAGGAATTGCGGCTGTGGGCGAGGTAAAATTCACCCCCAGATTTCGTTTTGGCAAGACCGAGCGATTGATGGCGACCTTGCGGGTGCGTGTGGCTTGCCGACGCGCGTCCATCCAGCCTCAGTGCTGCGGCTGCCGTTGTTGTAGCTCTCGATCAGATCGGCGAACTTTGCAAAGAAGTCGGTTCGCGTGCGATTCCGCCGCACCATGGATGTGATAACTACGATGCATGACTGCGTTGACGACGGCCTCGCGGATCGCCCGCAGCGGCGGTGTGGGTTCGTCGCGGCGTGCCAGCACCCCTTCCGGCAGCGAAAAGGACTGGACCAACTCGTCGCGCACGGTATTTGTTGCACGGCGGCTGGCAGTGAACCACGGAACGCGAAATTCCAGAGTGTCGAAACGATGATCCGGATTCTCGCCCCATTAACGACCGGGCACCCGGATGTAATCGACGCGTACCATCGGAAAGCAACGAAGCTGAGCCATGGTGGCGCTAAACAATACGAAGCCGGCTACCGTAGGTTTGAGCACGCCGCCATCCAGCCCTGCAAAGACGTGTCGTGCCAGGGCCGAGGTTGACCATTTTGTTGACGCCAACAAAATGGTCGGTGATGAGGTGTCCGGATACCTGGCTGACCGTTGGGACACCAGTTTCTGTTTGTCGCGCATGGACCTCGAAGTCGCCTGTAATCCGTCGAACCAGTTCTGTCTTCATACTTCCAGAATCTCTGCGACGTTTTTGGTGCTTGTCTTTAGTAATCGCTGGGTCAGCCAGTCCAAATACTCGCCCCATCGACGTTCATCTTCAATCGATGCGTTTGTGTACCAGCTTGTTTTCGATGTCTGTTTTCCATGCGGTGAGTTCGGCGAAATGCTGCTTCGCCCGTTCGCCGCAAAACCCCAGTTCCACGCCCAGCCTCGCATCACGGGTATTGGCGGAAATGGCCAGCACCGGCCTGCGTGTTTGGGCCATCAGTTCCGAGTCATCGCTTCTTCTTTCTCTTCGGCAGAGCTTCGGGGTTTCTGAGTGATTTCTTCTCTGCGGAGGTCAGTCGTCGTTCGACTTTCTTCACGTCTTCTTCTGCCGGCAGAGACTCGGGGCGAATGCCTCTTTCAAGCAGGGTATCTCGGACAGCCCGGTTGTTGGTCACGTGGTCCTGTGAAATGGCCGCTTCGCTGTTCATACCATGCTCTCTGGCATTGAAGATTGTAATTTCGGCCGCGAAGTCCTTTGCCTTGAGAATAATGGTGGGGGCAAAGTCAGCAAGTGGGCGTGAGGCTGGAACTTTCCATTGAGCCTTCATGGCCTCGGTGGATTTGCCAAACAGAGCGCGGTCGCCTTTGCTGCGAATAGTAGCAAAGTCGCCTGTGCCGCCGATTTGTTCGAAGATTACTGCGGAGAGTTCTTTCTCTGTGGCGCTCAGTTTTCTGCGAGCTGAAACGCGTTCGGCCTCCAGCAGTCGCTGCTCGATGAGTTCTGCGCGGCGGGTCTGGAGGGCGAAGTACGTTTGAGCGAATGCAATTTCAGGCTTTCGCGAATCGCCGTTCTGAGCGATCAGGTAACAGGCAAAGCGGGTGAGCATGATGTCTTCGATTTCCCGCTGACTTCCGGAGCCGAGGTCGACCATTTTGTTGACGCCAACAAAATGGTCAGCGATGGGGTGTCCGGAAACCTCGCAGGCCGTTTGTGCTTTGGCGACTGCGCTGTTTGTGAAGTTCCGCCACTCATCATATCCCAGCAGATGCTGCAGATCGCGAGCGAGCCAGTATTCGATACCGGTTTCTGTCTGCTGCGCGTGGGCTTCGAAGTCGTCTGTCATGCGTCGAACAATTTCTGTTTTCATGCTTCCAGAATCTCCGCGACATTTCGGGTGATTGTCTGTTCCAGTTCAGGTACCTGGGTGTTGAGCCAATCGTCTGCTTCCTTGATTTTTTGAGCGAGGCAGTAGCTGTGTTTTTTTCAGGGGTGCTATCCAGTGCTTTCCTTTTTTGGCAGATCACTGGTTCGGGGGGAGCGGCGCGACTGCTGGATTCTACTATATAGGATCTGACGAACAACTACCATGAGCTCCCCTTTGATGGCCCGATTGTCTCCGCACAGCTGTGGTGTGGTCGTGCGGGAGTGTGTGGCATCGCCAGAGCTCTTTGCTCACGGACTGCCGTCCGACAGCTCATGCTGACGAGCATTGCAGATCGTGATTGCGGTGGCAAAATCGGCTGAAGCGCTGACTGCCGGAACCGAGGTTGACCATTTTGTTGACGCCAACAAAATGGTCAGCGATGGGGGCCGGAAACCTTTCAGGCTATTTGGGCTTTCGCAATCACGATGTTTTTGAGGTCCTGCCAGCTGATGGCGAGCAGTCTGCGGGGCTCGACAAACGGTCAGTGATTACTTCGCGGCAGCAGCCTTTGGCTGTTTAGCGGCGATGGTCAGTGGGCGGCGGAAGATTTGTCCGCCCTGAGCGACGAACAGGGTTTGAAAGTCGCTGCCGGCAAGAATGCAGGTGGTGGTGGGCTTGAAGGGATCCGGCGCATGAAGGACTCCGCAGGGCCGGCCAGTGGGGTCGAAGACCTGCACGCCTGCGGCACTGGTGACGTACCAGCGTCCGTCGGCATCCACTGCCATCCCATCACCACGTGCGGCTGCAATTCGGGGAGGGCCTTCGTTGAATCGGAACTCGCCGCTGGGATCGATGAGCTGCCGCAGGGGCATGCTGGGCATCCCGGCATCAAGGCTGCCATCCGCATTTACTCGGAACATCCAGGTCACGCTGCCGCCATATTCGGAGACGCCCAGTGTTCCACCGTCATTGGAAAGCGCGATGCCGTTGGGTTTGGCAATTCCTTCGGCAGCCACGCTGCGTTCCCGCGTGGTGATGTTGATTCGGACCACTTGACCGGCGGCTGTGTCGGTGTAATAGAGCATGCCGTCGGAGGATACGGCGAGATCATTGGGGGCTGCATCTTCGGCAATGACTTCGATTGTTCCATCGGCTGGATGGATGGCGATGATCCGTTTCTTCGACCCCTGGCAGGCGTACAGTCGGCCATCCGGTCCAAACTCAAGACCACTTACGGATTCCTTCACGATTTCCTTTCGGGTTCCGTCCTTTGCGTCCAGGGTGAAGACCCCTGGTGCCTTCATGTCGCAGTAATACAGATTACCCTGCTGATCAGCACAGAGGGCGTCGGCGAAACCCAGCTGGTCGACAGCAGGTACCCAGCCAGCGCCGGGGACGAGCAGTTTGAGCAGTGTGAGGTCACCGCCGAGGTCACCGCGGGTGTCGTAGACGGGCTGGTGCTGTGCCTTTCTCCACAACCAGCGCATCGCATCGGGAAAGCGAGCGCCGCCGAAGTCCGCGTTGTGCGCGTAGCCTTCAGCCCAGTCGAGGCGCACGTCATAGCCCATGTACTTCAGTGCCGCGTGCATCAGCTGATTGGCGAGCGGCCAGTGACCGAAACGGTTGTCGAGGTCACCGGTGGTATCAGCCATATAGACGCGGATGGGTTTGGGTTCGGTTTTGCGAACCAGCGATGGATATTCATTCGCACCGCGAAGATTGGTGAAGCTGCCAACGCTGGAATAGACGCGGCGAAACAAATCCGGACGTTCCCAGGCAGCCGTCCAGGCGCAGCTTGCGCCCGAGCTGGAACCGCCAATGGCATGCAGTTCGGGGTCATCGGAAAGCATGTAGCGTTTGCGAACTTCAGGGAGGATTTCTGCGGTGAGAAAGCGGACGTAGCGATCACCCAGGCTGTCATATTCGTAGCCACGGTTGGATGGTCGGTTGTCCGTCATCGGGCGGGATTTGTCGTGCCCCGGATCAAGGAAGATGGCAATCGTCGGCGGCATCTCTCCGCTGGCGATGAGATTGTCGAAGACGACCGGTACGCGCCAGCGGCCTTTGGGATCCCGCATGCGTTCGCCATCCTGAAAAATCATGAACGCAGCGGGCTGTTCCGGTCGGTACTGTGCGGGGACGTAGAGGGACCATTTGCGAGTTGTTCCGGGAAAGATTTTGGACTCCCAGGGCGGCATTTCTTCCACCGTTCCGTGTGGCACGTCGTCGCGTGGAACGGCATCGGGATGCGGCGTCCATTCGGGTTTGGTTTCGGTGCGTGTGATCTGTGTGGAGGGAGCGGTGTCGGACCAGAGCCATTCGAGGGCCTGCGGGAGCAGTTCGCCGCCCCAGCGACCGCTGTGGCCGCCTTCCGTCATGTCCAGCCGATACGGGTAACCGGCGAACTGGAGGGCCGCAGCAAGGTCCTGATTGCCAAGTGGCCAGTGGCCGTGCAGGTTGTTGACGTCATCGCGGCCTTCCTGGAGGTAGACGCGGAGTGGTTTAGGGCTGCCTTCCGTTTTGCGAATCAGGCCAGGGTAGGCCCAGCCACCACGGATGTTTGTGTAACTGCCGATATGGCTGAGCACTCGACCGAACTGATCCGGCCGTTCCCATGCCGCCGTAAATGCGCAGATGGCTCCTGATGAAATTCCGCAGACGGCGCGTTGCCGGGGATCGGTGGAAACGTTGAGCCCTGTGAGCGCCACGGGGAGGAATTCATCGAGCAGAAAGTTGACATAGCGATCACCGAGCGAGTCGTATTCGAACGAACGATTGCTGCGGGCAGTTGCGTTGGGCCGTGTTGGGGGAACAGAGCCGGGGTTAACAAACACAGCAATCGTCACTGGCATGGCTTTGCGATGTATCAGATTGTCGAAGACGATCGGTACACGAAAAGCACCGTCCTCCTTCGCATAGCCGGAACCGTCCATGAAGACCATCAGAGCGGCCGGTTGTTCCGGCGAGTACTGCGCGGGGATGTAGACGCTGTAGGCACGTGTTGTGCCGGGGAAGATACGGCTGTCGGCGAATTCGGCGGACGTGACTTTTCCCTGAGGCACCCCGGGCTGCCGGATGCGATCGGGACTTTCATCGGCGTGGGTGCAGGAGCCGCAGATGATGACTGCGGCGAGCAGCAACAGGAATCGGGACATGGTGGTGGGGCTTTCAGCGTTTGAGGTGTTTGGCGAAGTGGGCTTTGGTGAGTCGCCACATTTCCGGGCTGAGCACATGATCGGTGTTGTTTTCGATGAACCAGGTGAAGTTCTGAGGGGCATCGGCGGCTGTCCAGGCATTTTCCAGGTGCGGCATTGCGGCACGCACTTCAGCGATGGGGCTGCCAGCATCAAGTTCCCCAAAGTTCAGATGCAGCGGGCGGGGCGCGATGAGTTTGACGATGTCGGGGATATCGCCGAACTGTCGCCAGCCGGGTACATAGTTGGGGAAGCAGTGAATCAGACTGGTGCGTTCCATGGCGGCGTAGGTGGGCATGCAGCAGTTGCCGACAAGGGCTTTCAGGCGTGGTTCCCAGGGACCGACCTGCCAGGTGTGAGTCGAGCCCATGGAATGGCCGTAGCAGCCCAGTTGTTCCGGGAGGACTTCGGGGCGGGAGCTGATGTAGTCCACGGCGCGGCGCATGTCGCTGATGTTTTTCCACGCGAGGCATTTGCCGGCGGTGACGTACATGCCGAAGAGATAATGTTCCAGATCGCGGCCACGGAGGTTGCGAACGGTGGTGTTGAAGGAATGATTGCGTTCACCGAAGCCGGCGGCGTCGGGACAGAGCACCACGTAACCTTCGCGGGCAAGGGCCACACCGGTCTGGTGCATTTCCCCGAAATTCGGAGCTCGTACGCCCGCCGGTTCGTCCTTGCCAACATCGTACTGGCCAGCGTGCTGATGCCAGACACAGATGCCCGGCGCGGGGCTGGAGGCAGAGACGCCGTCGGGAATCAGCAGCCATGCTGCGATGCGTTCAGTGGGCTCGACAAGGTAATTGATACGCTCGCGACGAAAACCCGCCAGTTGTTCGCTGGATTCCACCTGCGGATCCAGTGGCCCATGGTCGGGCCAGGGTCCGCCGAGACAATTGAGCAGCTGACTGCGCAGGTCGACGGGGGCAGCGGGAGATGCCGGAGAGGCAGGGCTGGATTCATCTGTGATCATGGCGCAGGCGGCAGGGCTGAGTGCAGCAGCGGCCATCGCAGCGGCTGATGAAAGCAGGCCACGACGTCCGGAAGGCAGAGAAAGGAGTCCGTTGGCGGGGTTATCCGGCGATTGCATGACGGTGGCTCCGGAAGAGGGAAACTGACAGATGCGATGAGCATATCACAGGGAGGGAGTGGCGGGCCAATGAGCCGCGGGGCGAAATGGTGGGGCAGGGGAAGGACGCGTCCGCGGCAGTGCGTGTTGCAGTGGTCTCAGACCCCTCACCCCCGACCCCTCTCCCCTGGGAGGGGCGAGGGGAGGAGGGGGCGCAAAAAACACCAGCTCGTCCGGTGGGACGAGCTGGTGCGGGGGAGTAACCGGAATTGCTCAGAGCAGCGGTGGTTAGTGACCGCTGAGCGACTGGACCTTATAACCACCTGTTGATTTGAAGTACAGGTGCAGGACCACGTAGCAGGCCAGCATGAAGCTGGGAAACAGAGCCATTTTGGCGAGGGCGTCGAACTGGCCGGATTTTTTGGCAGCTGCGATCGCCGTCTTTGCAGCGTCGTCAGAAACCGCCTTCTCTTTTTCCGGGTCAATCGCTTTGTAGCTGATGCCGAGGTAGGCCTTGTCGGTGAGCACCTGCTGGGCGGCTGTATCAGCCTTTGCCACCAGCTCAGCACTGGTTGTGCGTTCCTGCAGGAAGCCGATGTACGGCGTCCCGAGAACACCGACCGCAATCATACCGATTCCGGAAATGGCGTTGAGCGTCAGTGCACCACCTTTTGGACACTGTTCGGCTGTGACCCCCAGCATGGTTGGCCAGAAGAATGTCTTACCGAAGCCGTAAAGTGTAGCCGCAACGAAGATCAGCCCCAGTCCAGCACTGCCACACAGCGACAGGGCATACAGACCGGAAATCGCGAGCACGGAGCTGGCGATCAGGAGACCGATTGGAGACAGGCTGTGGACGATCGGTCCGGCAAAGAATCGCAGCACCATCATGATGGCCGATGTGTAAACAAGCACCCAGACCGGGTTGCGGCCAACTTCTTCCATGGGCTTTTCCATTAAACCGCTGATCCAGGCATCCGTACCAATCTCGGTGGTTGCGAGGGGCATCATGATGATGATCAGGAAGGCCATGATGCCGCGGCCAATGCTGCCCGTGTAGATGCCAAAGGCAATTGTTACGACAGCAGTCAGCACAGGAGCCACGTAGCGCAGATTGCCTTCGCTCCAGCCGAACACCTGGCCCAGCTGCATGAAGATCAGTCCGAAGGCGACGAAGGCACCGAAGGCTCCGAATTCACCCAGCATTTCACGGTAAGAGACACCAGCGGCCTCGTTTTCGCTCTTCGGGAATTTTGCCCCTGCCAGCATCACCAGGTAGACGATTGCGGGCAGAGCAACAAGGCCCACAACGATTCGCCAGTCGCCGGATTTGAGAGTTTCTGAGAGAGCGATCGTGGCCAGACCGCAGAAGACCAGTCCGCCAGGCCAGCCTGCGTGCAGAATGTTCAGCCACTTCGTCTTTTCACGGCTGAACATTGAGGCAACCACCGGATTGATGAAGGCTTCGACGGTGCCGTTGCCAAGCGCCAGAATGATGCTGGCGAGGTACAGCAGGTTGTAACCGGACTTCTGAGCCTCTGCGAGTGCCTCGCCCTCGACACCGGCAACCGTGCTGTAGGCCAGACAGGCCAGCAGCAGGTACAGAGCAAAGCAGGCAAACGAAAAGAACATTGCAACTTTGTAGCCAATCCGGTCAATCACCAGACTGAACAGAATGATCGAAATCGCGAACGGCCAGATTCCCGCTCCAATCAGTTCTCCGATCTTCACGGAGTCCAGACCGAACTCGGTTCCGAAACGAACGTTGCAGAGTGTGATGCGGCTGACAAAGGCAAACGATGTCGTGACCAGTGCAATGAAGCAGCCCCAGAAGACCATCTTCTGGCCTGAATCCGTGGCTTCGGCGACTGTGGGTTCCGCCATAACGAGCGTTCTCCGGGAAAAATCATGGAATATGGGAGGGGAAGGTCAGGAATCCGACTGCCGTCGGGCGACCGCAAAGGCAACCTGAATCCTAGCGGGCGCCGCCCTCACTTTGCAATCCGGTGATTCGTTCCACAATTGAGAAATCAGCGGAATTTCGTTGGAAATTCGGCTCATGCGTCCTTTGGTGGCCGCTGCAGAGCCCGAATCATCCCCGATGCCTTGTGCAGTGTTTCGCGGTATTCGTCCAGCGGACTGGAGTCCGCCACCACTCCGCCACCCACAGGAAACTGCACCCAACCGTCAGCCCACGTGAACGTGCGAATCAGGATGCTGCTGTCGAAGGCTCCCTGCGGGCCCAGTGCAAACAGGCTGCCACACCACGCCCCCCGCACAACCTGCTCCAGCTCCGCAATGATCTCCATCGCGCGAATCTTGGGGGCCCCTGTGATCGATCCGCCCGGAATGCAGCCCGTCAGCAGATGCCAGATATCCCGGCCAGCCGCCAGCCGCCCTTCCACCGTGGAGACCAGATGCAGCACGGTCTCGAAACGCTCAATTTCACACAGCCCCGTTACCTTCACCGAACCACGGGCGCAGTTTCTGGAAATGTCGTTGCGCAGGAGGTCCACAATCATCACGTTTTCCGCTCGGTCCTTCTCACTGGCCGCCAACTCAGCTCCCACGTACAGGTCGGCGATTGGCGAGCGCTGTCGTCGCCGTGTGCCCTTGATTGGACGCGTTTCCACTCGACCGTCCGCATCCACCTTCAGAAACCGCTCCGGCGAAGCACTGATGATGGCCGTGTCCTCGTGTTGCAGGAGCCCGCAGAAGGGGGCGGGATTCAGACGCCGTACCTGTGCAAACAGCTCCAGTGGCGTTCCGGGCCATTCCGCATGCAGCTGTTGTGACAGATTGGCCTGAAAAATATCACCCGCCCGGATGTACTCAATGACTCGTTCCACCGCGGCCATGTAGGACTCGCGAGTGAAATTGGAGTAGACCGCGGTGCTGGGTTCGAGCCGCTGGAGCATTCCCGGGAAAGGCAATGGAGGCCGTGGTGCAGGAGACGGATCAGGGGGGAAGAGTGGCGGGCAGGCTTCTCCCTGCAGTCGCCGACGAATCCAGTCCAGCCGTTCTGCACCCGAGTTGTGAAGCGGAAGAACCCAGGCGGTCAGGGTGTTCTGCAGGTGATCCTGAACAAGCGCCCAGTCGAAAAGGCCAGCAAGCAGTGCTGGAGTTTTGAAGGCGTCACCGGGCGGCCGTGGAAGCCTTTCGAAGGCTTCGCCAAGTTCATAGCTGAGCAGGCCTGCGATACCGCCGCAAAAAGGTGGCAGACCTGTGGCATCCGGCTGAACGACAGACCGCAGGGACTGTTGCCATTCACGGAGCGTTTCGAAGGGATCAGCTGTGCGGACTGCACGGTCAATGCGACGGATTGCGACGGGATCGGACGTGAGAAAGCTGTAGCGGGAATCGCGTTCGCGATGTCGACCGGCGCTGTCGAGGATCAGCAGAAAGGGGTCGCTGGAGAAGCGGCGTGCGACGTCCGCCAGTGACGAACCAGGCTCCAGCTGAAAGGGCATGCTGAACATGCGGGAGCAAGCTCCGGAACAATGCGGAGTGGACACGCAAGCGGGCACCGAACGAAATCCGGCGCCCGCTGCGGTTGAGGGATGGACGTGAGCGACAGCTTATTTTCCGGCGGCTTTGGCCTTGAGCTCTTCAAATTTGGTCTTGAGTTCGGCAGCTTTTTTCACTGCTTCTTCGGATTTTGTCTTGAGCTCGTTGGCTTTGGCGGTAGCTTCGTCGGCCTTTTTCTTTGCGGCTTCCGCTGCGGCCTTGGTTTCTTCGGCCGGCTTCTTCAGAGGTTCGACAGCGGCGGTTGCGGTGGTGACCACTTTGGCAGCTTCGGCTGCGGCGGTTTCAGCGGCGGTGACTGCGTCCTTAGGTGAGTTGGGGTCGGCTTTGAGATCGGCAAGTGCCTTATCGGCAGCGGCCTTTGCGGCATTGGCAGTTTCGAGCGCTTTATTGGCTGCGTCGAGTGCTCCCTGGGCGTCGGCGTGAGCTTTTGCGGCTGCATCGCTGGCAGTGGTAGCTTCGGCAACAACTTTGTTTTGAGCTTCAACCATGGCTGCGAGCTCTTCGACGAGCTTGCCACCGTCTTCGGCGGCGCGGCCAGCTTCGGCAATCTCCCGCTCACGATCCTTTTTGAAGTCGGGGACGATCTGGATTTCGGGAATCGCAGCCTTCAGGGCTTCTTCGCCGGCTTCCGTTATGGGAGTCTGCCAAACGAACAGGCGACGGAGTGACTTGACGGCGGCAAGGTGTGCAAGACCGGCGTCGGTGATTTTGGTTTCGTAGATGTTGAGGTATTCAAGGGCGGGCAGTCCGGCCAGATGCGGCAGGCCGGCGTCGGTGACAGCGGTTTTTTCGAGATGCAGGCGGGCAAGTCCTTTCAGTCCGGCGAGGTGGGCCAGCCCGGCGTCGGTGACTTTGGTGCCGCGGAGGTTCAGCGAGTAAACGCTGGCGGCGTCCTTCAGAATTGCGAGGGTTTCGTCAGTAACCTCTTTATCAGAGAGGTGGAAGGCCACAGTCAGTCGAGCGTCATTTTTGGCAAGCGGCATGGCCTGACCGCCAGCTTCGGTGATTTTCTGAATCAGAGCCTTGTCGGCGTCGGTCAGTTCCTGGGCTGCTGCTGCAGCGGGGAGCAGGGTCAGAATGCCAAGCAGGCAGAGAACATGTTTCATTGGTGGTCCCCCTGAATTCGCCAGTCTGGTGGCAGTGGAGTTGGTGGAACAGTTTTGAGTCCAGAGGATAAGCATCTGAACGGCTGAAAACAATACCGCCGGGAAAATGAAGTGCATCGCAAGCGGCGTTCAGCGGGGGAATTCGTGAATCGGCGGCGGTTTTTTCGTCACGCGGGCTAGCTTTCGCCCAGTTGCTGCAACCGAGTGTCGTAATTCGGATGATTCAGGCCGCGGACGTCTAGGCGTTGCCTCTGGGCGTTTGCTTTTGCGGAATTTCGCGCATGACGATATCGATGGCGCGACCACGGGCACGCAGGGCGCGGTCCAGTTTACCGGTCTGGGCAGCGGCAGTGGCCTGGCGATCAAGCTGAGCCAGTTCTTCGAGATCCACGTTCCAGGAATTATCGCGGGACGCCTGAATCAGCTCGCTGTGGGCTTCTGCGAGAAAATTAAAGAGTTCATCAGCGTTGAGGCACTGGACCGTGCGATACGGGGCTTGCGAATTGAATGAAGACCTGAGGAGATGCTGGTCGGAGCCGGTGCCGGGGAATGCTTCGGTCTCGGGGGGCGTTGCAGTGGAGACGGATGCAGCGGTTGGTTGAGGGTGCGACGGGGCAGAAGCGGCGGGAGATCGGGGGCCGTTTGTGGCATGGACACCGGAGCGACGGATGCGGAGAGCGAGCAGGAGTCCGAGGAACAGGATCATGGCCCCGGCGACCGTTGCGGCCAGAAAGCCACCGGGGCCGGCAGGCATGCGGTTCACGGCCAGTCGAGCGGCGAGGAATGCAAGGATGGCGGTGACCAGAAGGACAGCGATGGTGGCGGCATTCCGAGCGAATGACCTGGGGTGAGGCGAGGGCGCCGTCATCGCGGGCGGAGGGTTGGCGGGAGGTGCGGGGGTGGCAGTTGCCGGATAGCTTTCGACATTGACGACGATGACGGTGGAGTTGTCGAAGCCACCGCGCAGGTTGGCGAGATTGATCAGAAGTCGTGCGGATTCAGCGGGTGGCATGTTGCTGAGTATGATGCCGATTTCAGCGTCGGAGACGTGGTTGGTCACGCCGTCGGAACAGAGCATGTAGATATCGCCGGATTCAACCGGGAAGGGACCTTCGATATCAACCTGGACGAAGGAGTCGGGTCCGAGGCAGCGGGTGATGACATTACGGGGGTGGAAGAGTTCGACGTTTTCGGGGGTGGCGCGTCCGAGCCGGATCATCTCCCACTGGAGGCTGTGGTCGAAGGTGAGTTGCTGGATGAGTCCGCGGCGGACACGATAGAGGCGACTGTCGCCAACATGTCCGGCAATGGCTCCGGCTGAGGACAGGCTGAGGGCCGTGCAGGTGGTTCCCATGCCCTCGAATTCGCGATTTTCGCGGCCTCGGTCGTTGATGGCTTTATTGGCCGCAAGGATTGCGTGGTGCAGCGAATCTTCTGCTGAGCTGCTGGTGTGTTTGAAGAAGGCGATGGGAAGTGTATCGACGCAGATGCGACTGGCCAGATCACCCACGGCATGACCGCCGATGCCATCGGCCACGACGAAGAGGTGTCCGAGCCGAGTCCATTCATCGTGATCAGTGCAAAGCCGTGCGGCAAAGGAATCCTGGTTGACGGCGCGGCGCATTCCCACGTCGGTGCGAGATGCATATTGCACAACGGGGGAAGTGGTCATCGAAGTTACTCGGGAGAGACTGCCGGCGAAGTCGGGTCTCGCGAAAGGGCCTTCCGCGAAGCCGCGGAGGACAGTGGCCAAAAGAAAGTGAGCCGGGGCCGGGAAGTGCCGGATCGGGAGACCGCAGAGTGTACACAGACGACATTGGGTCTGGCCAGTGAACAAGGTGGAATTCAGGGAGGGGAAATCAGCGAACCGAAAGAGCGGGGCCCCGCGGTGCCGGTGAACCGCCCTCGCTGCTGTTCACCGGACACCGCGGAGCCCGCCTCGACTCAGTTCGATCGCAGCTCCATCCCGCGCGTTTCCACCAGACGTGACTCGAAACCACGGTTGGCGAAACCATTTTCTGCCGGGCGCTGCTCGGCTGACGTCGGGGCAGCGACATCATGATCAGCCAGAACAGCCAGACGCACCATTTCCGCAGTACTGTTGACACCCAGCTTCCTTGCTGCATTGGCCCGATGCTTTTCGATCGTCTTCACACTGATTCGCAACTCCATCGCAATGCTCTTGTTGGCATGGCCGTTGGACACCAGCTGCACAACCTGCAGCTCACGCCGTGACAATCGGCGAATCTGCTGCCGCGCTGAATCCCGTCGGGACAACCAGCCGCGATACGCTGGATCTTCCTGTGGAAGCAGTCCTGGTGCCGCGTCCAGTTCGCCGGGAAAACCAAACCGGGATGCCGAGGGAACAACCTGAATCATCTGCGTTTCTCCTGTGAGTGAAAGAGTGCACTGGCGAAGGCCGCCAGGTGATTTGCCGCCCAGGTGCCCAACACCCGCCGACGTGCGAATACTCGGGTGATATATCCCTTGCTGTTCACTGCGGAGGCCGGAAAATGCTCCGGGATCGTCAGAGTCCGGGCAGTTTGCCGCCGCGAGCCCAGGGGCTTTGTGCAGCGTTGCATCAGTCACCCGGCAAGTGCGTGAAATCATTCACGCCAGAATGTCCTCAACAACATGGCCGTGCACGTCGGTCAGACGGAATTGCCGTCCCTGGAACCTGTATGTCAGTTGTTCGTGATTGATTCCCAGCTGATGCAGCAGGGTTGCCTGCAGGTCGTGCACGTGAACGCGGTTTTCCACGGCGTTGAATCCGAGTTCGTCGGACGCCCCATAGCTGAGCCCCGGCCGAATGCCACCGCCGGCAAGCCAGACCGTGAAGGCATAAGGATGATGGTCGCGTCCCCAGCGTGGTCGATTGTTGATGTCGCCCTGTATGAAGGGAGTGCGGCCAAATTCGCCACCCCAGATCACGAGCGTTTCATCAAGGAGTCCTCGCTGTTCCAGATCTCGCACCAGCGCTGCACTGGGCTGGTCCGTGTCGCGACACTGACTGTAGAGTTCCGTGGTCAGCGAATTGTGCTGATCCCAGCCCGCATGCATCAGCTGCACAAACCGAGTTCCCCGTTCCACCAGTCTCCGAGCCAGCAGACAGTTGTGGGCAAACGTCCCGGGTTCGTTGACTCCAGGGCCGTACATGTCCAGTGTGGCCTGAGTTTCCCCGGAGAGGTCAGTCAGCTCAGGGACGCTGGCCTGCATGCGGAAGGCCATTTCGTACTGGGCAATCCGGGCGGCAATTTCAGGGTCACCGGATTCCTGAAGTTTCAGTTCATTCAGCCGGGCCATGTCATCCAGCCAGCCCCGCTTCATCTCCCGAGACAAGCCCCCCGGATTGCTCAGATAGAGCACCGGATCGCCACTGCCCCTGAATTTGACTCCCTGATACTTCGAAGGCAGAAAACCACTGCCCCAATAGAAGTCGTAAAAGATCTGTCCGCAGGTCGTATTGCGAGTGATCGAGGTCATGACCACGAAGGCCGGGAGCGACTGGGTTTCGGAGCCCAGACCCCACGTCAGCCATGCACCGGCCGTGGGGCGACCGGGCAGCTCAGCACCGCTCAGCAGAAACTGAATCGCGGGCGCATGATTCACGGCCTCCGTATGCATGCTTTTCACAAAACACAGGCGGTCTGCAATCGCTGCTGTGTGCGGCAGAAAATCGCTCACCCACGAACCGCTCTCGCCCCGTTGCCGAAATGGTTCAACGGGTGCCAGCATGAGCTTTCCATCGGCGGCTCCCGTCATCGTGCTGAAACGGCGACCTTCCGCATAACCAGCCGGGAGCGGCTGACCGTGGAGTTCTCTGAGTTTTGGCTTGTAGTCGAAGAGATCCACATGAGTCGGCGCGCCGTTCTGGAAGAGCCAGATCACGCGTTTAGCTTTCGGCGGGAAATGCGGGAGTCCGGGCTGAGCAGCGAATGGCGACGACAGGGACGAAGTCTCGCCCCGCGCGTTTTCCGCGGCCAGCAGCGAGGCCAGTGCCATGCTGCCAACACCGGTGGCGGAACGTCCCAGAAACGCTCGCCGCGCCAGCTGATTTCGATACTGCTCATCCGGCTGCATCGGTCCACCCATTTTTTGTTATTCCTTCGAGAGCGCTTCATCGAGGTTGAGCATTGCAAGGCACAGGGCCGTCCACGCCGCATGCTCGGCGACCGGCAATCCCGCAACCCGCGGCGACTCACCGGATGTCGCCAGTGTTTCAGCAGCCTGAGCATCCGCGGAAAACTGCTCTCGTGACCTTGTGAGCCCTGTCAGCAGGATGCGCGCCTCCTGTTCACCCACGTCCCGAGCCAGGATTCTCAGCGAAACCTGCCGCAGACGCTCCCGATCATCCGCCAAAGGCTCGATCAGCACCTGCTGAGCAAGGACACGAGCGGCTTCGGCCCACGCGATGTCATTGAATGTGGCCAGAGCGTGCAGCGGCGAATTGGTCCGAAATACGGAAACACTGCAGGTCTGCCGACCGGCATTGTCAAAGAACATCGTAGGCCCGATGATTCTTCGCCAGAACACATACAAACTTCGGCGATACAACGCAGCACCCGAGTCCCGCGAATACGTCTTGCGACCAAATGTGGCCTCTTCCCAGACCCCTGACGGCTGGTAAACATTCACTGGCGGACCACCAATGGTCCGGGTCAGCAACCCCGAGGCGGCAAGGGCCTGGTCTCGAAGCATCCACGACGGCCAGCGATACCGTGGTGATCGTGCCAGCAGTCGATTCTCAGGGTCCCGCTCAAAATGCTCCGGACTCACTCTTGAAGTCTGGCGCCACGCATGACTGGTGACCATCAGCCTGATCAGCCGCTTCACATCCCAGCCGGAATCCCGGAATTCAACAGCCAGCCAGTCGAGCAGCTCCGGGTGCGCGGGCAGTTCGCCCTGCACTCCAAAGTCGTTGGCAGTCTTCACCAGCCCGGTGCCGAAAACCTGCTGCCAGAAGCGGTTCACCACAACCCGTGCCGTAAGCGGATTTGCAGGTGATACCAGCCAGCGAGCGAGATCCAGTCGCGAGCCGGCTGCAGCAGCCGGAAGTCCCGGCAGACTGGTCGGCACCGCCGCTGAAACCGCCGGGCCGGGGTTGTTGTAAAGTCCTCGGTTGAGCAGGAAGGTCTCACGACGAGCGGACTGGTCAGCCATCACCATGACCAGTGGCACACTGCCCTGCTGCCGCTTCAGCTGTTCTTCCAGCTCCCGCAGCTGTCCCGACAGCTCGGCATGCTCAGTGTCGGACGACAGTCGATCCTTCCGGATGATGCCCTGCTGTTCGGAAGTGCGTTGATCAAGCGGTGTCCGGAGTGCCTGGAGGAGCTGTTCGGGGGCGGCGCTGTTGAGCGACGGCTGCGGTTCAGTGGTACTGGAAATCGCAAATAGTCCGAGATTATGGCTAACGTGGACGGAGTCATGCCGCAGTTCCAGCAAAAGGGTGTCGCCTGCCTGCAGTTCCAGCGGTGCGGCGAAGCGAAAGACAGCCGCATGATCCCGATCAATCGGACGCCCTTCGTAGACAGCCCAGCCCGACTGGCGGTCATCATCAAACACATTGCTGACTTTCAGACCACCCTGCTCGAATGTGGCCTCTGCGGAAGCAATCTGCACCGGCGTTCGCTGGCTTCCGCGAACATGCTGCACGCGGAGATCTGTGAGCACAAAGTTGCCGCTGTCTGAACGCGCCAGTCCTCCCTGCGTGTGTGATTCATGCCGGAGGGCATCCAGTCGCAGGGCTGTGATGAGTCCCGGAGCAGGTTGCAGAGTCAGCCGGTAGGCATCGTTCGGAGGGTTCGGACCGCTCGCAAAAACCGACAGATCCTGCAGTTGTCGCAGCGTCTGATGATCAGCTTCCAGACGTTCCGCGGCCAAACGTTGCCAGCGAATGCCGGCTGTGAGCTGCTGCAGACGCAGCGGTTCCCAATTGGCCTGTTCGGACTTGAGCAGAGTTTCGCGCTGGGCCCGTAACTCGGTCAGGCGACTGATTTCTGCCTGCAGCCGCTGTTGCTCCGCCCGCTGTTCAGGTGTTGGCACGGCAAGGACCGGTGGAGTCTGTCCACTGCGACCATCGCCAGTGACGGGAGTTTGATTGAAGAAAGCAAACAGACTGTAGTAATCCTGCTGACTCAATGCGTCGAATTTGTGATCGTGACAGCGGCAGCAGTTGAATGTGAGCCCCAGCCAGAGCGTGCCTGTGGTCTCGGCCATGTCCATCACATAGTCCACCCGGTTTTCTTCTGCGATCCGCCCACCTTCCCCGTTGATCATGTGGTTGCGACAGAACGCCGTCGCCAGACGTTCAGTGTCACCGGCATCCGGCAGCAGGTCGCCGGCAAGCTGCTGAATGGTGAACTGGTCCCATGGAAGATTGCGATTAAAAGCGTTCACGACCCAGTCACGCCAGGGCCACATAGTGCGTTCCGTGTCGCCCTGATAGCCGTTGGAATCGGCATAGCGGGAAGCATCCAGCCAATCCCACGCCATGCGTTCTCCATAGTGAGGAGAGGCCAACAGGCGATCCACCAGTTGGTCGAACGCGTCCCGCCGGTTGTCCTGTTCGAACGCGAGCGTTTCTGCGGGGCTGGGAGGGAGTCCGGTGAGTTCCAGCGACAGGCGGCGAATCAGCGTGGCTCTGGAAGCTTCCGGGGACGGCGATAATCCGGAGGCTGCCAGGCGGGCCTGAATAAAGACGTCGATCGGATTACGAATGGGAGCGTGGGGCAGAGAAGTACCTGCCGGGGGCAGAGGCGGTCGCTGGAGCGGTTGCCATGACCAGTGGTCGGCCCAGACCGCGCCCTGACTGATCCAGCGGCGGATTGTTTCCTGCTGAGCGGCGGACAGCACGCGGCCGGAATGCGGAGGGGGCATGCGAAGCTGTGGATCTGCCGAGATCATGCGCCGGTAGAGTTCACTTTCGTCCGCGTCGCCGGCCTTCAGCACCGTCATGGCCGAAGAGCGTTCATCCAGGCGCAGGTCTCCCTGACGCTGGGCCGCATCGGGGCCATGACAGTGCAGGCAATTATCGCCCAGTATCGGGCGAATGTCCCGATTGAAATCCACAGGGGGTTCATCGGCATGCAGAGCAGAAAACAAGGCAGGGCTGCAGCAGATGGCCGGCCACAGGCACAGAACGCGAAAAAAAGTGAAGTGGTGCATGGCGGGAAAACCTGAGGAACTTTCCGGAAACACGTTCTGGTGGATTTTAAGGTTTCCATGGGTACGCGGCGAGCATGCATTGAGTAAACGGCTGCCGGGAATGGAAAAAATCTCGCAGGGCCAGATTGCCCCGCTGCCAGCGTCGGGCAGTGACCTGTCGTGGTGGATTCCGCCGAAACAGGTATGATGCGCACCGCAGCTTCTCAATGACACCGGACTCTTCCTCGCAATTTCCCGCAAAGGCTTTCGGCCCTTGAATGACTTCTCCCCTGCATCCGGCCGAGCTCCGATCTGGCTGGTTTTGTTTGATCCGCTCCCGGAGCCTCACAGTGAAAGCCCGTCAGCGGCGTTTGAATGTCTGGAATCACGATCGCTTGTGTTTGAACAGTACCTGATTCAGGACGTTCGCGAGCAAGCCACGCTGGACGACTATTTCGGAGGGGCTGAGGCGGTCAGCAGCTGGGCGCAGGCTCTCCGGCTGTCAGCTGGTCGTAACGTCTGGCTGCAGCTGGCGGCCGATGATTCGCCGGCAACCAGAGCGGCCGCAGCCGTTGTTACGGCTCCTGCGCTTGTTGCAGCCCTGCAGCCCGATGTTTTCCGGCTGCCGGTACACCTTCCCGACATGTTTCCCGAATCACTGCTGAAATCCGTCAGCAAAGCCCACCTGGTCCTCGTGACCGTCCGCCTGAGAACATTGCCAGTGCAGGAATCCGAAAGCGTGTCGAACCCGTTTTCCGCGGCTGACCAGAATCAGGTCGTTGACCACACGCTGGCGTGGCTCGAACGACTCGCCGCAGCCGCGTTACACGGACAGAAAGCTCCAGTGTGGCTGGTGACGGGCTTCCGGGGACCATCGCGGCCGCTGACCAGTCCCTTCGAGAGTGGCGCCGACGAAAGCCAGTTCCACGTACCGCTGTGGTGGACAGAGCCGTTGTCCGCAGGAACGCGACTGCAAAGCCTGTGTGGCAGCTTTGACCTGCTGCCGACGCTTGCGGAACTGCTCCAGGACCACGAGGAATCGACCGAGTTGGATGCGGGCAAGGGTGCGGAAGCCACGGCGGTCGCTGCTGAGTCCGGGTCGTCGCCCTGTGCACCGGTCAGCCTGCTGTCACCACAACTGCAGGGAACCGCGGGGGGCGAGCGACTGCTGAAGCTTCGCCATGATTCCTGGCAGGGGCTCAGAACGTCCCAGTATTTTCTTGTGCAGTCGCAGGAAACGCCGTCTGAAGACACCGGAGACGCCGGAGAATTCGCCGGACAGCAACTCTACCTGAAGCCCGAAGACTACTGGAACGTGAACAACTCAATCGTGTCATATGCAGAAATCGCACGGGAGATGACAGATGGTGTCTGAGCCGATTCGGCGGGTGATGGTTATCAATGTGGTGGGGCTGACGCCGGGAATGATCGGCGCGAATACTCCGCATCTGGCCCGACTGGCGCAGGACGGCTTCATGCGTCCACTCACCACAGTCTTTCCGGCAGTCACCTGCACAGTCCAGGCTTCACTGCTCACAGGTTTGCCCCCAGCCCGTCACGGAATCGTGGCCAATGGCTGGTTTTTTCGGGAACTCAACGAGATCCTGTTCTGGAAGCAGTCCAATCAGCTGATCCAGGGCGAAACTGTCTACGCGGCTGCTCGGGCGCGCTGGCCTGGTCACCGCACCGCGAAGATGTTCTGGTGGTACAACATGTACGCTCCGGTCGACTGGTCGCTCACACCCCGCCCGTCCTACCCGGCAGATGGACGAAAGATCCCGGATGTCTACAGCGAGCCGCCACAGCTGCGGGATGAGCTGCAGTCGGAGCTCGGAAGATTTCCGCTGTTCAACTTCTGGGGGCCGACCGCCGACATCCGCAGCACCCGCTGGATTGCGGATGCCTCCTGTCGCGTGTTCCTTGAGCAACGCCCCTCGCTGATGTTCGTCTATCTCCCGCACCTCGACTACAACCTGCAGAGACTGGGACCGAATCATCCCGCCATCGCTGAGGACGTGCGACTAGTGGATCAGGAAGCGGGCAAATTGATAGCCGCCGCGCAGCAGCAGGATGCCGATGTGCTGGTGCTCAGCGAGTACGGCATCTCCGAAGTGACAACGCCCATCCATATCAATCGCATCCTGCGGGAAGCCGGATTGCTGCGCGTCCGCCGGGAACCACTCGGCTGGGAAACATTGGATGCCGGAGCATCCCGCGCCTTTGCCGTCGCCGATCACCAGGCCGCTCATGTTTACGTCAGGAACCCCGCTGATCGAGCACGGGTGGCAGAGCTCCTGCGGCAGGTTCCTGGGATTGAACGCGTCCTGGATTCCGTCGAACAGGCAGAGTGGGGACTGAATCATGAACGCAGTGGCGATCTGGTGTGTGTGAGCAGCCGTGAATCCTGGTTCACCTACTACTTCTGGCTGGATGACACGCTGGCTCCGGACTACGCACGAACCGTGGACATCCACCGCAAGCCCGGCTACGACCCGGCAGAACTTCTGGTCAATCCCGACCTGCGATTTCCGAAACTGCGGATCGCCTCCCGACTGCTCAAAAAAATGCTGGGCTTTCGTTATTACATGGACGTGATCGGCCTGAAGGCAGAAGTGGTCCGTGGGAGTCATGGCCGGTTGCCCGACGCTGACCAGCTGGATCACGAAGGCCCGGTGCTGATTTCTTCCCGCGCTGACATGGAACGTGATCGCGTGCATGTGTGTGATGTGAAGGACATGATTCTGAATCTGGAACAGGGGAGCAGGAGCTGATGAATCGAGAGACATTTCGAGCACTGCAGGCGCCGGTGAAACAGTTGTACGCGGACCATCCCCAGCGGGCAGCAGTGGTGCTGCAGGCCGAGGGTGAAGTGGACCTCGAACGCATCGGCTGCCGGGTGCGTCTGCTGGTGAACGACGGCAAAGAGCTCCTTGCGGGCCTGCACCCTGCGGCCGGCGGTGATGGCCTTGCCGCGTGTTCCGGAGAACTTCTTCTGCAGGCACTCATCACCTGCGCCGGCACAACTCTGGCCGCCGTCGCAAAAGCCCTCGGACTGAACCTGCAGTCAGCATCCGTGGCAGCATCAGGCCGCATGGACTTCCGCGGGACTCTCGGTGTCGATCGCTCTGCTCCCACAGGGCTCACAGAAATTCAACTCTGCTTCCGGCTGCAGGGTGAGATTCCTGCAGAGTCGCAGCGAAAGCTGCTGGAACTGACCGAACGTTGCTGCGTTGTCCTGCAGACGCTGAAGAATGGAGTGCAGGTGCGGTCGAGCGTGACCTGTTGAACAAGGCTTCTTAGGACGCACCGAACGGAGACAACCGCCTTCCCGAAGACGCTTGAATACCTCCTTCCCCGGACAGGCGGCCAGCGCTGCCACTTCCACGCTGTGCTCCTGACATCCCCTCGGGAATCCGGGCGAGTTGCATTTTGGGGGTAGACACCGGAGACTTTGCTGCGACATTCGCCCGATTCCTTTCTCTTCACACAGCAGACGACTCATGCCCGGCCAGGTACTTGACCGCGAAGAATATGTAGAGCAGGAGTATTTCTTCAGGGTTTATCGGGAGCGATTGCAGGAAGGGGTGCCGTCGCAGGAGATTCTGCAGACGATTCATGAAGAGCTGCTGGCAACCACGCGGCTGCCGATGGCGATTGACTTCTTGCGCGCGGAAATCCTGCACAAAGGTCGCATTAGTGACGCAATGGCACGTTTGGCACACTACTTCGCGCCCTTTCAGGCATTTGTGATGGAGCGGGCCGAAGATGAAGAGTCGCGGTTTGAACAGCAGACGGCGCTCAGAATTCTGGAACTGGAATCGCGTTATCGGGCGGCCGCGCCACGCATGGCCGGACTGTTTGTGTACCAGCTGGAATGCATCGCAAGAAATCGCCTTGGATACGGTCGGGGACTGGAGGCCATGTCGGCAGATCCGCTGTATTCAACAGACTGGAGCCGCTGGATTCTAAGAATCCGCGGGGACCTTGGAACGCTGGAACTGGCGGAACTGGTCTATCGCGTCTCTGATCACTTTTATTCGCGGCGAGCGACAGGGCGAGCAGCAGGGGGAACGGAGACAACGCCTGAGAGGGGGCTGGTGCTGTTTGGCGAACAGGAAGGACGGATCGCCAAAGCCAACATCGGCCGCGATCCGCTGTACCTGTTCGCCGCCCTGCAGAGGCACCTTGGATATCCCTCCGTCCCGCGAACCACCAGTACGGAAGCCACGGACAAATTGCCGGGGTTCCTGGAAGCGCGACTGCAGAAGATTGAACAGCGACTGAAGATTCTGGATATGGAGTCTAAGGGAGGACTGGACCTGTCACGATTCTACCAGGCCGGTGAACAGCAACAGCAGTGAATTGAGGCCTGAAGTGCGTGCTGAAATCAGCCGACCAGACGCCTGATTTCCCCGGCAATGAGTGGGGCCAGATCGGAATCCATGCTGACTGCCAGAGAATTCTGAGTGCGGACAATGGAGTCGGCCAGATTCTGCCAAAGCCCTGGCGAGACGGGAAGATCACGGCGAAGGCGTGAAAGGGTTTCACCACTGAGCGCTGCGGCTTCCGCAGCGGGATGTTCGGGGGCCCGGTGCGGAGCAAGGGCAAGCAGTTGATCGTGAATTCGCTGCAGTTGCGACACCAGTTGCCTGCGGGATGCAGCAGCAGGGGAACCGCCTTCGGCCACACTGCGCGTTGCAAGGGCGCCAGGGACGGCTGCGAGCGACAGCAGGCTGCTGAGGAAGAAACGACGCTGCATGGGAAGCTCCTGTGTGATGGACACCGTCCGGGGTAACTTTTACGGATTCTTTCATGATGCGGACGGAAAATCAACAGTTTTCCGGTCGCTGGGCCGGAGTGCAGTAGCCTTCCAGCTCACAGTTAATCACGTCGATCATCTGACGCAGTCGCCCGGTTGCCTTGCGGTTGAACAGAAATCCAATCCGCGGAAGCTCAAGGAGGTGTTCGTCGTCCGCTTCCACACGGTGCGTGGGCACGCTTTCGATCCGTCCTCGAGTACAGACATCTCCGAATTCGTCGTTGAGCCGTTCGAGGAGTTGTGGGGTGGGAGGCACATGCAGACGCAGCACCAGTTGATCACGGATGAACCGCATGCTGTTGTAGACACTGTAAAAACCGATCACTTCGAGCGCCGCAGCTTCGACACTGTCGGTCACTCGGAAAAGTGACATGTCTTCGGGGGAAATGAGTTCCCTGGAGAGGAGTTCGTCACGGATATAACGCACAAATCCGGACCAGTACGTGCTTCCAGGCTGATCAAGGAGCACCAGCGGCATCAGGTCGCGTTTACCCGTCTGGATCAGCGTGAGCGTTTCAAAGGCCTCGTCCAGCGTTCCAAAACCACCCGGACAGGTGACGATCGCGTGAACTTCCTTGACAAACAGCAACTTGCGGGTGAAAAAGTATTTGAGGCTGACCAGCTTCGGATCGCCTGCGATAATCGGGTTTGCCTGCTGTTCGAAGGGAAGCAGTATATTGAGCCCCATCGCCATGTCGCGCCCAGAGCCGCGGTGGGCGGCTTCCATAATGCCACCACCTGCTCCGGTCACCACCATCCAGCCCTCCTGTGCCATGCGCCGCCCAAAATCCTCGGCGGTGCGCCACGCCGGGTGGTCGGGCTGAGTCCGTGCGGAGCCGAAGACGGAGACTTTTCGGTTTCTGCGGTAGGGCTTAAAGACACGAAAAGCGTAGCGGAGTTCCCGCAGGGCGCGACTGAGTATTTTCAGGTCGCCTCGGGCGGCGCCGTCTGCGGCCAGTTTATCTGCCGCATCACGGATTTCCTGGATCAACTGTTCGTGCGACCGCAGTTCGGAAACGTGCTCGATGACCTCGGTTTCCGATTCCTGCGGGTGCCTGAGCGGATGCCGATCGGTCATGAATGAGTTTCC
This sequence comes from Planctomycetaceae bacterium, assembly GCA_040382995.1. Lineage (GTDB taxonomy): Bacteria > Planctomycetota > Planctomycetia > Planctomycetales > Planctomycetaceae > SXXK01. The sequence continues at coordinate 26,521 of JBEIEK010000009.1, forward strand.
TGAGAGTCAGTTGAGCAGCGCGTCCATGGCTTCCTGGCGAGTTCCGTAGATGGCCCAGATGGTGTCGAGCGCCGTGATGCGAAGCAGTTCCCGGGCCAGGTCACTTGGACCACAGAGCACCAGTTCACCCCCCTTGCGCTTCACAAACTTGTGACAGCGGAGCAGCAACGCAAGAAAAATTGAACCGAAGTATTTCACGTGGCTGAGATCCACGATCACCATCGGAGCCGCCTGATCATTGAGCGGCTCCATAATCACATCCGCGGCTCGCTCGACCAGATCCCAGTTCAGTGACTCAACACCAGCGGAGGGAGTGACCACGACCGTGCTGCCGTGCCACTCAATCTTGAAGTAATCAGGAACTTCGCTCACGAATCGTCCCCTGCGAATTTGCTGCCAGGAACCAGGCGATCGGAACTTCGATCTCCGGTCAGCTGAAAGGTTATCGATTTTCGGGAGAATCGCAACGGAGTCGGTTTTTGTGACGGCAACCAGGTAGGGCTGCTGCTCTTCCCGGGCGTACATTCAAACAGTCCGGGACCCGAAGAATCCCCACTGGCCGCTCGACATCCGAGGTTTCTCTCGTCAAACTCGATGACATCGGGCAAATTGCCGCCCAGGCAGCAGGTCAATCAATTGACGTCTACGTTTACCAGCCCGAGTGTCCGGGGTGTATCAGAGCAATGTTGCAGGTCGGGTACCTTCCGACCGCCCGCTGCAGTAAAGGCAGAAAAAATGATTCTGCATGTCCCTCCCCACAACTGCGAAACTCCGTGGTTGCCCCGCACAACCCCCAGATCCGCCACTGGAATGCTGCTGACGATGTTGCTGGGATTGATGCTCTCCCTGTTCACTGCTGTCGGTCGTGCGGATGAGCCGGCAGGGCTGGAGCGGTGGACCGTCAGCACGGAATCCGGCGTCAGGGAAGTAACTGGCCGACGGGCAGCCGTTGGCCGTGATGGCATGGTGCTCATCGAAGACCGTGCCGGGCGTTTGCAGATGTTTCCCGCCAAAGCCATCCAGACGCACGTGGCCCTTGCAGAGCCATGGGTCCCGTACACGAATGAAGAACTCGCCAGGGAACTGCTGGAAGGGCTCGGACCGGAATTCACAGTAACCGAAACTGAGCACTATCTGATCCTTTCCAACAGCAGCGAAGACTATGCTGAGTTCTGTGGGAAGATGCTGGAAAAGGTGAGCACTGAATTTCAGAAGTTTATGGCGGGTCTGGGAATTGAAATAAAGCTGCCTGAGCGACGATTGCCGGTCTTGATTTTTGCGGCCGTGGCGGAATTTGAGGCCTACGCGGGCCGGCTGCATCCGGAGATTTCGTTTGCCGATACCCCCGGCTTCTACACCGTTCGCGACAATCTGGTGCTCCTCCAGGACCTCACACGTGACCGCAGCCTGCGCACAACGGCCGCCATTCGCCGCAGCCTCGCAGACCAGCCACTGCAGGTGGCTACGGTCATTCACGAAGCCGTGCACCAGCTGGCATTCAACACCGGCGTCCAGGTACGTTTGGCCGATAATCCGGTCTGGTTTGCAGAGGGATTATCGCTGTGCTTTGAACAGCCCTCACTCCGAACGCCCCTGCTCTGGATGCGGCCAAATCTGGTGAATGCCCGACATCATGCGGAATTTCTGAGGATCTCAGAGGACTCCGCATTACCAATTCCGCTCGCCGACCTGATTCGACAGGACGCATTGTTTCAGCAGTCCGGGACAGCCACGGCCGCCTATGCCGAGAGCTGGGCGCTGGTGACATGGCTGGTGCGGGAGCGACCTGAACAGCTTGGGAAATGGATTGAACGACTGCGCCAGCAAAAACCTCTGGAACCAGTCACTGCAGCAGAACGGTCAGCCCTGTTTGCGGACGTGTTCGGTGTCCCCCCCGGCGAGCTGGAAACACAGATCACGAAAGACATCCGCAGGCTGCGACCGGCGAAGTGAGCAAAGAACGATTTATACCAGTTCGCCAATCACATCGCCGTCACTGATGGGCATGGGGCGACCGTCGACCAGGTGATAAGTGAGCTGGCCGGCATTGTAGCCGAGGGAGTGAAAGACAGTGGCGTGGATGTCGGCGGGGCGGATGGGCCGATTTTTGGGATAAGCGCCGGTGCGGTCACTTTCGCCAATCACCTGACCAGGCCGGATTCCGCCACCGGCAAGAACCACGGAGGCACACTGGGGCCAGTGATCACGGCCGGCTTCCGCGTTGATCTTCGGTGTGCGACCAAAGTCGCCCATCCAGATCACAAGGGTTTGATCCAGCAGTCCGCGGTCGCTGAGATCATCCAGCAGGGCTGTGAAAGCCTGTTCCATGGGGGGAACAAGCCGATTTTTCAACTGGTTGAAGTTATCCTTGTGTGTATCCCACGTAATGGAAGGTCCGTTGACGGTGGTGACAAATCGGGTGCCGGCTTCGATCAGACGTCGGGCCAGCAGATGCGACTGACCCCAACTGTGCCGCCCGTAACGGTCTCGAACACTGTCGGCTTCCCGAGACAGATCAAAGACCTCGCTGGCGGTCCCGGCAGAGATCATGCCAAGGGCTTTCGCACGGAAGTTATCGATGTCGGCTGCAGCAGTGGTTGCCGCTGTGACCGCATTTCCCTGGCGTTCCATGTGCTTCAGCAGATCAAGTCGGCTGGTGAGTCGGGTGGAATCCATGGTTGCATCGAGCCGCAGTCCGGGGACGTGGAAGTTGCGGGCATTGGGATCGGCGTTGAGCACAAACGGGTCAAACCGACTGCCCAGACAGCCACCAAATTGCCCGGGTGTGAGATATTTTGTGCTGTCGCAGTGAGGAAACGGTGTGATGACGTAGGGGGGGACGCCAGCGGAATAGCCGTCCTGTTGCGCGAGCCAGCCGACGAGCGTCCCCAGGCTGGGTATGTCAGCCGGGCCAGGGTTGATCAGAGTGCTGTCGATGCGGTAGGGGCGTCCGACAGTGGACCAGTGCATACCTGAGTTGTGTCCACCGTGGGAGTGGTGGACGGTGCGAATGATGGAGAGCCGGTGCATGTGCCGGGCAAGTCCCGGGAGAAGTTCAGACACTTCAATCCCGGGGACACTGGTTTGAATCGGTTGAAATGGACCGCGGATTTCGGCAGGAGCTTCGGGTTTGGGATCCCAAAGATCAATGTGACTGGGAGCGCCACAGTTGAAAATCAGGATCACAGAGCGGGCTTTGGCGACTGTGCGCGCCGGGACAGGCCCCTCTGCGGCGACGGAGGCGGATGCAGCGAGCTGCTGAATGGTGGCCGCGGCCGGCACAGCAGGCAGAAAGGATGCAGCGCCGGCCAGCAGGTGGCGACGGCTGTGGAGCACGGTCGGAAGGACAATTGGGCGGGCGGGCATGGCGGGACTCCTGACGAAGACGGAGTAGTCTGCTGCAGGGAAGATAGTCCCGGAATTCATCGAAGTACAGAGGTTATGCCGGGAATTGCCCGAACATCAAGGCTGCTCCGGGGCGAAGCCGCGGCGCATGGTGTTTTCGGAGATGGCGATGGGAATGAGGAACTGCATCAGGTAATCGGGGCCGCCGGCCTTGCTGCCGATGCCAGACATGCGGAAGCCACCGAAGGGGTGACGATTGACCAGTGCGCCTGTGATCTCGCGATTGAGGTACAGGTTGCCAACGTGGAATTCCTGGCGTGCGCGGCGGAGTGTGACAGGACTGCGTGAATACACGCCACCGGTGAGCGCATAGCGGGTGTTGTTGGCGATGTTAAAGGCGTCATCGAGCGTGCGGACGCGAAGGATCGCCAGAATCGGGCCAAAGAGCTCCTGTTGGGCGAGTGCGGAATCGGGGTCGACACCGGTGAAAATGTGCGGGCCGATGTAGGAGCCTTTTTTGGCGAGCGGACCGGGGTCCATGGCCAGCAGCAGTTGTGTGCCGTTCTCAAGGTCGACTTTACGGATAAAGTTCTGCAGTCGTTCACGGGCCTCTTCGTCAATGACGGGGCCGATTTTGGTACCAGGCTCTTCGGCAGGGCCGATCGTCAGGCTGCGGACGGTTTCCACAAGCCGCTGCGTGAATTGGTCGTGGATCGAATCCAGCACGATGACACGTGAGCAGGCGGAGCATTTCTGGCCGCTGTAGCCGAAGGCGCTGCGGACGACACCAAGAACTGCTTCGTCGAGATCAGCGTCCTCGTCGATGATGATGGCGTTCTTGCCACCCATCTCCGCAATCACTCGACGGACATTATGTTGAGCTTTACTGGTATCAGCAGCCACACGGTTGATTTCAAGACCGACAGCCTGAGAGCCGGTAAAGGCGATCAGATCCACGTCCGGATGGCTGATGAGCGCCGGACCGACTTCCTCGCCGATACCGGGCAGAAAGTTGATGACGCCACTGGGCAGCCCCGAGTTGCGGATGATGTCCATAAACCGGGCGGCCACAACAGATGATTGCTCAGCCGGCTTCATCACGACGGTGTTGCCGGTGACGACAGCGGCGATGGTCATGCCCGCAAGGATGGCGAGGGGAAAGTTCCATGGAGCAATCACGGCGCAGACACCGCGGGGCCGATAATAGTACGTGTTGTCTTCACCCGGCACGGGTGTCCTGCGAGGCTGACTCAGTCGCTTGTATTCCTGTGCATAATACATGCAGAAGTCGATGGCTTCACAGACTTCGGCATCGGCTTCGGCCCAGGTCTTGCCCGTTTCAAGGATGATCCACGCGGACATTTCAAAGCGACGTTCGCGCATCTCTGAGGCGATCAGGTCGATGTATTCGAGCCGTGTGGTGACATCGGAGCGGGCCCATGTCTGGAAGGCACGGCGAGCAGCTTCAACGGCGTCGTTGGTCTGGTCGAGACTTGCAGAAGCGACCTTGCCGATGATTTCGGAGGATTTTGAGGGATTGCGGGAGATGATGGTGGTGCGAGTTTCGCAGAACTTGCCGTCAATGACCAGAGGGCAGGATCCGCCGAGCGATTCGCGGACGGACCTGATCGCTTCGGCCATGGCCTCGCGTGCGGCAGGGTCAGAAAAATCGGTGAACGGTTCGTTCTGAAAACCGGGCTCTGGTGAATCTTCGACAGGGGGTTCGGCTGCAGCGTGGCTGGAGGGCTTCATAAGCAAAGTCTTTGCGGGGATGTGTTCGCTGAAGTTCAGACGGAGGAAGGATTCGTTGGATGTGTTCTCCAGCAGCCGCCGGACGAGATACGCCATGCCGGGGATGAGTTCGCCGAAGGGAGTGTAGATGCGAACACGGTGCCCCCGATTGCGAAAGACGGCTGCCTGTTCGTCGCACATCCCATAGAGCATCTGGATCTCCCAGGCGTCGATGGGAACCCGCAGTTCTTCGGCGAGCGCCGTCGCGTGGGCAAGACTGCGAAGGTTGTGACTGGCAAAGGCAGGGCGCAGGAGCGTGTGGTTTTCAAGAAGGACCCGGGACAGCCGTTCAAAGCTGTCGTCAGACTGCCATTTGCGGCGATAGACAGGCACCGGCCAGCCCCGTGCGCGAGCGACGACGGTTTCGTAGTCCCAGTAGGCCCCCTTAACAAGGCGGACGCTGATGGGCGTTTCGCGATGACGCACCCACGCAAGCAGATTGCGAAGGTCTTCGTCAGCGGAACGGAGGTAGGCCTGCACGACGATGCCGCAGTCGGGCCACGAACGAAATTCGTCTTCCATGAGGATGCGCTGGAAGATGTCGAAGGTGAGCGACTTGTGATCGTGCTGCTCCATATCGACATGGAGCTGGGCACCGTGCTGCTGAGCCGCACGAAAGATGGGACGCAGCCGTGCGGCAACCCGCTTATAGGTTCCTTCGGCGTCCACATTTGAGAACTGGCTGTCGAGAGCGGAAAGTTTCAGACTGAGATTGAGCCGCGGGATGTGGCCGGCAGGACCATGGTCCAGCAGCGGATCTTCAGGCCATGAGTCCAGAGGGGCCGCAAGGTCCTTCAGCAGCAGCAGCAGAGTTTTCTGGTAGCGGTCGGCTTCAAGGTTGCTGATGACGGATTCGCCCAGCAGGTCCAGAGTACATGCAAAGCGGTTGCAGCGAAGCTGATTGACCGTCTGCAGGATATCGTGGGAATTGTTGCCTGCGATGAAACGACGCGCCATCCGGGCAGCGTTGGTGCGGGCGTTCCAGGCGAGAGCACGGCTGAGCACGTGATTGCCGGTGGAAAGGTCCAGTCCCAGTCGCACGGCCCACGGAAGATGGGTACGCACGTCCTCGAAGTACTCTTCCAGATGCCGAGCGATGGAGACGTGATCCCGCAGCATGGGAAGCACATCCACAAAGCGAAACAGCTGAAGCTTGACTGCCGGATCGTTCATCGCCCAGTGCATCAGCCGATCTTCCCACCAGCGGGCCTGAAACACGGAGGGTGCACGGGGAGCCGAGCGGGCGAAAAGGTCTGTGCCAATTTCCAGCGTTCGCTGTTCAAGGCGGTCGTCCGGAGCGGCAGAAGGTTTGAGGGCAGCCTTTTTGGCCATAAAGCAATTTCCAGAGGGCATTGGGCCCGCGGGATTTCAGCGTGGTGGAGGACACGGGGGACAGGCAAAGAGAACCTGGACCCGGGATTCTAGGTTATTGGCGTGAAGGGAAAAAGGTGGGTCCGGGAATTCTCGACAGGGTCCGATTCTCACGGCCGCAGAGAACCCGGTGGCCTTTGGCCCGAAAACTTACCGCCGAACCCTCACCACATCCCGAAACTGAAACCGGCCGTACTCACGCGTCTGGTACTCCTGTAACCACCGCGTGTACTCCTCCGAAAACTCACGCTCCTGCTCCACATTCAGGGGATACTGCGGCATCGCCCGAGTCGGATACGGCTCTGAGGACTGACCGTAGACAGTGCTCAAATCCGCATCCTTGTCCCAGCCCACGTTGTACAGCACGAAGTCGCGCACCCAGCCTTCCGGTACCGCCTTCTCAGGCACAGCAAACTCCACCGTCAACTCGTCCCCAGGCCCCATCACCACCAGACAGTCATCCTGACTTTTCAACAACTCCGTTGTCTCGCCGTAACGCGTGAATCGCCCCAGCATCTCATTCCACTGAGGCTCTGTTTTCACCACAGAATAGTCATAACCTTCCGGCGCATAACCCTGCCGAAACAGCGATTCAGGGGCGTAAACGCGCCTCGAAAAGCCCCGGTAGTGCAGGTCGGCATGCTCCAGCCTGCACGGCTGAACCGTCGTCGCCACATCGGCTTCATTCACAATCGCAAACGCAGCATCAAAGTACAACTCCATGCTGGAACGAATCCGAAACCGCAACGGCTCCTCAGAGACAGCCTCCGTCACATCCACAACCATCGCCTTCGTCTTGCCGCTCGGGAATCCGATGAATGGCTGAAGCACCTTCCACGTACCATCAGCCTGTGGCACCTCCAGCAGCGGCGGTGCCGGATCAGGCAGCCGCGGATTTTGATTCAGCCCGGCATTGATCGATGTATCCGTTGGGAACACCCACCCAATCAGCACCAGGCGAACATTGCTCGCAGAACCATCAGCCGGTGCCGGAGTTACACCAAAATCAAACTCCAGCGACCATTCATCCGTCAACCCCTGAAGCACTCGCTGGCGGAATGGCTTTGCATATTGCTGATCCTGAGCCTTCAGCAGTGGGAGCAGATCTTCCCCGTGACCATTCACGACACTTCGAGGCAACACCGGCTGACGCACCGTATGAATGCGGTGCGCTGCCATCGCTGGCGACCCCACCTTCTCATTCGTAAACACCGCCACATCCGCCGGATGGTCCACCGCCATCAGCTGGACTTCATCGAAGTAAGCCGCCTCCCAGAGCTCCTCCGTCAACTGCAGCACGTACCGATCGCCACGAGCCTGCAATTGCCGACCAGGAATCAGCAGGTATTCCCATTCGCGTGTCGGAGCCAGATCGCCGGACGCCTGGACCAGCCCCAGCGGTGCAGCCCAAAGACAGTCACTGAAGAATGTGAACTGCCTGCCATCCCACGTGTAAATGTAAGGACATGAACCTTTCAGAATCTGCGGCGCAAGGACTCCCAGACGCGATCGCAGCAGCTGCACGTCCGTAATGTTCTGGGGCACACCGTCCGTCCAGATCACGCGAATCGTGTCCGCCTGCTTTTGAGTCCCCAAACCCACATGCATTCTTGGTGAATCAATCACGTGTGCCTGCCAGTCGGCGCCACTGCGCACTTCCAGCACAGCGCCAATTCCATGCATGTTCACCCGCTGTGTCTGAAACTGCGAATCCTCACCAATCGCCCGTGGCACAATTTCCATCCATTCATTTGCGTTCCCGCCAACATTCAGCAGCAGCTGCAACTGCCCTGTCGCGGTCGAGATCACCACATCCACTCCCCCGTCACCATTGACGTCCGCTGCCGCCGCTGCACGTACCCCGCTCTGCGAAGGCAACAGCCGCGAAAGGTCCTCAAAACTGCCGTCAGCCCGCCCCCGATAAAGATTCAGCCCTCCGGAACCGACAGTCAGCAGATCCAGCAAACTGTCGTTGTCGAAGTCGCCGCGAATCAGCCGCCCGGCTGCCGTTCCGCCAACTACGCTTACCGTCGCAGTCTCCGGACGCTCGTTGTTGCTCAGCTGGATCCGCGACACTCCGGATTCACCCGCTGTCACCAGATCCCAGCCACCGTCGCGATTGAAGTCCCCAACGGCCAGATCCGCAGCGCCAGCTGACGGCGCCGTACCCGCCAGACCATCATTCCAGCGAAATCGAAAATGCAGCATGTTCTGCAGCCACCCCGCTCGGCCATCCGGAGCGATTCCCACCAGATCCATCGCCATATCCCGGTTCCAGTCAACAGCGCGCAAGGCCTGCAGACCCTCCGGATAGTCGGGGCCCCGGAGCCCATCCGTCAGCTGCTCAAAACTGCTGCCGTCAAGATTTCTCCAGACGCTCAGGCCCCCGGCACTCGCGAATGCAAGGTCCAGATCCCCGTCTGCATCCAGGTCAGCCGGAACCGCCGATCGGACACCAGCCACTGCCGGCGGATTTGGCAGTGGGACCAACTGCCGCGTACCGTCCGCAGCGAGCTCATTCTTCAGCAGCACCACGCTCTCGGCCGTCCACGCCACGATGTCAAAGTCCGCATCAAACCATCGCGGCTGACCCGCCAGCTGCGGAAGCGTGCGGCGGTCCCCGGACTGGTCCAGCAGCACTGCTGCCGACTTCACATCCGCCAGCGTCGCACGGTCGAAATCACGGTCCAGATCCGCCAGCATCACTCCCGTGAATGCGGGCATATCGCTGGACGATTCCAGCAGCAGTGTCCACGCGGAACCGTCGGCTTCCGGCGAGTACACCTGCACTCGACCACCTGACAGGAGCACCAGGTCATCGCGCCCATCCAGATTCATGTCGGCCAGCTGCAGCCATGTCACGTTGTCCGCAGCAGGCAGACCTGCAGACTGTGTGAATCCGGTGAGCACCGTTGGGGCGGTTTGTTCCAGCAGTGCGGAACGCTGCTCGGCACTGAGCCCCAGCGATCCGATCAGATCAGCTTCAAGGTATTCGAGCAGATTCAGATCGATCCGCCGCATATCGATCTGCTGCACCAGTTCCGGAAGCAGCAGGTTTTTGGTGGTCAGCGCCGGACCGCGCAGTGCTGTTGGCGCCGGTGGGTTCCCGGACGCCAGAGCCTTTCCAATCAGGTCCAGCAGGTCCACGCGATGCTGCTTTTTGATGGCCGCATTCAATGGCCCAAGCTGCTCCGCCGCCAGCTTCAGCGTACGGCCAATTCCCGCCGCTCGCTACTTCGTTTCCGGATTCGCTGCACTCAGAGCAAGCGCCTGCTTCTCCAGGAGTTTCGTTATGACGGCAAGATTATCCGGTGCCAGCTCCAGCGCCTTTTCCAGCGCGTCCAGCAACTGCGGACTGTCGGCGTACTCCCGATTCTCCTCCAGCGCCTTCGCATACGCGTACCACATCGTGGGGCGATCACCCGACAACCGAATCGCATCCTGGAAATTTTTCAGCGCATCAGCCATGCGAGGACGGTTGGGAGCATCTGCGAAGGCTGCCAGTTTCCCCGCCAGCAGCTCAGCGACCGCCCGCTCATCGTCGGTGTCGGCAACATCCCTGTACCTGGACACCGCCTCACCTGCCAGTCGCAGCCCCTCAGCGAAGGCTGCAGCATCCGCGGATTCGGAATAAGGGGAAAAACGGTCAACCATCGCCAGCACTCGGCTGACCGCCAGGTTACGAGCCACCGTGGTGTTTTGGGGAAGCAGTTCCGCGAGCTTTCCAAGAGCGGCCTCTGCCTCCTTCCACTCCTTATTCTCGAGGTGCCCGATGCCACGGTTGTGCAGGTTGATAAGCTCCCGCAGTTGCGCCGTGTCGGCTGAACCCGACTGACTGCGACAACCCAGCATCGAAAATGGCAGAAACAGCACAGCTAACATCAACAGCAACAGCCGTGAAGCATGCATGGAAAACGCTCTTGGGTGGCCGAATGAAGTTCGTCGGAGGCAACTCAGCTGGAATCATACCAAAGCCCCCCTCTCCCCTGACAAGCGGACGCACCGCATAAAACAGGGCCGTTTCCAGCCCCACGCGGGAATTCGCCTCCAAATCAGCGAGTCCTGGCAAAGGACGCTCGGAACTCGCTTGCAGAGATTCATCAGGCTCAGGAGACTAAGGCTGCAACGGAATGCCATACCGCCCCTCTAAAGGCTCGCCTTCACGGAACCCCGCATGATATGACCAATGAAGACATCATCGAACTGACAGCCATCCAGACGGCATCCGGCACAGAATGGATGAACCTTAGCGACGAGCTGCGTGGGCGGCTCGGGCCCGGGCGGTTTCCAGGCCTCCGCAGACCCTTCAAATCACTCTGGTGGTGCCTGCACATTGGTTTTGGTGTTCTCTGCCTCGTGCTCGCACTCGCCGTGCTCGCCGCCATTCCCGGTTTGAATATCATGACTCTGGGTTACCTTGTGGAGCCGCAGCGTCGAGTCGCGATCTCGGGACGACTGCGGGACGGCTTTCCCCTGCTGATACTCGCCCCCAGACTTGGCATAATGCTGCTCTTCGTGCTCCTCTTCCAACTCCCGCTCCGTTTCCAGGCAACGCGGGTCAGCGACGCCATGGTGCTGCTTGGCCCCGACCATGCCCGCACTCAGACGCTGGCTACGGTGCTGACCGCACTCCAGTGGCTCATTGGCGGGCACCTCGTCCTTGCGATCCTCAATGGCAGTACTCCGGGATGTTATCTTCGCCCCATCCGCAACCTGCGTCGAGGACTCCGGCTCCTGTTTACGGCCGATGGGCGTCGCGAGCTCGCTGCAGGCATCGATCTGGTGCTCAGCATCCTGCAGCCCCTGAAGCACTTTGTCGCTGGACTCCGTGCATTCTTTGGCGCGGTTATCTGGCTGATCATTCCCACTTCACTGCTTGTCGCCTATTCGCCCCCCGACCGCGTCAAACCCATTTTCGGTCTCCTGGCTGCTGTCGGCGTTGTGCTGATGATTCCCGTGGTGGCATGGCTGCCATTTCTTCAGGTCCAGCAAATCGTGGCCGGACGCTTCAATGCAATTCTGGCCGTCCGCGAGGTCCGGCGACGCATTCGCACCGCTCCACTCGCATGGATGATCAGCACCACTCTCCTCTGCCTGATGACTCTGCCGCTGTACCTTGGCAAGGTCCGCCTTCCACCCGCCGATGCCCTGCTGATTCTTACACCGGTCTTCATCGTGCTGATCTATCCGGCAAGGCTGGCCGTGGCATGGGCCTGGCATCGCGGCAGCCGCCTTCAAACCGCCCGCTGGCCCCTGCACGTGGCCACAAGGCTCTGCATGGTGCCGCTCCTTGCAATCTACGCCATCTTTCTGCTGCTGACGCCCGCCATCAGCGAACTGGGACGCAATGCGCCCTTTGAGAATCAGGCATTTCTTGGACCGGCGCCCGTCGCGCAGTGGGGTCGCCCCCGACAACAGTCAGCGTCTCCGCGAGAGTCTCAGCAAGACCAGAAAAACACCGCCGGCCAAAACCAGGGTCAGGATCAGCAGCGGGCCAATCAGACCGGGCCAGACCCGAAATAAACTGTCAGATAGCCATGACTGCAGCAGACACAAAGGTGCCATACCCAGAGCGGTCGCGGACATCACCGTCAGCAGCGGGATCCGACTCAGTCCGGCTGCCCACGAAACCAGATCACTGGAGGTCAGCGGGTTCAGCCTCAGCAGCAGAATCACCCAGAAACCATGCCGCGACAATCGCCGCTGCAGGTCTGCCAGACGCCCCTCGGAATCCAGCCCACCCACAAATCGCCCGCCCAGACGCCGCGCCAGCAGACAGGAAAGTCCTGCACCGATAACGTTGCCGAGCAGCGCCAGCAATCCTCCGGGAATCGCCCCGAAAATCAATCCACCCGGAGCGTACAGCAGCAGTCCCGGAATCGGCGCCGCCACGACCTCGATTGTCACAAACAGCACATAAGCCACCGGCGCGGCGATGCCGAAACCGCGAAAATAGAGCTGCAGAATCTGCACCTGCTCTGCCGGTGTCACTGCTTCACGCCACCGGCCAAACGGAAACTGCAGCAGACACCACACAATAAACACCAGCAGCAACGGAATGGCCGTCGCTGCCAGATATCGCAGCCACCGTGCTGGATGATCGGAAGCCGGATCAGATCGCAAATCAGGGGATAAGGGCACAGGAGTCCAGTCGGCGAATGAAGACGTTGCGGTACCAGACCTCGCTGCCGTGATCAGTGAGCATCAGTTTGCCTGTGTGATTTCGACCAAAACCCTCCTGCCCCCGAAACTTGCTGTCCTTCACAGCCGCCGCGAAACGCTCTGAATCATCCCGCTCGTCAATCACCAGGTTGCCATTCATCCAGTGTCGAATGCGGTGCCTCTGGACAATCACTCGCCCCACACTGTACTCGTTCAAATCCAGATATCGCCGGCTGAAGATCGGCTGTGATTTGTCCACGATGTCGTAGAGGGAGGCCGTGTAGTGCTCCGCAGACATCTTCGGAAATGCCGCGTCGTCCTGAATCTGATATTCAGGACCCAGCCATGATTTGCCGTACTGCATCACGCGGTACTTGATGCCGCTGTTGCCTTTGGCGGAAATCTTCCATTCGAACCACAAATCAAAATCACCGAAGTCTTCCTTCGTCAGCAGATTGCCCCCACGCCCTGCAAGGTGCAGGCTGCCATCCGACTCGACCTTCCAGCCAGACCTGACCTCGCCGCCGCCTTCCTGCATCCATTGCGAAAGATCACGCCCCCGCAGCAGATCCGTGTACTGCTGGGCCGAGGCAGGAACGGCCACAAGGGCCATCAACAGGATTCCACAGCAAAACGAAACAGTTTTCATTTGACTTGAGCTCCGGGCGGATGGGGCGGCACAGAAAATTATGCCGGGACTTCGTCAGCTGCATGCTGGTTCCGGCGGACTGCAGCGGTGGCAGCCGCATTCTGAGCCCCTCAATCGGCGTATGCAATCTTCCAGCCGCGGGACTTTGGGGGAATTGGCGGATCCAGTGAACCCAACCTGCATACCGCGCAAAAAAAATCCCGGAAGCAGCGAATCCCAGGGGGGCGGAGGACTCCAGCTGCTTCCGGGGGCGATTGGATCAGCCAGTGCTTCGAGTTCGGCCGGCGTCCGCCGGTTTTGTTCGTCGCACCGTCATGGTCAGAACAGTATTCTGAACGCAGAATTGGGTCAATACGTTTTCGGAATGTTCAATTCCGTCGCCGCGTGCCTGCTGCGATTCATAAGTGCCTTACCAGTTTGGCTTTACGATTTACCGGCAGTTTCTGCCGGAAGACATTTTGGAAAATCCCCGGAAAAATTTCCTGTACTGCAGCCTTTGATTCACCCTCCACAAGTCAAGCAAATTTCAGCCGGCATGCCCGCAAATCACCGAAATGTTCGCGAGGCGTCGAACCGCTGGGATTTCGGGCCTCCGTTCAATACAATTCACAAGAGAATTGGTCTAATCCTGCTCCCTCGAAGTCTTCCCACGGGCTTATCGACATGCTCCAAATGCCAATCGCCCCCACGTTCCGCGCTGGTCTGGCCCTGATTGCCGCCCTCCTTTACGCCACCTCGTCGTTCGCGCCAGCCGCCGACCTGAAACTGCTGTTCATGGGCGACAACGGTCATCATCGCCCCTCGGAACGCTTTCACGAACTCGCCGGTGTCCTCGAACAACGCGGCATCGAACTCAAATACACCGACCGCATGGAAGACCTCACCCCGGAAGTGCTCAACCAGTTCCACGGTTTGGTCCTCTACGCCAACATCGACCGCATCGAAGACACTCAGGCCAAAACCGTGCTCGATTATGTCGCCTCCGGAAAGGCGTTCATTCCACTGCACTGCGCCACCTTCTGCTGGCGCAATAACCCCGACATTGTCAAACTCATGGGGGCTCAGTTCCAGCGACATGGTGGACAGGTCTTCGCCACTCAAATCGCGGCCCCCGAACACCCCATTATGCAGGGCTTCAGCGGGTTCACCAGCTGGGACGAAACCTACATTCACACGCTGCACAACGAAGAAAATCGCGTTGTTCTGGAATACCGCAGCGAAGGCGACCAGGCTGAAGGTCGCGACCGCGAGCCATGGACGTGGGTACGCACTCACGGCAAAGGTCGCGTGTTCTACACGGCGTGGGGACACGACCAGCGCACCTGGACCAATCCCGGCTTCGCCAGCCTCGTCGAACGCGGTATTCGCTGGGCCTGC
>JBEIEK010000010.1:0-39213 GCA_040382995.1 Planctomycetaceae bacterium
CCCCGACCATATCCTCCGCAAGCCTGGCAAGCTGAGCAGTGAGGAGTTTGATTTTGTGATGCTGCATCAGCATGCAGCCATCAGCATGCTCCAGGCCTTCTGGACGGATCCATCAGTGATCAGCATGCTGACGATGCTCTACCGTGGACTTTCCGGCGCGCCAGCAGAGAACGACGATGAGCAGTCGGATCTGCCGCTGGGACCGCGAATTCTGGCAGTTGCCGACGCCTACGATTCCCTGTGTATCGCCCGTCCCTGGCGCCGGGGCATGACGCACCGCGAGTGCATTGACAGTCTGCTGGAGAAAGCGGGACGTCGCTACGACGAAAACGTGATCCGCACCCTGAATCACTGGTATGAAGCCGAAGGCAGCTCGCTGTTTCGCTTCGCGGACGCGATGTTTGAGCGGGAGCGACGGACGGATCTGACTCCGGAAATTCGAGAAGAAGCCGCTGTGCTGGCTCAGATCATCGGGGTGCTCTATCAGTTCCAGCAGCTGTACGATGGCTATTATCTGGTGGATGCGCACGAGAACTACCGGATCTGGAGCGATGGCATGCGGGGAATGACAGGCATTCCGGCAAGATCAGCACTCAAACGCACATGGCAGGCTCCGGACGTCCAGCTCACCAACCTTGCGGAAGAGCAGGCGGCACCGCCGGAACGCGACGACACCATGATCCTGCAGGTGCTGAAGACCGGTCGCCCGCAGTATGCCAGTCAGTTCTGTCGTGTGAGCGGCACAAGGCATCTGAAGGTGGACGTCTACACCATGCCACTGGTTGGACCATCACACAACGTCCATGGTGTTGTGCAGTTCCTGCGAAATCACAATGGTGTCAGAATTCAGAGTCGGGAGTTTGTGGAGCTCCAGCTGGCGGCCACTCGGGACGCGCTGACCGGCGTTGCCAACCGCGGACACCTTGAAGCTCGCCTGCGACACCTTCTGGAAGACTACCACACGTCCGAAGGCACTCGCAGCCTCAGCGTGATCTTTCTTGATGTGGACCACTTCAAGCGAATCAACGATACGTTCGGGCACCAGGTCGGCGATCAGGTGCTGATCGATCTGGCGCGTCTGCTCCAGAATGAAACCTATTCGGCGGAAGTCATCGGTCGTTATGGTGGCGAGGAATTTGTAATTATCTGCCCGGATACGGATCTTGAGGCCGCCGTGCGACGCGCTGAAAGGCTTCGCCTTTCCATCATGAAAAGCTCCATTGGCGGTATCAGCACGCTGACCGTGACTTCATCGCTTGGAGTCGCCACAGCTCGGCGCGGTGATACCGTCCAGACGCTGCTGGAGCGCGCAGACGGATGTCTGTACAGCGCTAAAGCGACCGGCCGCAATCGCACCTGCCAGGAAACTGCACCGGAAGCTCTGCCGCCAGCCCAGCCGGAAACCTCCGAAGAAATGACGCAGGTGCGCGAGAACAACGGGCAATTCGAGTTTTCTGATCGCATCGAAGTCAGCACGTCACTGGAACTCACCGGTATCAAGCTTCGAGCGTTTATCTCTGAACAGGGTGGCAACATCACTGAACAGGAAAAAGGGCGGATGAAGATTCAGGTGGGCAGCCCTGGATTCTTCAAGCGCTGGGGCCGAACAGCGCCCCGTCAGCCGGTGGAGATTGTGATTTCCTTCGAGACCACTCGCCGCTCCTCCAGCAACTGGGAACCGCTCCGCATCCACCGGATTGTGATGGTGGAGATCCGTTCGGAAGGTCGCGTCCCGGGAATGGAGGTCTTTACATCGCGGTGCCTTGCGATCATGCGTGACCTGCGAGCTTACCTGCTGGGTGCATGAAATGCGATACAGCGTCAGCGTGCGTTGTCAGGGGCTCAGCGGTGCGGGTTCGAAGTCTGCCGAGTTGAGCCAGCCGGCTGGCGGACGTTTTCCCTGCATGATCAGCTCGTGAAAGCCAGCACCGTTTGTGGGTCGGTATTTGTCGAAGATATCGCCGTTTCCAAACATCCGCGGGTCACCCTGGTCGCGGAGTTCCGCTTCCATCCGCTGCAGCAGCGACATCTGCAATGTCTGAGACCCCGGCTGACCGGCGAGGTTGTGGAGGCAATCAGGATCAGTCTGCAGATTGAAGAACAGTTCCGGGGGCAGCTTTCCGAAATTCAGCTGCCAGAATTGATCGCTGCGGTTGGCACGTCCGCGCTGGAGGATGGCTGACTTGGTGGGGCTGCCATCCGTGTCCGGATAGCCGGACTCGGGGTTGCCGGCGGGCCACCGGGAAGGCTGATAGTTGTGCAGGAGCAGGTGGGTGTGCGTGACGATGCCGCGAATGGGATAGCCGACATCACCGGGGCGTCCGACGTCGGTGCGTTCCTTGCCCACCAGAGCATGATCGCGGGTGGATTCCACCTGCCCCGACTGACTGCTTTCGAGAAGGGGGCGGAGGCTGCGACCGGTAATGGGCTGCATGCCGCTGGCGGCGGGATCGCAGCCGGCAAAATCAAGAATGGTGGGTGCCAGATCCACAAAGCTCACGAAGTCCTCGATCACACGGCCAGGGGTTTGAATGCCGGCGGGCCAGCGAATTGCGAGCGGTACATTGCAGGACGCCGGCCATGCGTAGCCTTTGGCTCGGGGAAATGGCATGCCATGGTCGCTGGTGACGATGATCAGCGTGTTTTGAAGAAGTCCGCGGGATTCAAGGTCCTGCAGCATGCGACCGAGATGGCGATCGGTGTGCTCCACCTCGAACGCATAATCCAGAAGATCATGACGGACTGTCTCGTCATCGGGCCAGTACGCGGGGACGCGATCGATGTCACTCAGTTGTCGTCCACCCTTGTTCACACCGGACTGAAATTCGTAACCGCGATGGGGTTCGAGGCTGCCGAACCAGAAGCACCATGGCATGTTTGCGGGGGCTTTGTCGAGGAAGTCTTTGAAATTAGCGGCGTAGTCATTGGGTGAGATTTGCGAGGTGGGTGGGGATGCGCGGCGGGAGTTCCAGGATTTCCCGGTGAGCATTCGGGGGTTGCCGTTTGCGTCTTCAGCGATGCCTGGTCCCCAGCCTTTGCCGGTCATTCCCATGTGCCAGCCGCGGTCTGTAAGCACTTCAGGCCACGCGCGAAACCTGGGGGGGAAGCGGGCCATGTGGTTACCGGCTTCTTCGAGTTGCCAGAGGTGGCGTCCGGTGAGGACAATGGCGCGGGAGGGAGCGCATTTGGCCATGGGCGTCAGAGCGTTTTGGAAGAGCAGTCCTTCGCGGGCGACGCGGTCGAAGGCCGGAGTGGCCACCCAGGGCGTGCTGTAGGCTCCGGCATGTCGGCCCCAGTCATCCGCGATGGCGAACAGGATATTGGGTGGAGCCGGGAGTGGCGTGGCGGGGGTATCACGAGCAAGGGCGTCCGGGGGCGCGACCGTGGTGCCGAGGAGCAGAGTGATGATGAGCAGCAGGCGAGGCATCTGCGGGGCCTTTCACTGATAAATCACAACCAGAAACACCTGAGCCGCTGCGCGGCTGGAATTACGGATTTCGTGGGGCACATCGGCGCGATAGCTGGCGGAGTCGGCGCGATTGAGTTCTGTGGTTTCGTCGCCGGAAACGACTGTGACGCGTCCTTTCTGGACTGTCAGAAATTCACGGGTGCCTTCAAAGTGGGCGGCGGAGCGGAGTGCACCGCCTGGCTGGAGCAGCACCTCGTAGAATTCCACATCTTTTTCGAGGTGGAGGGGTGAAAGAGTGCGGATGGAGCAGTTCTGGTCGGAGCGGAAGATGTGGCTGCGATCATCGGCGCGGATGACTTCGATGCCAGGGGCAGGGGAGGCCTGATCGACAAGTTCGGCCATGCTGAGTCCGAGAGCGGAGGCGATTCGGACAGTGACGGCGAGGGTGGGATTGGCGAGTTCGCGTTCGATCTGGCTGAGCATGGAGCGGCTGACACCGGAGGCGCGGGAGAGGACATCCAGAGACCAGCCGCGATCCTGGCGGAGCTGGTGGATGCGGCGGCACACGTGGCGACTGACTTCTTCGGCGGACGCTGCTGACGCCTGATCGTCTGCGGATGACTCGGCACTCATGCACACCTCAATTCCCGTTCAATATACCGAACAAAGACTCTTGCAACCTGCATCCCACCTCATATACTATCCTGCACGTTTCGTCCAATATATTCAATGTGAAAAGGAAAATCCACGATGCGGGCTCTAGTCAAGCGGCATGCAAAGCGGGGGCTCTGGCTGGAAGACGTCCCGATGCCCAAAGTCGGTGTAAACGACTGCTTGATCCGTGTGGACCGCACCGGGATCTGTGGGACGGACGTGCATATTTACGAATGGGACGCATGGGCTCAGCGAACGATCCCAGTGCCGATGGTCGTGGGTCATGAATTCGTTGGTGAAATTGTCGAAGTGGGGTCAAATGTTTCCGACTTTCACCCTGGCGAGATTGTCAGTGGTGAGGGTCACGTGGTTTGCGGTCGCTGTCGCAACTGTCTGGCCGGCCGGCGACATCTCTGCCCCAAAACTCAGGGAATCGGTGTCAATCGGCCTGGGGCCTTTGCTGAGTACATCGCACTGCCGATGACCAACGTGTGGCACCATCACGACGGGATTGATCGTGATATTGCGGCGATATTCGATCCGTTTGGAAACGCGGTGCACACGGCGCTGGCATTTCCGGTTCTTGGTGAGGACGTGCTGATCACGGGTGCTGGTCCGATTGGCTTAATGGCAACGGCAGTGGCGCGGCATGCGGGGGCTCGATTTGTGGTCGTCACCGATGTGAATCCATGGCGACTGGAACTGGCTCGGCGGATGGGGGCCACGCGGACAGTCGACGTTCGCACCGAAACACTGGCACAGGTTCAGGCCCAGCTGGGTATGGTGGAGGGTTTTGACGTGGGGCTGGAAATGTCCGGAAACGCCGACGCATTCCGTGACATGCTGCGGAATATGGCGCACGGCGGAAAGGTTGCGATGCTGGGGATTCCCGCCGCAGACATCTCCATCGACTGGACTCAGGTCGTTTTCAACATGCTCACAATCCACGGCATCTACGGGCGAGAGATGTACGAGACGTGGTATAAGATGACGGTGATGCTGCAAAGCGGACTTGATATCAGTCCGGTGATCACCCATCGGCTGCACTTTACGGAGTATGAGCAGGGATTTGCAGCCATGCGTTCCGGCCAGTCCGGAAAAGTGATTCTCAGCTGGAAGGACTGACGCTTGTGACACGTCAGCGAAATTGAGAAACTGCGGTCATCTCAAATTCGTTCCGCCGTTCTGTGTCCCGCAATTTCCGAGGCAGGATTTCGGCATGCCAGGTCTGACTGATCACGCACTCGCAGAACTCGATTCGATCCGTTCTCAGGGCCTGTTCAAAGCCGAGCGTATCATTGATTCGCCGCAGCGAACGGA
Organism: Planctomycetaceae bacterium; assembly: GCA_040382995.1. Lineage (GTDB taxonomy): Bacteria > Planctomycetota > Planctomycetia > Planctomycetales > Planctomycetaceae > SXXK01. The sequence goes on from JBEIEK010000010.1 coordinate 5,384, forward strand.
TATTCAGCTGCAGGACGGACGCGAAGTGCTCAACCTGTGCGCCAACAACTATCTGGGGCTTGCCGATCACCCGGCAATCCTGCAGGCAGCCCACGAAGCGCTGGATCGCTGGGGCTACGGCATGGCTTCAGTTCGCTTCATCTGCGGCACTCAAACTGTCCACCGCCAGCTTGAACAGGCCCTCAGCCAATTTCTATCCGCTGACGACACCATCCTTTACAGCTCCTGTTTCGATGCCAATGGCGGACTCTTCGAAACACTGCTGGGCGAACAGGATGCGGTGATTTCTGACTCGCTGAACCACGCCAGCATTATCGATGGAATCCGCCTCTGCAAGGCCCAGCGGTTCCGCTATCGCAACAACGACATGAGTGATCTGGAGCAGCAACTGCAGGCAGCCAGCTCCTGCCGACACCGTCTGATTGCAACGGACGGGGTGTTCTCCATGGACGGCTACCTGGCAAAACTGCCGGACATCTGTGAATTGGCCGACCGCTACGACGCCTCCATTATGGTCGATGACTCACACGCTGTTGGTTTCATCGGCGCAACCGGTCGGGGCACTCCGGAGCACTTCGGAGTAAGCGATCGAATCGATCTGATCACGGGTACGCTCGGCAAGGCGCTGGGCGGCGCCAGTGGCGGCTACACCTCCGGGCGACAGCCACTGATTGATTTGCTGCGTCAGCGATCCCGCCCTTCTCTGTTTTCCAACTCGCTCGCCCCTCCAATTACCGCTGCATCCCTCAAGGCCCTCGAACTGCTCGACTCGTCTGCCGAGCTGCGGGACAATCTGCGGCGCAATACACAGTACTTCCGCACGGCAATGGCAGAAGCCGGGTTTCGCATCCTTCCCGGCGAACACCCGATTGCCCCTGTGATGATCGGCGATGCCGCTCTCGCAACCCGGCTGGCCGATCGACTGCTGCAGCTGGGTGTTTACGTGATTGGCTTTTCATTCCCCGTCGTGCCTCGCGGTGAAGCCCGAATACGCACTCAGATGTCTGCCGCGCACTCGCCTGAACAGCTCGAACAGGCCGTGCACGCATTCCGTCAGGCAGGTCGCGAACTGAATTTGATTCCATCCTGATGACTCTCAGAGTTCCCCTGAAAGAGACCTGCAATGCAGCAGCTGACAGCCGGCTTTGGATATCTGGTGCTCATCGGACTTGCATGGCTGATGAGCAGTCATCGGGGGCGATTTCCATGGCGAGTTGTCGTCTGGGGTACCGCACTGCAGTTCAGCTTCGCCGCGGCAATTCTAAAGACGCGGCAAGGTCAGCAATTCTTTGATTTTCTTGGAGCCGTCTTTACGCGGCTCATCAGCTTTGCTGATGAAGGCAGCAGATTCCTGTTTCAGGATTTCTCGACGCAGGCCTTTGCCTTCAGTGTGCTCCCGATCATCATCTTTTTCTCCGCACTCACCTCAGTTCTGTATCACCTGGGCATTATGCAGCTCGTGGTTAAAGGCATCGCCATCGTGATGCAGCGGACGCTGGGAACATCTGGTGCAGAAAGCCTTTCGGCCGCCGCCAATATCTTCGTTGGACAAACGGAAGCTCCGCTGGTTGTCCGGCCATTTGTCTCCCGCATGACCCGCTCAGAACTCATGTCCATCATGGTCGGAGGCTTTGCCACCATCGCCGGGAGTGTGATGGCAATTTACGTGAAGGAGTTCGGGATCAATGCCGGTCATCTGCTGACGGCATCTGTCATTTCCGCTCCCGCCGGACTGCTGATTGCCAAGGTCCTGCAGCCGGAAACGGAAACCCCGGAAACCCTTGGAACACAAAACATCCGGCTGCCAGGAAACTCGGGAAACCTCATCGAAGCCATCAGCAACGGTGCTTCAGACGGACTGATGCTCATGCTCAACGTGGCGGCCATGCTGGTGGCCTTTTTCGCCCTGATCGCCCTCGCCGACTTCTGCCTCGAAAACTCAGCTCTCTGGCTTCAGCGCAAAATGGGGGTCGCTGATCCCACGACCGTAAACCTTGCGTTCATACTCGGCTGGCTGTTTGCCCCGATCGCATGGCTTATGGGAATCAGCCCTGCGGAATGCCGCATCGCCGGAGAGTTGCTGGGGATCAAAATGGTTGCCACGGAGTTTATGGCGTACGAGCAGTTGGGCACGATTCTAAAGTCGTCAGCACCTGCACTTTCACCTCGCAGCAGCGTCATCCTGACCTACGCCCTCTGCGGATTCTCCAATTTTGCCTCGATCGGCATTCAGGTCGGCGGCATCGGCAGTCTCGCCCCAGACCGCCGACGGGAACTCACGGAACTCGCCTTCAAAGCGATGCTTGGAGGCACCATCGCCTGCTGCATGACGGGTTGCATCGCGGCTGTTTTGCTCTGATACAAACCATCCGTTGTGGTTCACTTCGCTCCCTGCTCGCTGATACGAATCTGCAGCATCGATTCGGCAGTGCTCGCTGCCTGTCGCACGATCGGATCAGGGCTTTTGACGAGATTACCCAGCAGTTCAGCGGCCAGTTTATCTTCGTGGAATACCGCCAGCATTGTGATGGCCGCTTCCACGCGGGCCAGATTTTCGGTGGAGCGGGCCAATTCGCGGTACACAGAGAGTTCCGCGTCTGAAGCCGCGCCCGGCAGCTTGCGCAGATCCTTCCAGAATGTCACCTTTTGCTCTTCATTCATCTGCACGTACATCACCCTCAGAAAAGCCAGTGGCAGGCCACCAACAGTACCGACAGCGGCACGCTGTGGAGTCGTTGTCGCAGCGGGAGCAGCGACAGGAGAAGGTGCGGGTGAGGCAGGAACGGAGGCCGCAGCGGTCAGCGGAGCTGCTTCCGGCTGAGTCACCGGTGCTGGGGTGCGAAGCCGCGCCGGTAGTGCTGGCAATGTCTGAGCCCCCCCTGTTGCGGGCGGACGCACTGAGATCGCCTGTGAGTTTGCAGGCGAGACTGCGGCAACTGCGGACTTCAGTTCGGCTTGTGAACTGGGGTCGGCCGATATCACCCAGCCCCGTTGTTGTCGCTCCTGAGCAACAGACGCTGAAAGGGGTTTGCGGCTTCCGGTGAAGACGGGGGCGACGTTCGCTGGCTCATCTGTACCCGCCGACTCGAAGCCGTTGACCGGGGGAAGCAACTCAGCTTCAGCGAATTCGACAGAGTCATCATCCGAGATGTCGGGATCTGAGAATCCGACCTTGCTGATCCGGCTGGAGGTGCTGCGCCAGACATGCACGTCACGACCTCCACCGGAGGGAAGTCGATTTGAGAAGTGCAGACCTTCGCCCGAGTCAGCATGCTTCAAGGACGATTTCTGCCGACTGGGTCGCCACGAGCCTTCGGACTGAACAGGGGGAAGTGTTACCCCCTCCGTTGAGGTCCCGCGAAGTTTGGCGTTATCAGCCGGCGAGGATTCGCGGACGGTGATCAGGGGCGCTTCAATTTTTTTTTCCGCGCCCGGTTTGGCCGTGGCAGGCAGCAGCGGGCTCGTGGAAGGCGACGGGCTGGACGAAGGCACCTTGAGTGACGGGAGGTTGCCTTCGCTGTGCTGATCAGCCGCTGCTGGCGCGGATGCAGCCGTCTGTTCGACTCGTCCGGCCGAAGCGGATGTGGCGGCAGCCGGGAGCACAGTCGCGGAGTCGCGGACGGCGGCGATTGGGCTACGATCAGTGACAGCAGTTGGCGATGGCCGTGTGACGACTCCTTCAGAAATCACTTCAAACGGGAGCACGGCCATTTGGCCTGTCGCTGCAACTCCGCTGGTGGAAGCCGTTTCCGCGGGCTGATCGGAAGACTTCTGCTGAGCGTTCAGCATTTCTTCAATCTGCACGAGCGCTTCAGCGGCAGGCTGGTTACTGGCGTCAGCATCCAGCGCCTGGCTGAAGTATTTTTTCGCCTGATCCAGTTCACCGCGTTGAGCGAGCGCGAAGCCGACCATAGTGGCAGCCGGCGCTTCGCCCATGTTTTGTCTCAGGAGAGCAACAGCAGACGGCACCTGATCCATGGCGATCAGTGCCACTGCAAGGTTCGCCTGAGTGCGTTCGTGACCTGGATTAATCTGCTGGGCTTTCTGCAGTGTGGCAATCGCATCTTTGGGCCGATTCTGCAGATAGTGGATGTACCCAAGGTCACACAAAACTTCGATGTCCATCGGCGCGATCTGGTGAGCACGGGTCAGGTGCTGTACGGCTTCTTCGGTTCGGCCATTCTTCTGGCAAAGGATGCCAAGTCGATGGTGTGCGTCAGCCTTCTGCGGATGCTTTTGCAACAGTTCTTCGTAGGCGGCTGAGGCTCTCATCAGATCACCCTTCTGTTCTGCCATTCGGGCAGCCAGAAAGGCATCTCTCCACGCTTTTTCACTGCGGCCGGTCCAGCGTGCCGAAAAGTTCGGTCCTGACATGCAGCCGGTCAGAACAACCGGAAGCAGCAGATGCAGCAGGGATTTCCTAAAGCGAATCATGGGTTGAGAAATCCTGTAGTGAACATCAGTAATAGTCTGAAGACCGAACGCCCGTGATTGTCCAGCGGCCAGCGAAACTAGCGGCCGCCGAAACCACCACCACCACCGCCGCCGCCAAAACCACCACCACCACCGCCGCCAAAACCACCACCACCGCCGGCTCCCGAGTTGCGAATGGTTCCACCATAAGCCTGTTCAGCTTCGGCGGAAGTCAGCCCTGCCGCGAGTGCCGGGGAGACCACGACTCGTTGTGAAGCGCCGGGCACTCCCATAAGTGTCAATGCGGCGATGACTACATTTCGACGATCTTCGTCAAGCTTGTCACAGGGAGGGCAGCCTTCGATGAGTGCCGCGGTTTCCTCTGACGAGTTTTCGACAAGCACGGGGAATGGCACCTGACCGGATCGGGCTGCGATCTGGCGCAGGTGAGCTTCGCCGGCGGGATTCAGCCGAGAGGTTCCTGCCACCCACTCATGCTCGTGGATCACAAAGTCATTCGCCTCGCCATGCATCTCCTGAAGATCCATCATTGGACGCACGGATGATCCAAGCGGGAGTGGCGGCTCGGGCAGCGGAGCCGGAATCGAGAGCTTATCCCGAATACAGCCCGGAACGGTCAGCAGCAGACCGGTGAGCAGAAGCTTTTGAGATGTTCGAATTTTCACAATATGCTCCCTGTACCTGAAGCGGATGTTGTCCCACATTCCGACGGACCTCGTCGGAACCTCCTGACTCACTGGCTGAAGCCTACTTTCCCGGTGGAGAAGTACCGGGCACTGTTTTCATAGCTGTTGAAGTACAGGTTTGGATGCAGCATCTGATCCCTGTAGTTGGGCCAGACAGTCGAACGATGGTGATGACCGGGACGACCTTCCACACGGTTCCTCAGCCAAAAGTCCACCTCGGTCGGTTCGGTCACGTTCATCCCGGGCAGCAGTTGTGGTACTTCTGCGGCGTCGATCGCGTGAACAATCTCGGGACTGACGATGACGATCAGTTCCTCTTCAGAGCTGGAGTGCCCTCGCTTGCTCCCCAGAGATCCGATGATCGGCCATTCGCCAATCCCAGGCAGTCTGGCAGTGGAACCGCTCTGCTGCTGTTGAGTCAGACCCGCGATTGCGAGAACCTGTCCTTCGCGGAGTTCCACAGTGGTTGAGGCGGACCGCGTGTCCACACCAAAAATTCCATTCACTGCGGTATCAGAATTGATAGTACTGAAGGAGGGATTCACCTGCAGGCGAATTCGGTCCTTGTCCAGAACGGTTGGCGTAAACTGGAGAATGGTGCCGTAGCCGCGGAACGTGGTACTGGCAGCGCCCACTCCATCCACACCGACAACCGTCGGCACGGCGAATTCGCCGCCGGAAATGAATGTTGCCGGACGACCACTGATTGTCACCAGATTTGGCTCGGAAAGCACCTTGGCAACACGGTGCGACTCAAGGGCCTCCAGCGCCAGCTCGAAGCTATCCTTCGAGAACGTCCCGCTCACCATGCTGTTGGCTGTGGCACCCCCGCCCAGGCCAACGAGGAAGTCCCCGAATTCGCCACTGAAGTTCGCACCCATGCTGCGAGCAGCAGATCGCTTCAACTCCGCAATCCGCACCTTCAGCATCACCTGATGCTCACCCGGCACTCGCAGAAGGTTCACAATCGACATCGTGTTCGCAACGGAGTCCAGATTCAGCTCGTCGGAATTCGCCAGCGTGCCGTCAGCAGCACCTGTCCCGCCAACCCCCGCTCCGCCAATCCCCGCATTCGCAGCACCTCCGGCCTGGCCACCACCGCCACCGCGACGCAGAACGGTGAGAATCTGTGAGACCTCCTCCGCGTCCTTCGCCTGACCTTTGACAATGATCTTGTCCGCCACGGGAATCAATCGCACAAAGCTGTTGGGAAACATCCGGGAGATCTGCTGCTCCAGCTTCCTGATCTCCTGATCCCGAAGTGCGAGGTCTTTCTGCGGTGGTTGAACATAAACGACAAAACTGAACAGCTCTGATGTCTGCTGATCTCCCAGCCAGACGGAAACCGTCGTTCGGCCAACACCCTTGCCAATCAGTTCCACCTCCCGCTGTGTGAACGGTGTGGTCTCAACGATGGCCGGATCAGCAATCGAAGCTCTTACAACATTCTGCTTGAAGAGCACCACCTTCGAATGGCCCTGCTCAAGCCGCAGCTCAGCAACGGGCTCACTGATGTGAGAAATAGCACGGTTGATTTCCTCAACCGCACCCGGCTGCTGTGCCGCCACACTGCCGAAACCGGCCAGCAATGGCATGAAACTCAGCACCAAAATTGACTTCCGCATGGTCATCCCCTGACCTCGTGATCCTGTTGAATCAATCCGCCGCCAATTCGGTCGGACAGCCTGGCATCGCCAAATTCCACTTGATCGGTATTGACTTCTGAGACTTCCCAGGGGGCTCTACCGTCAAAATCAGCGCAAACGGAACAGCCCTCAAAGTTTGTTTTCGGCACATCAACGCACTGCTGGCCAGGCTTTTCCCCGACCGCTGAAGAAAATCCTGCGAATTAGTTGGAAAACCCGAGCGATTGCTGTGGATATCCGTCAGGGTTTGAAGAGCCAGTTCAGCCTGCCGTACCGGAAAAACGGCACGAAAATGCTCGCATATACCCACGCGTGATCGCCACACAGCCCACTCGCGCCACACGTCCGATCGACCAAAACATCGGTCCCTTGAGTTTTTTTGGGAACATTTACGCCAGACAACAGCTCTTTTTTTTCCAAACACTGCAGAAACCAAATCCCTAACCTAAACTTCCCAGACAAACCGGTCGCTCCGTCCGACCGAACTTCGCTGTTTGCAATGACTCAAAGTGCCAGCCGCCTTCACTTCCATCAGGCTGAACCTATGCCTTCACCATTTCGATTCAGCTGCCTTGTCCTTTGCCTGCTGCTGTTCCGGTTTCCCGTCGCAGCACAGGAGCCCCAGCCCCCGCAAGCTCCTCAAGACCCGGGCACCGCACCACCGGAGTCACCCACATTGCAGTCCGACCGCAGCGTTGTGGAACGACTGATCTATGTGCCATTTCGTGAGCTGCAGAAGGTTTTCAACAGTCAGGATGCCTCCATCGTTCTGCCCTGGAACGAATACCTCGAACTGGTCCGCCGGTCGATCACCAATCGTCCGGCCCCCGCTGTGCCTCAGGACGCAGTAATCACTTCCACTTTGTGGTCTGCCGCAGTGGAAAAGGACGTCGCTCGCCTGACGCTGGAACTACGGCTGAATCTGCTGAAGGCTGATGGCTGGGCCAGTATTCCGTTGAACTTTGGCGCGGCAGCCATCGGCAAAGTGGAACCGTCCGATGGCAGCGTGCTGCTCAAAGCCACCGGGCAGGGCCAGTACGAGCTGCTTGTCAAAGCCCCCGCTCCGAAATCGGTTCAAATGGAGCTGCTCGTCCCGGTGCAGACCTCTCCGGAAGATAAGAGCTTCGCCATAGACTGCCCACCCGCTGGAATTTCTGAACTCTCAATCACCATTCCCGAAGCCGATCAAACCGTCAAAATCTCCCCATTGCAGGTCCAACTGCCGCTCGAACAGCCTGCACCCGCCGAGCAAACGCGGGTCCGAGCCAGCCTTGGGGCAGTGCCGCGATTTGAGGTGCGGTGGTCACCACGGGATGGTTCCAAACCCGTCATGGATCTGCTCGCCAGCGTCAACAGCCGCATCACCGCCCGCATTGAGACCGGTCTGGTGCAATCCCGCGCTCAGCTTAACTACGAAATCCTCCGTGGTGAACTGCGGGAACTTATTGTGCTTGCACCCCGAGATGCCCGAATCATCGACGTCACGGCCGCCGCCGGCCGCATCCGCGCCTGGAATGCAGCCCCCATCGGTGACACACACCAGCTCATCAAGGTGGAACTACTCGTCCCCGCTACCGAACAGTTCCAGCTCGAAATCCAAACCGAACGGGCATTCGAGGGTGACACCATCGCGATCCTCGGACGCAGTGATGATGGCAAGCTGCAGGGCGTGCATCCGGAGGGCATCGTGCGGGAATCCGGTCAGCTCTCGCTCACCACCGATCCCACACTCACCGCCATCGTTGCAGCCCAGTCCGGCATCCGCCAGATCAGCAGCTCCGAGCCCGGACCGGCCAAGGGTTCAACCGAGCCTCCGGCTCCGGAAAACCAGGCGACCGTCTGGGAATACAGTGGCGTCCGTTCACGGCTCGATGTGCGACTGCGCCCCGTCGAACCCCGACTGCTGGCAGAGCATCAGCTGCAATACACGTTCCGCGACGACGAACTCGTTCTGAACTCAGAGATCAACTACCAGGTCGAGCGTGCCGGTGTGTTTCAGCTGGTGCTGCAGATCCCGGAAGGACTCAACGTCGACAGTGTCTCCGCCGACGGCATGGCCGAATTTCAGCTCGATCGCGGCACCGGCAAAGTCACACTCTCACTCACCCGAAAACGTCTGGGGCCCATAAAGGTGTCCCTCCAGGCCCGGCAGCCCCTTAACGCGGCCGTCGAAATCCCGGAACTTACACTTCCCATCCCCGCACCGGAAGGCGTCGAACGAGAGTCCGGTATCGTTACCCTTTTCGCCCCTGAATTCCTCGATGTCGTCACCCTCGATGATCGCCTCACAGGCCTTGTTCCCGCACGCGACGGGATCCCCGAAGCTCCTGCAAGGCTGAGAACTGTCGGAGCATGGAACTTCACACGCCGACCCATCGCTCTGACGGTCCGCTCCGCACCACGCCCCGTACAACTCGCCGCCTCCACCGCCACCACCGTGCAGGTCGACCCTGAACTCATCCGCCAATCCTCCATCGTTCAGTTCGATATCCGCAACGCCGGACTCGATACTTTTCGCATCGCCGTCCCCGAAGCCGTCGCCGAAGATGTTCGTTTCCGTACGCTCAACCCGCAGCACAACCTGCGACAGCGCGACCGAGCTGCTGCTTCCGAGAATGGCTGGACCACCTGGACTCTCGTGCTCCAGGAAGAAACCACCGGAATCCTTCAGATTGCTGTCGACTGGGACAGACCACTCAATGCGGCACCCGCTGCCGAAAACACACCGGCAAATGCTGCTGCACCCCCGGCAGACGCCGCGGCACCGGACGCTGCATCACCCGCACAGGCTCCCGCCACGCCGGCCAACTCCCGCGACTTTGCCATCGAACCCCCGCGCGTGCTCCCGCCATTCCCCGATGATCAGCCGGCCCGGCGACGCGTGATTCTCACCGAAGCCCGCGGCGAAATTCGAGTACTCCGGCACCCCTCCCTTTCCATCGATGCCCTCTCCCAGTCCGAAACAGCTGAACCCATCGACGTTCGTGAACTGCAACTGCTGGAGCACGATGGTTACCTCGCCTGGCGCTACTTCGCTCAGCCCGCCACGGCCTCCATCTCCATACGCAAACACGAACTGCATGAGGTGGCGGCCACAGTTGTTTCCCGAGCAGCCATCGAGGTCGTCACCGAAACCCAGGCACTCGCTGCCTGGCGCGTGCGTCTGCGACTGACCACCAGCGAACGTCAGCGACTGCGAATCGATCTGCCAGCCGGATGCGATCTGCAGGCGCCGCTGCTGAATGAAATCCGCACAACCATCGAAAAGGCCACCGATGTGCAGGCCACAGACGGTCGTGAGGCATACTATATTAATATCAGCCGTGAAGGCACCTCCGACGAAGACTTCCTGCTCACACTCCTTTATCGCTGCCCCATCGTCGAACCCGATAAACGCCCGTATTCCGGACTCGGCGGCGCCCAACTCCTGCGACTCCCAATTGTCGGCGGAGCGGATGGGGCCACTGTGGTGCAGCAGGTGCGAGTCGCTGTGTGGTCACCCGAAGAAGCGTCGTTCTTCGGAGCTCCAGAACGCTGGGTTCAGGAACCCCGCGACCCCGTCTATTTACCCCAAATTCTTCAACCCCCCTCATCTTCCCGTGCCGCTGCCCAGCTGGACGACTGGATCGGAAGTGATGGCCTGTCAGAATTTGCCACCCAGGGAGAACCTGCTGTCTATCGTTCCGCCGGAAACCCAGGTGAACTCCTGCTCAGATGGTGGAAGTGGTGGTTCCTGCTGCCTGCTGTGAGTGGCACGGTTGTCATCGCAGGACTGATTCTTCGCCGCACATCCTGGGAGAATCGCTGCACAATTCTGCTGCTGGCTGCCTTCGCCGCCGCTCTGCTCTCTCTTCGCCAGTCGCTGGGAATTGCCGAACTCTCCCGCACTGTCTGGCCCGGACTGCTGCTCACCGCCACCATCTGGCTGCTCAGCCTGCTCCTCGGAACACGTTCGAGACCCGCTCCGCTTGTGCCCCTCTCCGTTACTCCACCAATCACGGGCGTGGCTGCCGTCAGCAACGCTACAGCTTCCGCAGCAACAGTCCCCGCAACCGCTGTTCCCGACACTTCCGCAGCTGATACCAATTCACAGGGAGGTGCCGTATGAGCCATCGCCAGTCCGCTCGTGATTCACACCTGAAGCCAATGCCTTCACTGCTCTGCTGGACAGTTGCCGCCTTTGCCGCACTGATCGGCCTCGTCCCCGCAATTCAACCGGTGGCTGCGCAGGACAACTCGGCCCTGCGTGAACGCTATATTCCCGCAGACGAACTCGACACCATCTTCGCCAGGGATGCCCGTGGCGTCATGCTGAAACGCACCGAACTGAACGAACTCCTGAAACAGGCCCGCAGTAACGCCGCCAGCACTGCTCAGCCGGCTGACTTCGTGATCAGGCAGGCCCGCTACGAAGTCAGCCTTGCTGAACAGCAGGCTCAGATCAGGGCTGAACTGGATGTGCGGCAGTTCGCTGATGGATGGCAGCTCATTCGCATTCCTGCCGGCAATCTGGCGGTCGAACAGGCGCAGATCAACAACGAATCCGCACTGCTCGCCCGCGATCCCGCGGATCGTTCAGCGGTGCTCGTGGCCCATCGTCAGCCTGGTGACTTCACCGTGGTTGTCACCTTCTCCACGCCGCTCATCGCCGCCGGCATCGAACGACTTGCCGCATTTCAGCTGCCTGCTGTTGCCGCTGTCGAACTGACCGTGAAGTGCCCGGGCGATCGTCGTCTGCTTGTGAATGACCGGCAGCTCGACAGACCTGGTGACCCAGCTCAACCCGTCGACTATCGCGTCCCTGTTGGCGGTGCTCCTGAAGTGCGCCTCCGCTGGACCGCCCGTCAGCAGGAAACGCAGGCCGAAACACTCGCCTTCGTGCGCACCGAAGCAGTGCTCGAATTCCGCCCGGAGGTTCTGCAATGGTCCGGTGAATCGCAGGTCAGCGTATTCGGTGGAACACTCAACCGCATCACCGCGCGCGTGCCTCCCGGTTTTGAAGTTGTCAACGCCGAATCCACCGGACTGGAAAACTGGCAGCTTGAAGATGATCCCGAGCAACCCGGCTTCACCCGCCTGACACTGACGTGGCGACAGCCATTTTCCGGGGACCGCAGCCTGCAGATTCGTGGCGTCGTGATGACCCCACCAGATGCCGCCGCGGGCCCGCGTTCAGTCCCTGCCATCGAATTCATCAATGTCGCCTCACACTCCGGCCGCCTGCTGCTGCGACAGTCTCAGGGGCTGCGACTTGTCGCCGAGACCGAATCCGGAATCCGGCCGGTATCCGCCGCGGAAGTCTCAGCGCCGCCGGAAGCTCAGGTGTTCGATTTCTGGCAGCAACAGTACCGCATGACGGCCGCAGTTCGCCCCCGCAGCCGCGAACTTTTCGCCGACAATTCCGCCACGCTCGACATCCGCGATACCCATGCCACACTCGATACCACACTTACCATCGAAGTCCTGAACGCCCCGCTGTTCGATTTTCCGCTGACTCTGCCTGCCGACTGGCAGCTCACAGCAGTCACATCATCCGGCAATTCTGTTCCGTGGACCGCCGGCAGTACCCCAACAGACATCATCGTGCGCCCAGCCAATCCGATTCAGCCCGGCGAACTCTTCCCGCTGCAGCTTCTGCTCCAGCGATCCCTCCCTGATCCGGAAACCGAACAACGACTGCTGCTGGCCCCCGTGCAAACTCCGGGCCTGACCTCGGTCGGTGGCATCTGGACCATCCGCACATCTGAAGACCTGGCAGTCGTGCCCCTCAGCATCAACGGGCTCACGCCCGTCTCCGGCAGCGGCTCGCAACAGGTCTTTCGCAACGATGGCACACCCATTTCCGGCGAACTCTCCGTCACTCGCAAACCCGCGCGCATCGCCAGCCGCTCCGTGCTGCGAACGTGGGCCGATGTTCGCCAGCAAACCGTGGCCGCCGAAGTCACGATTGATGTGCTCAGTGGAACCCTCCGCTCACTCGTCCTGCGACTCCCCGAATCGCTCGGACCCGATGTGCGTTTCAACGTCGCACAGGTTGGACTCGTGCCCGGCTTTGATCTGCCCCGGGCTGTGGAACCCGTCGAAATCGCCGAACAATCCGCCGGGGCAGTCGAAAACGGTTTCCGGCCGTTTAACCTCCGACTCAGCCGTCGCTTCGCCGGTTCATTGACTTTGAACACCGAGATTCCCCGGCCTCGAGTCGCCGGCGCGACGCTCAGCGCGCCCGCTTTGCTGGTCGTCGATGCTGTTCGCCAGCCAGGACTGCTGGTCTTTGAGGCAGCGCCCGACCAAAGCCTCTCTGCCCCGCCTGAAGTCGCCACCATTCCAGGGCTGTTCCCCGCTGACGCCAGTCTGGTCGCACCACCCAGCCCCGACACCAATCGCCGCATCGCAATCGCATGGCGATTTATCCGACCAGACTACGCCTTCCAGGTTTCCGAAACCCGTTTTGACTCCACCGCAGTCCCCTCAGCCGTCTGCGAACATCTGGATTCCATCTGCACCATCAACGAATCCGGCAGCCTGCAGCACAAGGTCAACGCCCGCCTGCAGGCCAGTGGTGTGCAAACTCTCCGCTTCAAACTTCCCGATGCGGAACGCTCCAGCCTCTGGTCCACTATCCTTAACGGAGAAGCTGTCGAAGTCCGTGAAGCTGGTGATGACTACCTGGTCGCCCTCCCCGCAGCAGCTGGCAGCGCTCAAATCAATCTCACACTGCTTTTCGAAACGGCCCCACCCGAGTCCGGTACCCACGCCAGCCTCGAACAACGGCCCGTACAATTCTCCATCGATGCAAAGGATCAGCAGGCCGTACTGATTGATGTGCTCCGACAAACCTGCCAGGTGCACTATCCGGAAACCGATATGATCGTTGATGCCACCGGCCCGTTCCGAGCTGCCGATGGGCTCGACGAAGCCGGCTGGCTGCAGTCGCTTGCCAAATGGCAGCTGCCGGACTGGAAGGCACTCCTTCCTCGGCTTTTCGTCCCCACCATTCTGTTGCTGGCACTGTTCGTCCTGACCACCCTGATCATCCAGCGACGCTGGAAGGTGCTGGTGGTCCTTGCAGGTGTTGGTCTCACTGGTTTCCTGCTGCTCCTCCCTGCCTATCGCGTGGCAGCAACGCAGCGAGGGCGTGCAACCGATGCGGTTTCCGTCCAACAGCTTTCGGCTGGCGATGGTGGCTGGGCCGAGGCTGACGAATTCAAAAACTATGCTCCCCCGGCTCCAGCGGGCGCCATGGGTGGCATGGGCGGAATGGGAGCCATGGATGGTGCAGGAATGGGCGGCTTCGGTGGTGGAGGTATGGGTGGTGAAGTGTACGACGTCCAATCGAACGTCCCGGAAATGCTCGCCGCCGAACCCCAGCCACTGCCTGCAGCTGACGCTCCCACAAACTCACTCGCCGATGCTGTCACGCAGGCTCCCATGGAAGCCGCGCCCTCACCAATGCAGGCACCCGATGTTTCCGGGCTCGCCGCTGCCATTCCTCAGCGTCCCGCCCGCAAGGGTGCCCGTCTCTCGGTCAACGTCGACCTTGAAATCCCTGCTGACTATCGCACACGCACCTTTATCTCCGTTGCCGACTCCACGCAGGGTCCCGCAGTCCTGCAGCTGGCCATTCGCAGCCGCACTCAGCTGCTCACACTGCGCGCGATCGCCGCTGTCGCCCTGCTGCTGCTCGCATTCTCCCTGCGCCGTCGCCACTTCACTCTGCAGCTTGCCACATGCCTTGCCCTGCTGCTGCTCGCGCTCGCTGCCGTCCCCCTCGTCCCATCCGCCTGGCAGGGGCTCGTCGATGGTGCCGCTCTCGCCGCAGCGGCTGCCGCTGTGATTGCCACCGCTGCATCCATGTCCGGCCTCTGCTGTGGACCGTACTGCCCACTCACGTGGTGCCGACAGCATTGCCTGCCACGACGTTTCAGGTCCGGCCGCACTGCCAGCTCTGCTGCTGCCACCGGACTGCTGTTCGCCGTCCTGCAAATCTTCACCCCTGCCGCTGAGGCTCAGGAAGCCGTCACAGTTCCTCCAGCCGAAACACTCCCCGAGATCATCGTCCCCTGGACTCCCGATCAACCACCGCTCCGCGCGGACCGTGTATTCATTCCTCACGAGCAGTTCCTGAAACTTTTTGCCCTTGCCCGCCCGGGTGAACTTCCGAAAGTGGACACCAGCCCGCTCGGGTCCGGAGTCGTGTCCACGTGGATTCGCACACAGGAACTGCGACCCGTTGACGGTGAACGTCATGCGCTGGGGTTTGAGGCTCGTTTCGCCGTCTGGTGCGACTCAGCGGAAACAACCTCAGTCCCACTGCCGCTGGGACCAGTTGGTATCCGCAGCGTCAAAGTGAATGGTGAAGATGGTGTCGCGTTGCCGCTGATCAGTGGTGTCGGTGCCACACCGCTCCCGGATTTCGCTGGCCAGCAGATTCCTCCGTCACAACAGCAGCAGGCAGCTGGCAATATGGCACTGCCGATCGATGCTGGTCCGGCGTATGCCGTACAGCTGACAGGCCGGCGCCTGCATGTGGTGGATGTGGTCTTTGATATTACAGCTGAAATCAAGGGCGAACCTGGTCGCGCTGATCTGCCCCTCCGCAGCCCCGTCGCCGGTATGCTCGAATGGACTCTTCCTGCTGAAGGACTTGATGCCCGTATTAATGGCCGCAGCACTGGTTTTCGTCGGTCGGGCCGCACTGTCACAGTGCCAATCGCGCTGGCCTCCACACTGCGGCTGCAATGGCTGCCGGCCCAGCAGAAGGTAGCCGGCGATGTGCTCTACCACGCCGAAACCACCTCTGCCATCGCCGTTCAGGATTCCGGCCTGCTGCTGCGGACCGCTGTCGCAGTGGCAGTTCGGCAGGGAGAACTCTCGGAGCTGGAGGTCAGCATTCCTGACGGCTACTCCCTGCAGACGGTCACCGGCGACGACCTTGCCGGGTGGTCCATTCAGGACGCCGACAGCGGGCGCAGTCTGCTGATTCCCCTTCGCCGCGCCGTCTCCGACAGCACTCAAATCACCTTCCAGATGTTCGCTCCGCTGCCCGCCCCGGAATTGCTGCAGAAGTTCCCAGTACCCATCTCCGCCATCCGCGGCGCTGGACGTGATGCCGGCACTGTGGTACTGCTGACCGGGCCCCAGTTCCAGGTCCGCTCCGATGCCCTCTCAGGCGTCTCTCAGCTGAATCCCGACGAAGCTCCACAACCGTCTGGCGACGCACTTCCCGGACGTCCGCTGCTCGCCTGGCGGTACACTCGCCAGCCCGCCTCCATCGCCGTGCGGCTCAGCCCCACCTCAGATGAACAGACCGTGCAGGCCCTGCATGCCATCCGCCTCGAACAACAGCGGCAACTCTGGGCCAGCCGCTTCACGATCCTCCTCAAGGGGGCTCCACGTTCCAGACTGGATCTGACCATCCCCCGTTCGTTCCTGCCGCTGGATGTCAGTGCTCCCGGACTGAGCGACTGGTATCTCACGGACAACCCCGATCCGACGGCGATGGTTCGCACGCTGAGCATTCAATTGAACGATTCCCGCACAGGGTCGCTGCAGATTGTGCTGCAGGGACAGCAGCCCCGAGATGCCGACCGGCAACTGCTGACTCTTCAGCCCCCCACACTCCTGAACAGTACCTCCGCAGAATCCCAGCTCGCCGTCTGGCTTGATGCCGCGTCCGAAAATGCCGGGCTCGACGAAGCCGGTGGCTGGACACTGCAGCCAATCACCAACGGCGTGTCAGACTTCCGCGAAATCGCTCCTGACCAGCCAGGCCTGCTGTTCCGCTGCAACGCCCTGCAGCCAGGAACTGCCGTCGTGCGGCTGCGTCCCGCCGTTTCCACACTGATAGCCGAATCCGTGACCGTTTCCAGCATCACCCCAGCCTCGCTCGAAATCCTGCTCGGACTCAAATGGCAGATAGCCCGTGCCGCAGCTGACCAGTTCGCCGTCGAACTCCCCGAAGCACTCGCAGCCGCCATGACCTTCGACGTCCCCGGACAACGTCGCATTCAGCGCGAGCCCGCTGCACCCGGTCGCACACGGATCCTTTTCCAGCTGCAGCAGCCCGCATCGGATCAGCTCTTCATTCTCGGGACCGCCAGTCTGCCACTCCCCGCAGATGGTCGCCTGCTGCCTGCCGTACCGGAGTTTGCTGTTCCCGAAAATGCCCCGTCCACGCTCTCCAGCCAGTCCCACTTTCACGTCGTTGTCAATCAGTCCAATGCTCTGCTGCAGCCGGAACAGGAACAGCCCGACGATGTGGTGACTCCAGAACAGCTCACCACACGCATTCCCCATGCACTGCTCGAGCAGGCCGTTCGCATCACTCGACTGCACACGGGAACAGCTGGATGGAAAGTCAGCTATCCTGAACAGCAGAAGGTCGCCCCCGCCGTTGTCAGCCTCGCAACCCACACCACTGTGCTCGCCGATGACGGCAGCTGGCGCAGCCGACATCAACTGCGAGTGGTCAATGAGTCGCGGCAGTTTCTGCCGATTTTGCTCCCGGAAAATTGCCGCCTCCTGTTCTGCGTCGTCGCCGGTCAGCCCTCACGTGTGGTCATCAGCGATTCCGCCGGCCGTAAACGGCACCTGATCCCGATCCCTCAGTCCGGTAATGCCTCCACTGGCTTCGATGTCGATTTTGCCATAGCCGGTCGCTTCGATGAGGCGGGAACGACACTTCGCAAACGGCTGGCTGCCGATACGCTCACCATCCCCGTTCCCACCTTCCCTGAATTCCGCGATGACCCCGCTCAGGGTATCTCTGTGTCCCGCAATCGCTGGAGCATCTACGTGCCGGAATCCTGGCGTGCTGTGATCAATCGCAATCCCGCACTCACCAATGTGGTCCCGGCCGATGCCCTCGAACTGCAGGATGCTGAGGTCCTGTCGGAAGTGGAACAGGCCCTTTCGTTCTTCGGCTCCAGCACCCGCGACGGACTTAACCCCACCGCCAAACTCTCCGGTTACATGCAGTTCAATTCCCGCCTCCAGCAGCTCCGCGGCAGCTCTGCAGCGGCCGAACAGGCCCGTGGCGAAGCCCTGAAGCGACTGCAGGAATTTGAACAATCCCAGACTCCCATGGATCAAACCATCAGCCTGGGCCAGGGGGCGAACCAGTATCTCTTCGAGCAGGACCTGGCGCTCAACCGCAATTCCGAAACCAGCCGCAACCTGTTCTTCAACGACAATTCCCTGGCAATCAAGGGACAGGCCCCAGGCTCCGGTGGCCTCGCTGCTGGTCAGCAAATGGGCGGGCAGACGGAGCGCTTCGAGTTTCGCTTCACCATGCCCGAGAAACCAGCCAGCGACAAAGCAGCCGTGGATCCCACAGCAACTCCGCAGGCCGAAGAGGGTCGCGGAGCCGAAGCGCAGCAACGCGCCCTCAACAGCCGATTCGGTCGTGCTGCTGCCGATCGCGATGAAAAAGGAAAACAGATGGCCAACGGTGCGACTAATGCCCCCGCCCCGCAGTCACGGCTCCGCAGAAAGCTCGCCGAAGGTGATGAACTCGCGGAACGACTCGATGAAACAAAGAATGCCGCCGGCAAACGCATGGAAACCGAGACACTCGAAAAACAACTGGAAGACGCTCCGCAAAGTGAAACTCAACTGGGACTCACCCTTCCACCACCAGCGTCTCCTGGTGGTGGCGGTGCTCCCGGAGCACCTGCCCCACAATCTGCACCCGCCTCCGGCGAAGCTGTTCAAAGCACCGAAGACTTCGTGGCAGTCCAGTCCGCCATCGAACCCCAGGGACGCCTCTCGCTGCTCTTCGAACTCCCCGCCGACGGCTTGCGTCTGGACTTCCTGCGGGTTGGTGGCAACCCGGCACTGGCACTGGATGTCCGTTCCGCTGACTCCGTCCGCACGGCCGGAGGATTGATCTGGGCTGTTGCCTGCTGCCTCGCTGCCCTTGCCCTGCTCGCCAGCGGCCTTCGCAGCCGACTCCTGCCACTCCTCCAGACGACCTCCCTGATCCTTTTACTCTTCGCCCTGTCCTTCCTCTGCACCTCCAGCCCGACACTGCAGTCCGTCAGCATCCCACTCATCCTTGCTGCCGCAGCCCTGTTCGCCTCAGTCCGAGTCGCTCGAAGCTTTTGCTAAGCCGTAGTCGGGCCCCGGCTGCTTTTCAGGGGTCAAGTTTTTCAGCGATGGCCTGGCCCAGTCGCTCGTACCCTTCCGCGCTCAAATGCAGCAAATCCGGAGCGATTTTTGTTGACAGGTGGCCGTTGGGCTCCAGCAGTGCGGGATTGGCATTGAGGTACTCCACGCGCCGTCCGTCAGCAAGCGCTGGCAGCAGTGCATTGACCGCATCGCACTTGATTCTCAGCGGATCTGCTGCTGTGACGCCACGGGGCAGCAGGCCCAGCAGCAGCACGCGGGATTTCGGGCACTTTTCGCCAAGCACGCGCACAACCTCCGCAATTCCCGCTGCGATTTCTTCGGCCGTAAAATCTCCATGCCGCACGTTGTTGGTGCCTATCAGAAGTACGATCGTCTCTGGCGAAAGCCCATCCAGTTCGCCGTGCTGCAGCCGCCACAATACGTGCTGAGTGGAATCGCCGCCAAATCCATAATTCACCGCGTGGCGGCTGCCGAAATGCTTTTCCCAGGCCACCTTTCCCGTGGTCTCCCAGCCCTGAGTGATCGAGTCACCCAGAAAGGCCAGCTGAACTCCACCCGCCCGCGTTTCCTGCAGCTTCTGTTCGTGCCGCTTCAGCCACCAGCCGAATTTGCCCGTGGTTTCCAGGCGCCCCTCGGCCACCGTCGGCAAACTGGCTCACTCAAGGACCCAGTCCAGCGGAAAACGAACAAACACAAGACCCTCGGCGTCGGCACTTTCGTAGAGCAGACCAAGGCGACCATCCCGAAGCACCGTGAGGCACGAATACATGGCTCCGCCCGGATCCATCAGCCGACCGCGACTCCACGTACGCCCGCCATCATTACTGGAACGGATCGTCAGCTTCTTCCGCTGCTGCGAATCCGCAGGGTTTGAAAAGATCAGTTCGCCGTGCGGATGTCGGATCAGGCTGGCCATGCAGGTGGGGTCCGGCAGATCCAGCCACGACTTGCTCCAGCCGCCGTTCCACAGCGTTCCCTGCCATTCCCACCGCGCCCACGCGCGCTGCCCCGAACGTGACTCGTTTCGCATCGATAACAGCAGCGTGCCATCCTCAAGTTCCGCGATAGCGCTTTCACTGGTTGGAATCCCGTCAGGAATCGCAGCCGGAGAAATCTTCCAGTTGTCGCCACCGTCCTGACTGGCGATGAAACAGGAATGGGGCTTGCCGGCAGGATCGCGATACTGAGCAGCAAACACCAGTGTTCCGTCCCGCAGCTGGATGCCGTTCCCCGGGCCGTTGAAGCACAGACGCCAGTCCGCCTGCTTGATCTGCGAGGTGATACTGACCGGCTGTGACCATGTCAGACCGTCATCCGAACTTTGCACCAGCACCAGCTGGCCGGTTTCATCCGGACTCATTCCCGGACCGCTCCCATTCCACGCTCGGGGTCCCTTCGACCAGAGCGCGGCCACAAAAATCCGTCCGGTTCGCTGATCCACAAGGACCGCCGGATCCCCCACCCCGTTTCCCTGTGATCCGGGCACCGCGGCATCGAAGTCCATGATTCGCTGCAGCAGACTCCATGTTTCACCCCCGTCCGTCGAACGCTGCACGGCCACGTCAATATCGCCCGGCAGATCTCCGCCATTCCTGTTGCGGGCATCGTAGACGGCGATGAGTGTTCCCTGAGGTGTTGTGGCCAGCCCCGGGATGCGAAAAGTGTCCACTCCGTTGTCGCCGCGTCGCTGCAGCGTTGTGCGAAACAGCCGGGGATCTTCAGGCAGTTGCGGGCGCTGCGGCTGTTGAGCATCCGGCAGAACCGTGGGCTGGCCCCATTTCTGCGAGAGCCAGCCGACAGCATCGCGGCATTCCCCTTCAGTCAGCTCGCGGGGATAGACGAGTACTTCAGCAACGTCGCAGGCGAGCCCCTCTTTGGTGGCGACGTTGGCCCCGATGATCAGCCCGCCCAGTGGCGCGCCTCCGGCGGGAAAAACGAACGCGAAGGCCCTCCATGAATTGTCAGCCGGGTCCGTGACGACCGCAGATTCGGCGATCGGCTGAGTGGCCGCTGCAAACCGTCCCTGTTCCCAGCGAACAGGCAACGAGCCCACGCGAGTACTGCCATCGAAGAGCACTCCGGACCGCGTTTGCGGCAGTCGTGCCATCAGCACCACCGTGCGAGCGTCCTTCAGAGTGCCCCAGGAACCAACAGCCTGCCAGAGCGCTGCAGTGCCGTTGAAGCGAACGACCTCCGCTGTCCCGAAGGCAGCCTGGACATTCACCAGCTGTGGACGCCCGGAGACCCGGTTGAGCGATCGTGCGGGGTTATCGCCCGCCGCCGACTGCCAGGCCGTGACATCCGCACCGGAAGACTGCAGCCCACCCTCGCGGTACCACGCATGGAGTGGACCGGCGGGGGGGTCGGCTGCCGTTGCGAGTCCGCTGAGGCAGAACGAATTCAGAGCGCAGAGCACCGTCAGACAAACGGCAGCGAACAGCGAGAAAAAACGCAGGACCATAAATGCTGACCTTAAAAGTCGCTTTTCGCTCTGCGAAAAGACCTGTAATTGGCTTAAGGATTTTCAGTGGCGTGAGAGGTCTGCGACAACTCTTTTGCAACCTGATAAAAGCCACCGATTACCGTGGTTCCCAAGGCAGGCGCATGGTTGTCACATGACGAATCAGCGGCTGAAATTCCATTTGCTGCAGAATATCCGCCTCGATGTCGATTCCCGGAGCAATCTCGATTAATTCCAGTCCCTCCGATGTCAGTCGAAACACAGCTCGCTCCGTCACAAACAGCACGTGACGGTCTGCAGCTGCAGCATCCGGTCCGGCAAACGAAACCTGTTGCACCTGCTGGACAAATTTGCGAATTCGACCTTCGCGACGAATCGTCAGGCGTCCCCCTTCAAGATCTGCCTGCAGGCCGTCGGCTGTGAGCGTTCCGCAGAACACCAGCCGCCTCGCTGACTGCGAGATATTCACAAAGCCGCCCACACCTGCAAAACGGTGGCCGAATCTTGACACATTGACGTTTCCCCGACGGTCCACCTCGGCAGCCCCCAGTGCTGCAAAATCCAGCCCGCCACCATCATAAAAGTCAAACTGCGACGGCTGATCGATGATTGCTTCCGGATAACTGGCTGCTCCGAAACTGAGTCCACCCGCCGGCATGCCCCCGATCGGACCACTTTCCACAGTCAATGTGACCTGCTGCAGCAGTCCACGCGCAGCGGCAACGACCGCAATGCCCTCCGGCAGGCCGATGCCAAGATTGGCAAGGTTTCCGGCTGCCAGCTCATCACACGCCCGCTCCGCGATGACTCGCCGCACCACATCGGGAACGTCAGCGACCTCGGCAAAGCACTCGGCTCCAGCTCCTGCCGCAGCACTGCAATAGGCCGCATTGAATGGCTCTGCAAATGTCTGCCAGTGCTCGGCTGAATCCGCCACGACGATTCTGGACACCAGTCGCCCGGGAACTTTAACCAGCTGCGGTGGCAGCGGTTCAGGCAGCAGCCTGCGGACTTGCGCGATCACCAGACCACCATGGTTACGGGCCGCCTGTGCAATCGGCAGAACATCTCCAATCACCGCTTCCTCGTCCAGCACCAGGTTTCCGAAAGGGTCTGCTGCTGTTGCCCGGATGAGTCCCACGTGAATGGGGAAAGCGTGATACAGCAGCCACTGCCGACCACGAATTTCAATCCGTTCCACCATGTCTTCACGGGAGCGGTCGTTGAGCCGCCCACCGCCATGCAGTGGGTCAATGAATGTGCCGATCCCGATGCGAGTGACGCACCCGGGTCGGCCGGCCGCGATGTCCCGCAGGAGCTGACAGATCACGCCCTGCGGGAAATTCCAGGCTTCAATACGGCCCTCCAGAGCCATGCGACCAAGTGCCGGTGCAAGCCCCCAGTGTCCGCCGATGACGCGCTTCAGCAGCCCATCGTGGGCGAGGTGATTGAGTCCGCGTGAACGGCCGTCCCCCTGGCCTGCAGCGTAGACCAGCGTGAGTTCTCGTGGGTGGCCGGCTCCGAGGAAGCGACGTTCCAGGGCGGCGGTGAGCGCCTCCGGATGGCCCGCGCCAACAAAGCCACCGCTGGCCACAGTGCTGCCGTCGGCGATCAACGCCACCGCTTCATCCGCCGTGCAGATTCTCTGATCGGAAATCACTCGCAGCTCCGAGTTCAGCCCCACCATCCACCGTTCACGTGCAGCGTCTGTCCGGTGATGTATCCCGCAAGGTCGCTGCACAAAAACAAGATCGCCCCGGCGATTTCCTCCGGTTCACCGAAACGCCGCAGAGGAATCTGACTCAGCATCTGTTCACGAGCAGCCGCGGGGATCGACTGGCCCATTTCCGTCAGCACCACTCCGGGCGCCACGGCATTGACAGTGATGCGTCTGCCGGCCAGTTCGCGGCTGAGTACCTTTGTGAGACCAATCACGCCGGCTTTGGCCGATGCATAATTGGCCTGTCCAAAGAATCCAACAACGCCGGAAATTGATGCCAGATTCACAATCCGGCCACCGTCGCGCAGAAACGGAAGGGCCGCCCGGCAGACGCGAAAAACGGCCGAAAGGTTGGTCTCCAGAACCATGTCCCAGTCGGCATCCGTCATGTTTTTGGCGGTGCGGTCTCTGAGCACTGCAGCGTTGTTGACAAGGATATCCAGCCCTCCAAACTGCTGTCGGATTTTTTCCAGCACCTGCTGGATCGCTGCCGTATCCCGGACGTCCGCCTCCATTGCCAGACCGCGTGTACCAAACTCCGCAGCTGTTTCTTCTGCCCGCAGCCTGTTCTGTCCGGATTCGTCGCGGAGATAATTCACGATCACCGCGGCGCCGCTGGCGTACAGCAGCCGCGCAGTTGCCCGGCCAAGCCCCTGCCCACCCCCCGTCACGAATGCTGTCCTGCCCGTCAGATCCAGTGCCGACATATTTCTGCTCCGCACTTCAACCAGTGAGAATCTCAGTAATTGGACGACCTCCGAAGGAAATATCCATGGGCCGTCCAGCGCGGTCCGGAAGTCGCAGTTCGGGGCTGATCCCAAGACGATCCAGAACCGTCATACACAGGTCGGCTGGCCGCACCGGATTTTCAGCCGGATAGGCTGCCTGAGAATCCGAGCTGCCGTAAACAGTGCCACCACGAATGCCGGCGCCAGCCAGCATGGAAGAATAGCAGAAAGTCCAGTGATCACGGCCTGCATTGGCGTTGATCTTTGGAGTCCTTCCCATTTCGCTGGTTACAAAGATCAGCGTCTCATCCAGCATTCCGCGCTCCTCAAGGTCACCCAGCAGCGCGGAAAATGTCTGGTCAAAGCCCGGCAGCTTGTTGCCCTTCAGGATGCCGAAATTGTTGGTGTGCGTATCCCACGCGTCGTAGTCAATGTTCACCGGACCCCAGAACAAGTCCCACGTCACATGCACAAACCGCACGCCACGCTCCACCAGGCGACGAGCAATCAGCGTGCTGTTGCCAAACAGCGTGTTTCCATACCGCTCCACCATTCGTGGATCTTCTTCACTCAGGTCAAACGCCGTCCGTATCGGTGAAGATGTCAGAATATCGAATGCCTGAGACTGATAGCGGTCATACGAACCCGCCGCACGCACAACATCCTGCCGACGACGCAGGTCGTCAAATTGAGTGAGCAGCGAACGGCGACGACTGAGCCGATCCAGCGTCATGCCTTCACTGAACCCCGTATGCGGCAGTTGAGGTGCCCCCAGAACCGTTGCCGGTGTTCCCGGAAGTGGTCGCGTTCCCTCCGGAGCCGTCGGCAGAACCTCCGTCGTCAGCGCGTCGTAGTTTTGGCCAAGGTAACCACCGTACGGACCAGCACGCCGAAACGACTGGCCCCAGCCCAGCCAGCAGGGCATGAACACGTAGTCCGGAGCATCACCACGCCCCTGACGCAACCATTCGCAGATCGAACCCATGCTGGGCGGATCACTGTCCCGCGGATGCTGATCCGGCTGCTGCACATCAAAACCAGAAAAACCGGGCAGGCAGTTGTGACAGCCGGCCTTGTGGTTTACCGATCGGACAATTGCCAGCCTGTGTGCCCACTGCGCCATCCGCGGCAGATGCTCACAAATCTGAATGCCAGGCACATTTGTTGAAATCGGCTTGAACTCCCCGCGGACTTCCGCGGGTGCGTGGGGTTTCAGATCGACCATATCCTGAGTGGCTGCGCCACCAAGCAGATACAGCACAATCACGTTCTTCGCGGGCCCGTTTCTGAGCAGCCCGGCCTCTTCCGCCTGCAGATATTGTGGCAGGCCAAAGCCGCCCATCGCTGCAAGCGAACCAGCCTGCAGAGTTTCACGACGGGTCAAACCGTCACAACAGCGCCTGGCTGTTCCGAGCAATTGCAGCATGAGGAAGGACTCCAGTCAAAAAGGGACAAGTGAGAAATCTACTTCCCGGCGCGAGATTGCTGTAGCTCCATTCCACGCTTCGTGAGCCGATACTTTTGAAACCGATGCGTCGGGGATTCCGGCATTGTCATCTCCACCAACCCGGCAGCCAGTGCCGGCTTGAGGTAGTTCAATCGCACCGTCGGCCGATGCGTCAGCCTAAGCCTGCGCATGATCGCCGCTGCACTTAACTCTCTACCTGCTACCGCGTTCAGGAGGCGCAGAATCTGGCGATTGAATTGATCGGTTGCCTGATCGGTTGCCTGGTCGGTTACCTGATCGGTTACCTGATCGGTTACTTGATCGGTTACTTGATCGGTTGCTTGATCGGTTACTTGATCGGTTGCTTGATCGGTTGCTTGATCGGTTGCTTGATCGGTTGCTTGATCGGTTGCCTGGTCGGTTGCTTGATCAATTCTTGTCAGTTCATTCCCGCTGACGAATGCAGGGTGAATGGGGATCGCGGTAATAAACCAGAGGCGTTCATCATCGGTCTCGAAGGTCGGTGGCGGGGACCCATTGAGCTGCATGGCGCGAAAGATCTCGGGGATCCCGGTGCAGCGCCCTTCAGTCATTGCCAATTCTTTAAGAAATTCCCCTATCCGTCGATTTCGATAGCGCCGAGCGATGATCTTTCCCTGCTTGAGGTCCTGAGGACGAATTGAAGGATCCGGGCCTGGTAAAGAGAGAATCTTAATCGACTCTGGATTTACCCGCACCTCGACCGGTTCGCGCTGATCGTAACCACGGTGGTAGACGGCGTTGACAAGAGCTTCTTCGATAGCGGCTATGGGGTAGTTGAAAAATCGGGTCGCCTTCGCGCGACCAGGATCCTTGATGACTCTCTCAACAATGACATTATTCTGCAGGTATCTCAGGGCATCACGGATCTGTTGATGAACAGGCCCCCGAAGTATTTTCTCAGTGATTTGGTTTCCACCCGGACCTTCTGGAAAAAGCACAAGTTCCAGCTGCGCACCGGGAAGAAACTTTTCTGGTGAATCGGAGAAGAAAAGCAAACCAACATTCCTGGGCCTGACGTGTTCATCAGAGCCATCAACGATATTCATCCGCCGTGCCAGCTCCAGAAGTGAGCTTCGTTTTCGCTCCCCGAGCAGACCACTGCCGATTTCCTGGAGGTACGCTTTGATCAGCGAAATCTGCAGGTCTTCGAGCACCGCGCTTCGATTCATGCGATCATCAAACGGAACGGTTGCGGTCAGGCTTAATAACTCTCTCAGTACCTCTCCTTTGGCTTCAACTGTGTTTGAATACCGCAGTATGAAGTGATGAAGGGCGCGGTTAGGGCCAGTGACATCGCGGGGTGCCGAGTACGGCCGATTCTGGCCACCGGGTGCCCAGATGACCACAAGAGTCCTGCCTTCAAACGACTCCACACTCAGCAACGGATGATAGACTGGCTGAATCAGGTTACAGTACTGCAGGAGTTCTCGCTGGATTCTGTCGACCTGGTCAGCCGGTACACCGGCTGGCGGAAAACAGGGCTGACCGGTGTCGTCACAATTCTGCCCGATAATGATGTAGCCACCACCGAGGTTCCCGAAGTCATTGGCAAACGCGCAGATAGTGCGAATGACCGCACCCGGATTCCAGCCCTTCTTGTACTCGATTCTCTCTCCTTCGACCTTCCGCTGACGCAGCAGGTCTTCCAGATTGATCGGCAGCAGACTGCCCATTTTTTTATGTCCTTCGGCCTTCCTGCTCATGGCTGCAACTCCTGATCCGTTAACCAATGATGCCGGTCAGCGGCTGGCCACCGTGCACAATTGAAAAGGGTCGTCCGGTGCGATCGGGCAGCATTGTATGAGCATCGATTCCAAGCTGGTTGTAGATTGTGGCCACGATGTCGGCTGGTGACACCGGGTTTGATGCGGGGTAGGCAGCAGTGGCATCGGTTGAGCCGTAGACGACGCCTGGCCTGATGCCACCCCCAAAGAGCAGACAGAAGCCGCACTGAGGCCAGTGATCACGGCCGGCTTTTGCATTGATCTTCGGTGATCGCCCCATCTCGCCCATCACATAAATCAGTGTGGAGTCCAGCAGCCCGCGTTCATCGAGGTCTTCGATGAGTGCCGGCAGGAGTTGATCGAGGACGGGCAGGTTATGTTCGCGAAGCATCGCAAAATTGTTCTCGTGCATATCATAGGTGAACGAGCCATGTGGCAGGAAATTCTCGGCGTGCACACTGATGAAGGGCACTCCAGCTTCCACCAGCCTGCGTGCAACCAGCATACAGTTGGCAAACAGCGACGGACCGTACTTCTGCCGCAGAACAACGGGTTCTTTTGACAGGTCAAATGCCTCGCGAACACGGCCTGTGGTGAGCATGCGAAACGCCTGATCCTGAAACTGGTCAAACCTCCGAGTCACAGCGGTGTCGGTCAGCTGGGGCAACTGACTGTCGAATTGCTGCAGCACGTGGCGACGCCGATCGAGGCGATCGAGCGTCATGTCAGGAAGGCCGTCGGCACCTGGCAGACGCGGTTCTCCCAGAGCGATTGCAGTGCCGTAGAAAGGTCGATCCGGCTTGCGGTCAAAGGTGGGGTCGCAGAGGCTGAACAGAGGGTCATACTGGCTGCCGAGCATTCCACCATACGGACCTGGACGCCGAATGCCAGGATACATGCTGCTCTCACCCCAGCCAGGATAGCAGGGCAGACACACGGCGCCAGGCATATCATCCGGACCGAGTCCCAGATACTGGCAGACAGCCCCGATGTCAGGAGGATCATTCGGATCAGGACTCAGGGCTGATGCGTTGCCCAGGCTCCAGCCGGTCATAACATTGAGCGGATTGTGGGAATTATAGCCATGGGTCACGGTGCGAATGAGAGCTGCCCGATGCATCAGCCGGGCCAGATTCGGAAGATGTTCGCAGATCTGCAGTCCAGGCAGAGATGTCTGAATAGGCTGGAACTCGCCGCGGATCTCCAGCGGCGCCCCGGGTTTCATGTCAAACATGTCCAGCTGACTGGGGCCGCCAAGCAGATTGAACAGAATCACAGATTTTGCCGGCCCTGCGGGTCTGTGGCGATTTGCATCCTGAGCCTGCAAAAGACGTGGCAGTGTCAGACCACTGAACAGCGACAAACCGCCGGCCTGCAGCAGTCTGCGGCGGGGGATTGATTCCTGTGGAGTCTGTGTTGCAGACAGATTCAGCAGCACATTTCACCGTGTTTCATGGAAAGGTCAGCAGATCGGGAAGAGGAGCACAGGGGTAGGCCACCGGTCGGTAGGAAATCTGAAGTTCAGGCGTTTCAAGCATGCGCCCACCGGCGTGACGCGATCGCAGAGCGCGGTCCAGAATCCCGCCCGTCAGCAGTGTCCGCTCCACCGGCCACAGGGGCTGGCCCTGATGGATCATGGTTTCGATAGCCTTGAGCAGCCATGCGAAATGCGGATAACGGGGTTCCGGACGCTCCTCAAAGGCCGTGGACAGAACTGGCTGTCCCTTCAGACGCACAGCGACTCCGCTGAGCGCTGCACTGGGGAGCATAAACAGCGAACCACGAAAGCCGTCGACATATTCAAACTGAAACAACGCCGCCCCTTCATCCTCACGGATCCTGTTCTTCTGATGAGGAACGGTACTGTAAACGGCGTCCATCACGTCAGAATCAACCCAGCCATCGTCAACGGTCTTCCAGACTTCCGGTCCTTCAATGCAGCGGACGCGACGCACGCCCTGCTCGGCCCCCCGCCGTCGCTCCACGATGGCCTGAAAACATTCCAGAGCGTGAAAACCGTAGACGTCCAGACCACTGTAACCTATGCCCACCGCCGACTCAATGTTGCTGCCCAGTGGCAGCTCCAGCGGACTGGTGCGGTATGACACGGGCAGGGAGGAACCGGCCATGAACGGCACCTTTAGCCTGATGGCCTCGTCGTACATCCACTTTGCGTCATCCCAGACCGTACTGATGTGTTTGTCATTGAAGACAGGGACAACCTTGTTGTACTTGCGGAATGCACCAGTGATTTCCTCGAAAAATCGGCGCCGCGGATACAACTGTTGCTCGTATTCGTTGATCGGGTAATTGCCGTGTTCGCCAATGCTCAGCACGCCGTCAACGGGAATGCTGCTCCCGCCAGCCGTCAGCGCCTGTTCGATGGTGCGGAACTGAGGAATGTTGTGTTTCTTCAGCAGTTCAAGTCCGAATTCACTGCCTTCCGGCTGATCGATGTAGATGGATTCCAGTTTGAGCGCCGGACCTGGCCCGCCGTCGTGCTTCCAGCCTTCAAGGATTTTTGTGAGCAGCACGTCGGCATGCGAACCCTGGAAGTACACAGTAATTACTGCGGCTACGGATTTTGGTTTGACCGGGATCTGAGCAGACGCCGGAGCGGAGGTGAATCCCGCCAGCGGCAGCAGACTCGTGCCGGCAGCCACCTGGAGCGTCCTGCGGCGCGAGAGCCGTGTTGACGCAGGTTCGGACGTTGGGAAAGCATTCATACAGACAGCACCTGTATTTGAGGAACAACGTGGGCTTCAAAGCAGCGCAGCGATAGGTTCGGCTTCGACGGCCCTGAGCGGTCGGCCGGCGGGATCCGGAAACATGGCTTCATGACTCACACCCAACAGATGGAGGATGGTGGCGGTCAGCTGTGGTGGAGTCGTGCGGTCAGTGGCTGGCCACGCCCCTGTGCGGTCGCTGGAACCATAGGCCTGGCCAGCCCGAATGCCGGCGCCTGCCAGCACGAAGCTGAAGACGTTGCCCCAGTGATCGCGACCACCGCTGGCGTTGAACTTCGCCGTTCGCCCCATTTCCCCGATGGCCACCACGAGTGTCTGATCCAGCAGCCCGCGAGTTTCAAGGTCCTCGATCAGTGCTGTAAAGCCCTGATCAAATTGCGGGCAGAGAACATCTTTCATGCGAGTATCGTTGTGGGCATGTGTGTCCCAGAGGGGATTGGGTGCGCTGAGATCTCCGGGTTCTCGAGGCCAGTTCACGAACACCATCCGCACGCCGGCCTCGACAAGCCTGCGTGCCAGCAGGACAGACTGGGCCCACTTACCGCGACCGTAACGGTCTCGAAGTGCAGCAGGTTCGCTTTCCAGAGCGAACGCGCCGCTGCCAGTGCCGGACTGCAGCAGAGTGAGAGCGTCGCGCTGGAGCTGTTCATAGTCGCGGATCGGCTGTGAAACGAACGGCTGGCCGGCACTGATGCCGCTGAGCAGCCGATGGCGACGCTGCACACGCGGCAGCCCGACATCGTGGGGCAGGGTCAGGCTGTCGACGCGGAAATCGGCAGCGGAGGGATCGCAGCGAAGAATCTCCGGATCCCAGCGACGGCCGAGGAAACCAGCGTTCTGGCCGGGAAGGAACACATTCGGGTTGGCGACGATGGGTTCCGGAAGCATCACAGAGGTGAAGGGACCGCGGTCGGCGGGTTTGAGTATTCGCAGGACAGCCCCAAGTGTTGGCCAGTCGGTGGGCGCCAGTGCCCGCATGTCAGGGCCGGTGTACTTGCGACCCGTGTTGACCCAGTATCCTCCGGATTCATGGTTGGGATCGTCTGTGGAAAAAGAACGCACTATGGCCAGCCGATCGGCAATTGTAGCTGTGCGCGGGAGCAGTTCGCTGAAGTGTACACCGGAGATGCGAGTGGAAATGGGACTGAAGCTGCCGCGGATTTCTGCCGGGGCGTCGGGTTTGGGGTCGAAGGTTTCATATTGCGAAGGACCACCGCTGAGGTACAGCCAGATGATGCTTTTGGCACGACCGAAGGAAGCAGAGAATGATTCCGAAGCCACGGGGCTGGAGGCGGAACTTTGCTGTTGTGCGGCCACGGCGGCCAGAGTCCCGCAGACGGCCCCTGAGACGCTGCCGGACAGCCAGGCATGTCCACCACTTTGCAGCAGCCTGCGACGGGAAAGCGTGTCACTCAGACGGTTCATCGGGCAGGCCTGAATGGGTGAGTTGGCGGGGGGCGGGCGGGAAACCGGGGAGCGGAAAGTTCAATGTACCACGAAGCCAACTGCATGAAACCCTTTTTTCCGGTCAAATGAGCCCATTTTGTGGGCTTTTGGGGGGCAGTTGGACGGGGGTTTCGCGATTTTTGCTCCGGCAGCGATTCGATACCGAGTGACCCGGGTTCAGGGATCCTCAGCCACTGATTCCCAGTTCAGCGCTTCTGCAGTTGACTTCCGCTGCCGGACCAAACCGGCATGCCGACAATAGCTCTGCCCGTTACAATGCAGCTGTTCAGAGTGATCGGCAGCGAATTGTGAAATTCCTGTGTCCCCGCAAATTCGGAGCCCACGCATGCTGATGAAAGCCGTCTGTCTGACATCCACCGGTGGTCCGGAAGTTCTGCAGTACCGCGATGTGCCTCGCCCCACACCAGGCCCCGGACAGGTGCTCGTCCGGACGGCTGCTGTTTCCGTCAACCCCATCGACACCTACATCCGCAGCGGGAATGTGAAGTTTTCACTGCCATCACCGTGGATCGTCGGCTGTGATCTGGCTGGCACGGTGGAGGCCGTTGGTGTCGGCTGTCAGTGGTTGCGGCCGGGCATGCGAGTTTGGGGCAGCAACCAGGGACTGTTCGGACGGCAGGGAACCTTTGCGGAGTATTCTGCTGTTGATGAACGCTGGCTCTATGAGCTCCCGGACAGCGTCTCCTTCGAAGCCGCTGCCGCTGGAGCGCTCGTGGGCATCACAGCACATCTGGGACTCTTCCTGCATGGACAGCTCAGGGCTGGAGATGTTGTGTTTGTACCTGGCGGTACCGGCGGAGTTGGTTCGGCGGTGGTACAGCTGGCGCGGGCCGCAGGAGCCGTGGTCATCACGACGGCTGGCTCCGACCAAAAGGCCGAACAGTGCCGCAGATTTGGCGCGACACATGTCATCCTGCACCGCTCAGAAAACGTCGACCAGCGGCTCACGGAAATCACCGCTCACACAGGCCCCATTCAGCTCTGGTTTGAAACACTCCGCACACCCTCCCTGGAACGCTGCATCCCGCTCATGGCCATGCGCGGCCGCATCGTTCTGATGGCCGGACGTGATGCTCGTCCCGTGTTCCCGGTTGGCCCCTTCTACGTGAAGGACCTGCGTGCGATCGGCTTTGCCATGTTCAATGCGTCTCCGGAAGAACAGCGAGCAGCGGCAAACGAACTCAACCCGCTGCTCGCTGCCGGCACCTGGGCACCTTCGGTCGGAGCCCGGCTGCATCTGCACCAGGCGGTCGAGGCGCATCAGCTGCAGGAAGCCAATACACTGCACGGCGCAGGGACTCTCAGCGGCAAGATTGTACTGGGAATCGAGTAACCTGTCAGTTGCACAAGTTCTGCAGCGGATTTTTGGGATTTCAGGCTGACCAGGCACCAATTCCGGGTAGAATCCGGGGCGTTGGGCGGCTCGTTCATCTGACATCTGCGTCGAGGACTGCCCCTGAGGAAACATCTGCGTGAGCCACTCATCCTTCGACAACTCAGACTTTCACAATGCCAATGGACGGGGAACCGGTCCACGCGTCATCCTGTTGAACGGCTCGGGGCGGCGGCCTGGAATCATCGGCAAAATCCTTTTGGGAATTGTGCTGATCGCCGTTTTGGCTGTAATTGCCTCCTTTGCTGTGGTCTTTGCTGCCATCTTCGCCGCTGCTTTGCTGGTGATTGTCGTGGCTGCCACCATCAGACATCTCTGGCGGTCCCTGACCGGCCGTGGCTCAGGTTCCGCAGACCCCAGCGACAGCGGTGTGCACTTCTCTGGCCGGATCGTGGTGACGTCCAGTGGCCCCGTCGTTCGCAAAACGGTTTCGGCACCAGTCACGTTGATTGAATTGTCAGAGACAGATCCGTCTCGAGTGCTGAAAGACGAAAAGTAGGGATTGGTGCGACGGCTCGGCAGGAGCCTCACCCACGGATGACGAAACGGCGTGAACATGAGCAAATTGGGATATTTGAGTTCCGCCTGCCAAGTGATATCTCGCGACCGGAGCACGTCGCTATAACGCCCAGTGGCGTACGGCCCTGGTACGTACCAGCTGCGGTCCTGGCCGCGCGGGCACGCACCGTTACCGCGTTTTGACATCCCCCGCACGCCATGTCATGCGGGGCGCAGTCCGCAAGATGCCAGCCCGCGGATCTGTCAGGAAAACAGCAGTTCAAGGTCTTCGACAGACAGATCCGACAGCAGACTGCTGTTGTCGTCGCCTGCCAGGATCGCGTCGGCCAGTTCGCGTTTTTGCTTTTGCAGCTCCGCGATTTTCTCTTCGACGGTGTCTCGGCAGATGAGTCGATAGGCGAAGACGGTTTTGGTCTGACCGACTCGGTGAGCGCGGTCGATCGCCTGTGCTTCCACAGCCGGGTTCCACCATGGGTCAAGCAGAAACACGTAATCGGCGGCGGTGAGGTTGAGACCGAGTCCCCCGGCTTTGAGGCTGATCAGGAACACGGGGCACTCGGTGTCTTCCTGGAAGCGTGTGACTCGGGCTTTGCGGTCCCGGGTTTTGCCATCGAGGTATTCGTAGGTGATGTTCTCGCGGTCCAGATGTTCGCGGACGATGCTGAGCATGCTGGTGAACTGCGAGAA
>JBEIEK010000011.1:0-38726 GCA_040382995.1 Planctomycetaceae bacterium
CGGCCGGTCACCACGGCTACGTGACAGCCCTGCTCCAGCGGGAACTGGAGCGTGCGTGCGAGGGCGGTCGCAAACTGGAGGACGTGCACGTCTACATCTGTGGACCTGAGCCGATGATGCATGCAGCGGCTGCGATCTGCGAACAAGCCGGCGTTCGCGCGTGGCTCTCGCTGGAGACTCCCATGGCCTGCGGCTTTGGTGCGTGTTTCAGCTGTGTGACAAAGGTACGGACCGAAGATGGTGGCTGGGACTATCGTCGCACGTGTGTGGAGGGCCCTGTGTTTCCAGCTGAACAGCTGGTTCTGGATGAACACTGATGGAGACCGTGAACGGACCGGATGAAGAATCCGGCACAGCCACTTCCGGTCTGCCGCTCCTGGCGCTGACGATGGGGGACCCGGCCGGCATCGGCCCTGAACTGCTCAGTCTGGCCGTCCAGCCCGGCCCCAGCGTGGTCCCCTGTCTACCGCTGATGATTGGAAGTGAGGCTGTGCTGCAGCGTGCAGCGCGGCTACAGAACGTCCCGCTGCCTCTGGAGCTGCTGGATTGCGGCAATGTGTCTGTGACCGAGTTTCGTCAACGTGTTCAGGCCGTCGCTGGGAGGCATCGCATAGCCTGTTGCGATCCCGCGCATATCGAGACGGCTGCAGTGCTGCCTGGTGTCATCAGTGCAGCAGGCGGAGACGCTGCTTTTCGCTGCCTTGAGCTGGCTGCGGGGCTGGCGCTTTCAGGGCATGTGGACGCCATCGTCACCGCACCGCTCAACAAGGAAGCCCTGCATCTGGCGGGCCACAATTATCCGGGGCACACTGAAATCCTTGCGGAACGCTGCGGTGTGAACGAGTTCGCGATGATGCTGCATTTGCCGGAAACGGCCCTTGCCCCCCTGCGAAAACTGCTCCTGAATCGCTCCGCTGGCGTTTCGCTGCCGGCAGCCCATGGACTGAGTATTGCGCACGTGACATTGCACACATCTGTTGCCAGTGTCCCGGGGCTGCTGACTGCGGATGCGGTGGCTGCGACGGTGCGACTGATGCACGAATTCCTCGGATCCATCAATTGTCCGCGGCGTGCGATCGCCGTCTGCGCGCTCAATCCGCACGGTGGCGAGCATGGTTTGTTCGGGGACGAGGAGGCGCGGTGCATCGAGCCTGGCATTGCGGCGATCAAGGGACACTGCAACGTCCATGGACCACTCCCGGCTGACACTGCGGTTCGCCGTGCCGTGCTGGGAGAATTCGACGGGATTGTGGCGATGTATCACGACCAGGGCCACATTCCGGTGAAGCTCATCGGCTTCGACGCCGCCATCAACATCACTCTGGGGCTGCCAATCATCCGCACCAGCCCAACTCACGGCACCGCTTTCGACATCGCCTGGAAAGAGCCGCGAAAGGTGAATCCCGCCGGCTTTCTGGGAGCGATGGAGATGGCCTGCAGGATGTTGCGGGGAGTGACCGAGTCTCATTTGTAAGGCAAGGGAACCTGCATGCTGCTGCTGGCCGTTGAAACATCAACCCACACGGGGACACTGAGCCTTTCCGAGGACGACCGCGTTATTGCCGAGCGGGTTCTGGAGGCGGAGGGGCGGCGCCACGCGCAGACGCTGGTACAGGAGGTTGGGCGGTTATTGTCTGAGCACGGTCGGGGTGCGGCAGATCTGCACGCGGTGGCGGT
Organism: Planctomycetaceae bacterium; assembly: GCA_040382995.1. GTDB lineage: Bacteria > Planctomycetota > Planctomycetia > Planctomycetales > Planctomycetaceae > SXXK01. The sequence goes on from JBEIEK010000011.1 coordinate 1,678, forward strand.
GAGTGTGGGGCCGGGTAGTTTTACGGGACTGCGAGTGGGGGTGGTGTTTGCGAAGACCTTCGCGTGGGCCGCCGGCATTCCGCTCCTTGCTGTGGACACTCTGCAGGCGATTGCCTGTCAGTTGACGCCGCAGGACCTTCCGGCTGGCGCAGTTCCGCGAGTGTTGGTAATCAGTGACGCGCAGCGGAACGAAGTATTCGTGGGTGAATACGAATGGGAGCCTGTGACCGGCATTTGGGCGCGCGTGGGCGAAATTCGGATTGCGGGAGTGGCGGAGCTGGGAGGTTGTGCAACGGTGGTAGGGCCAGCGGTTGCTCGCCACCGACAGCAGCTGGAGCAAAGTGGTCAATTCCTGCGATGTCTGGAGCTGGCGCCGCGTGCGCGGGAAGTGGGGGTAGTGGGACGATTTCTGCTGCGAGCCGGGCAGCTGGCGAACGTGCTGGAGCTGGAGCCCCTGTACATTCGACCGAGCTATGCTGAGGAGAAGCGAGGGGTGACTGGGGGGCGACGAGGGACAGCGGATTGAAAGAGTGTGAGCCACGAGATTTGGTACGCCGACATTTGACAATCAACCGCTCGCTGCAGAGACTCAACCACGGTCGGACCCTGCGAGAATGCAATTGTGCGGGGGCAAAAGATGGACCTGAGTGGTGGTCGAGCGAGTGGTGGAACAGCGGGGGCGCCGGTTGTGGCAGGTGTTCGGCGTGGGCTGAAATCAACGCTGTTTGGCGAGTATGTGTCTCAGTTGTTGCTGCTGTGGGGAGTGTTTGGAGCGTGCTGGTGGAGCAGCGCGGTGTTATCGGCAACTGGATTTGCGGCGTTGATGGCGGGCAGCTGTCTGTGGTGTGCAGCGAGAGCCGTGGGCTGTTGTGCGGCGTCTGTACTGACGCTGACGATCACTCTGGTACTGATTGTGCTGACAGCATGGTGTGCCGGGATGTCACCTGCTGGTGTGCCAGACTGGATGATGCGCTCGGCGATAAGTCCTGCAGTGCTCACTGGGATCCTTACTGTGGTGCTGGGGCTGGATTACGTCGAGTCGCGCCAGCGAATGCTCAGTTCAGTCCCACTGCTGGTTCGTCGACGTTGGCTTGGTTTTGAGTTGCTTGTGGGATTGGCGACGATCTGGCTCGGCTGGTCGTTCGGTGCCGCCCTGTTCTTTCAGGCTCGGGATTTGCGGTCAGGGGGTGTTGGAGTTGATTCGGTGACGATGAGTTTTGGGGGGAGGGTCGCGTTTCATGCGGGCGAAGGGCTGGTGACGTGCTGTGTCCTCGCTTTAGGCGGGAACATCGGCAGTTTTCTGAATGTGCTGGTCTACCGTCTGCCGCGGGGACTGGATGTGGTGAGCAGCCGGTCGCGGTGCCCGGACTGTGGGGCAGCGATTGCTGGGCGAGACAATGTGCCGATTTTCGGCTGGCTGTTTCTGGGGGGGCGATGTCGTGCGTGCGGGATTGAGATTTCTTCGGAGTATCCGCGAGTGGAAGCGGCTTCCGCAGGAATTTTTCTGCTCATGTATTTTGCGGAGTTGCTCACGGGGGGGCTGAACATCCCGTTTCGTCAGCCGAATCTCTACGCCGGCGTATTGTGGACGGTGATGTATCCAAAGTTTGACCTGATTGGAATCTGGCTGCTGCACGTACTGCTCCTGACAACCCTGCTGGTCTACAGCAGGCTGCAGTATTCCGGACACACCGTATCAATCAGGGCGACGGCCATACTGTCGGCACTGGTGTTGCTGGGAAGTTGGTTGTGTCCAAATTTACAGCCGGTGTCCATCACAGCGGTTCCGGGGATTGCCGGGCGGGCGGTGCTCGGTGTTGCGGGGAGTGATCTCAGCGGGTTGTTGTCAGCGGCTGTGGGGCTCTGTGCAGGTGTTGGTGCGGGTTGGGCTGTGTGGGGATATTTAAGGATAGTGTCGTGCAGCGTGTCCGGCGGTCATTCGATCCAGAGCGAGGCCGAGGGCTTTTCAGCGGCAATTCGGTCACCGTTTGTTGCTGGCCTGGTTTTGACGGGTGGAGTGTTGGGATGGCAGGCAGCGTTGGGGACGCTGTTTGTGCTTGCAGGCCTTGCCGCGATCGTCAGTTGGTGGACGGATCGAGGGATGAGGGTTGAGTGCCAGCGGTGCAGCCTGTTGCTGGTGGCCGTGATGTTGCAACTGTTGAGTTGGCGATGGCAGTGGAGTGTGCTGGGTGCGTCGAGCTGACGAAACGTACAGAGCTGAATTCAGAACCGGCCATACAATCAATTCATTCGGAATTCTCAGCCAAATCCCGCCAGAATATCCAGTTTTTCTGCAATCGGCATGAGGTGGTGTCGATAGGGGAGAAGAACTGGTCGGACCGCGTGCCTTCTTTTAGGGTTTTCACCCTGATTGGTGCTCGGTTCATGTGTGATTGCAAATTGACATTTTTCGTGTGGCCGCGGTTTTCCTGCGCGCTGTGCTTTCTCGTTCTGCTCACGGCAGCAAGCGGGCGTGCCGGCGGTCAGGATGGATCGAGGCCTGTCCGCGTTTCTCCGCTGGGCACCGTGACGGCAGTGGCGGAGCCATCGTCTGCCGTCGATTCCGGTGACGAGGCGGTTCGAGGGGTGGACGGCGTTCGCGGGCGCTCTTCGGTGAGTTCGCCGCGTCCACCGCGTTTGCCCCGCGGGGCCTCAGGCACTGAGCGTCTGGCGACGTCTGGCGAGGGCTGGCGCGCGCATGTGGAGTTTGAGGTGGAGGCGGATACGACACTGACGCTGTCGGTGAATCGTCCGCGTCTGTTGCGGCTTAAATCGCCACCGCTCCGAACCTTCCTGCCGGAATCAGGTGCCAACGTGATCGCGCTGCGTCACGTGGATCCGGAGAGTGGATGTCAGATGGCGATAGAGCCGATTGCTCCTGGGACAACGACACTGACGCTTTGGTTTCGGGATCCTGCGGTGGAGACGGGTGAGCGGGCGGTTTCTTGGATCGTGCGGGTGGTGGAGGATCCGGACGAGGGTCGCTGGGAGGAGTTGTTGCTGGAACGTCTGGAGCAGGAAGTGAACCGGGCGTTTCCGAACAGTGTGGTGCAGTTGTCATGGGTTGGCCGTCAGGTGGTGTTGCGGGGCCAGGCACGGGACGCCGAGGAAGCCGCACAGATTGTGCGGGTGGTTTCGTCGGGGCTTCCGGAGACGGATGACAGTGAGCGTTCAGAGGAGCGAGCAGCGGCGGCTGTTGCGGAGCAGATATCGTCGGGACCTTTGGCGGGAGTCCTTGAGGGGCCTGCGGCTTCCGGGGTGAATCAGCAGCAGGTGAACGGGCGCGTGGTGAATCTGCTGGAGGTGGCCGGTGTGCATCAGGTGATGCTGAAGGTGACCGTCGCGGAGGTCAACCGCAGTGCGACTCGGGCGGTGGGAACAAGTCTGGAGGTTGGCAATTCAGGAAATGCGGCGCGATTTTTCACAGCCCTGGGAACTCCGGCGGGCGCTGGCTCGGTGGTGTTTGACCGCGGAGATTTTGATATTGCGATCCGGGCGTTGAAGGAACTGAATTTGGCAAAGTCACTTGCGGAGCCCACGCTGACGACTTTGAACGGTCAGATGGCCACGTTCAATGCGGGCGGCAGTTTTCCGGTGCCGGTTGTGACAGGTGCTACGTCAACGGGCTTGCAGGGTGTTGAGTTTCAGAACTTCGGGGTGCAGTTAAGTGTTTTGCCGACGGTGACGGATTATGACCGGATTCGGCTGAACATGATTGCATCGGTGACAACGCGGGACGAATCCGCCGGGACCGAATTCGGGACTGCGACGGTGCCGGGCTTGAATGCGAGGACGGTGCAGAACACGGTGGAGTTGCGGGAGGGGCAGACGCTGGCGATCGCGGGGCTGATTCAGAACAACCTTGGCGGCAAATCGCGCAGGGTACCGTTTGCCGGAGACGTGCCGATTGTCGGCCGACTGTTCTCGAATGATGCGACGTCGTGGGACGAGCAGGAGTTGATTGTGCTGGTGACTCCGTGGCTGGTGAGTCCGCTTGGGCGAGACAGTGTGGGACCGGCCTTGCCGGGGTCAGACTACTTCGAACCGGACGACATCGAGTTCTTTCTGAAGGGCAGTTTGACGGGACATATTCCTGAGGATTACAGGTCGGCAGTTCGAACGGATCTGGAGAAGATGAAGGCATTTCGGAGGGTGGAGCAGCAGCTGATTCTGGGGCGACCTGGTCACTCGAATGGACTGCTCTGTCCGGGTCCGAGGGTTTCTCCTGCGGCATTGCCGTCGGCAGGCACGCCCCCGCGATCGGGGTATTGAATCAGGCATGCAGATTGCGGGTGAGAGTGTGTGTGAGTGGGCTGGATGGGGGGGGCAAGATGCGGAATTGGATGTGGATGATTTGGGCGTTGGCACCGGCGTGCTGTGCTGGGTGCGTGCTGGACGGGGCGAGTGGGCGAGTGAGCAGTGGGCGTGGACCGGCGCTCAAGCCAGCCGCTGCAGCAGCGATGCAGGATTGTCCACCAGAAATGGTGACCTATGAGGGGGTGGCCGCAGGAGTGGTGGAGTCGAAATACCGGCAGGACAGAATTCCTCATGCAGCGATTCCGGCGGCGTTGGGGACAGCGGTGCATGGCTGGGAATCGGCGATGATTTGTGAGTCGCAGGTGCAGCAGCAGGTGTTGCCGCGGCACGCATGGTATGCGGCCGGTGCGATTCCAGGTCCCGAGGGTCGACGGCGGATCGAGCAGTTGTCAGAGCAGATGCGAGATTCGACGGGGCTGCTGGTGATGGAGGCGGAACCTGTGCAGCCGGAGTACGACGAGGAGTTGGAGGAGGCGATGCAGCGGACCGATGACTTGAACTCGCGGCGACGAGCGTGGGTTGTGGGGCAGTTGGCGGCTTGTGGAGTGGTGAACGCGGAGCAGCGGGTGGTGTTCAGTTCGGAGCGACCTGTGGGGATTCGGGGAATCGAAGCGCCTCGTGTGTACAACACGCTTGCGGGTGGAGGAATGGGGCAGGGTGGCGGTGGTGGTGGTGGAGGGATGCGACAGGGCGGCGGCATGGGTGGCGGCATGGGTGGCGGAGGAGGATTTGGTGGCGGTGGTGGCCTGTTCTGACTGCAGGGTGTGGGGTCGTTAAAGGAACTTCAGGGGGAGAGCAGCATGAAGAGTCATGGCGGGCGGCAGCTGCAACGAGTGTCAGTGTGTTGTCTGGCGGTGTTGAGTTCCGGGATGCTGGTGGGCTGTGCGAGTTTGAATTCGCTGGGTTCGCTGCCGGGAACGCGGGCGGGTGTGGCCGGCAGCGAGGAGCGAATGCAGGCCGAGGCTTGTCGGGCGACAGGGGAGGAGTTGGCGCGATTAGAGCGGGATGAGCAGGCCATCGCGCAGTTCCTGCGGGCGCGACAGCTGAATCCGAAGATTGAGGGCACGGCGCATTCGCTGGCGGTGCTTTATGATCGCCAGCGTCTGCTGGATGCTGCGGAGCGCGAATATCGAGTGGCACTGAAGGAGTCACCGCGGGACGCTGACGTGCTGAACGACTATGGTTATTTTCTGTACAGTCGAGGCGATTTTACGGGCGGTGAGAGTCAATTGCGTGCGGCTCTGAAAGAGCGTCCCGAGCATGCTCAGGCGCGGCTGAATCTGGCCCTGGCGCTTGCCGGTCAGGGACGTCATGACGAGAGCTTTGTGGAATTTGAGCGGGCCCTGGGCAAAGCCAGCGCGCATTACAACACGGCGGTTCTGCTGTTGCGCAGCGGGGAATCGGAGCGGGGGATGGAACAGTTGCGGATGGCGTTGCTGGAGGACCCGGGTCTGGAGGCGGCACGTTTGCTGCTGGAGGCACCGGTTGTCCAGGGGATATCGACGGAGTCTGCGGCGGTGGTGGCAGGGGTGGGGGCGTTGTAATCAAACTGTGCTGCAGTTACCTGCAAAGCGCACCTGCATCTCTATTGCAATTTGAAGTCCAGTTGCCGAGAGTGTCCGGCAAATCCTCCCGAAACCCCGGATTCTCAACACAGATGCTTGACTCCCCGCCCATTTCCTGCAGAATGATACGAGCGACTGGTCGGCCGCTAAACGTGAATCCTCCTTCGAAGCTCTGCCCCGCATGAGCGCGCGCCGCCGATACGCAACGCTGCTGCTTGTCATTTGCCAGCTGACCTGCTGGCCAGTGGCTCGAGTGCTGCACAGCGCGACCTGTCCGGATCACGCTTGTGTTTCCGGGGTCTGTGCTGGTGAAGTGTGTGCATCCGCAGACACCGCGGTTTGCCGCTGTGGCCGGCATGGTACGGGTGGATCCGATGGTGTCGAAGGTGACAAGTCTGACGCCGGGGTGGCGGTCAGGGTGGTTTTGTCCGGTGCGCCGTCGAAGCGACCGATGGAAAGGGCAGTGCCGCACACGCGTGGTTCTTGTGCGGTCTGTGTAGAGCTGGCGAAGAGCAGTTGTTTGCCGCCAGTTTTTAGTCCGGCGGAGATTGTTCTGCCGGACAGCCCTGTCAGTCAGGTGATTTTCAGAATACCCGAGCTGGCAGCTCGGATGCGTTTTCCGGCACGCGGTCCACCTGTTTGACCGCTGCGAGTGCAAGCAGCAAGCCGGTTTTGTGCCGGTTTGATCGGGAACGCTCCGTTGTGGCTGGCCGACGACATTTCGGTCCGACCAGTCCTGTGCCGCCGTGCTTCTGCAACGGAGCACTCCCCGGTGTTTCTTGCTGGTTGGTTTTGCGCGGCGATCTGGTCTGTTTGTATGGTGCTGCCCAGTGTGGTGCTGCGCCTATCGGGCTGCCGCGGTGTTTTCTTTTCCGGTTTTTCTTTCCAGGAGACTAAAGTTATGTTGCGCAAACTGTTTGCTGACCGCAGGGGGCAGGGGCTGGTTGAGTACGGTTTGATCATTGCCGGCGTGGCGCTGATTTCAGCCGCGGCTATCTCAATTTTGGGTCACAAGACCAGCGACTTGATTGGAGCTGTGGCGACGATCCTGCCAGGTGCTCATGCTGACGACAACGGGGCGATTGTGTCCGGTAAGCTGATTGAGACGTCGCTGGATGGGACGACAAATGCATTGGAGCTGGATCTTCAGGGAATCTTTGCGAATTCTGATACCCCGCGGCTGGGCAACAACGTGACGAACATCGCAGTTAATGCGACGGACTTTGGCGGGCTGATTGTCGAGCCAAACTAGTCCATGGAGCTGTTGACTGCATCGCAGCTTCTGCTGTTATTTCCACTGCTGCCGCTGCTGTTTGCGGCGGCAGTGGATCTGCGAACGCGGCAGATTCCCGATCTGTGTTCGGCCAGTATTCTGGCTGCTGGGGTACTGGCAGCGGTTTTCGGCTGGGCCGGGATTCGCTGGTGGATGGTGTTGTCGGGTGTTGGCGTGGGTTTGCTGCTGGGACTGTTGCTTTTCCGCGGAGCGAGGCTGGGTGGTGGCGACGCCAAGCTGGTGATCTCTCTGGGAGGGGTGCTGGGTCCGGCAGGCATCGTGTTTTTCGCGTTCTGGATGGCTGTGGCCGGTGGTGTTCTGGCCCTGTTGGCATTGAAGCGAGGCCGACGGGACTACGCCTATGGCCCGGCCATCCTTTTGGGTTACGTGGCATGGCTGTTCTGGCCCGGTGGACTGGCGGAGTGGTAGGCAGCGGGGCTACTGATGCGAGCTGGAATGCGAACACAAGCGGTATCGGTCAATCGCGGTGCGATTCCGGGACGTCATGGTCAGGCATTGGTTGAGTTTGCGCTGGTGGCGTTTGTGACGTACCTGCTGCTGGCGGCAATTCTGACATTCGGGCATGCCCTGTTTGCTGCTCAGGGGCTGCAGCAGGCTGCGGACGTGGGTGCACGGGAGCTCAGCCGCACCTCGCTGCCGGCAAACCAGACATTTGAAGATGCTCTGCAGTCGGACGAGGTGCGAGCGTCGTTGTACGATGAAGCGTGGCTGGTTGTGGATCTGGATGCGTTTTTCGCCGGCAATCCCGGTGGAAATGTGTTTCGGGATCTGGTGCCGCAAATGCCACTGTTGAACCAGCAACTTGCTCCGCTGATGGTTGTGGATCGACCTGATTTCGACAATGACGGAACGGCGGACGCAAGGTTGCTGCGGTATCCGGGAGCATTGCTGCAGCGTGCCGCGCCAATTGTGGCACCGGCCAGCGTGACCTACCCCGGGGCGGTCGCGGTCACTTATGCGGTGGCGATTCCGGTGGTGGTGAGTCGAGGCGCATCCGGAGCGGAGACGATTCGCTGGGTGGCGGTTGTGGAAGAGGTGGACACTGAGGAGTCTGCGGCGGACGACACGCTGCCCAATCCCGACCCTTTTCTGCTCAGTCAGGCCGTGACAGGAGCGATGGATCTTGGCGGCATCGCAGCATTACGCGTGAATTACCCGTTTCAGTCGGCCGTGATGGCGGGGTTTCGGCCGAATTCGGCGGGTCCTTTTGAGCCAACATTGGGACAGCCTCTGCCGGCAGACGATAACTCAGTAACGGAGCTCAATCCAGGCAGTCGGCCGGGGAGTTTAACGGGAGCTTCGCTTGAAAGTGGTGGCCGTTATGCGGGTGCGTATGGCGGTCAATATGGCTTGGGGGCATTGGGTGCGATGGGGAGTCAGGTATTGACGGGTGGCAGACCTGTGCGTCCGTTCCGCCGAGTGATTTCCGCGCAGTCCATTCACCGTCGCGAGTTGTTTGAGTAGAGAGTGCTGAGGAATTGGGAGTCTGCCGATGCGAACGAACAGAACATCGCACGTTCGGTCCTCTGCCAGCTATCGCGCTGGCATGTTGCTGGCGGCGTTAACGGTACTCACCGGGATCCTTGGGGTGCTCTACACCGCCGGTTTTCTGCGAAATCCGTGGGGTGTGGTTGCCGAGGACCCATTTCAGGTGCGGATTCCGATCAATGCCCGTGCGATCCCCGCATATACGCGGGTGAATCGCGAGGACATGCTCAACCCGACCACGGGTGGCCTGATGTTTCAGCGTTTGCCTCCTCAGAGTGTCGTGGGTATTTCGGTGAAGTATCGTGGCGATGGCGGGTTGGTTGAGTCGCGGGTGGAATCGGTGCAGCGGGGCCTTGACGGTGGTGTGGTGTGCGTCGTTGACGGTCGATTAATCAGGGCCGAGGAGTTTGTCGAGCTGGGCGGCGCTGTGATGAACGTCAATGGGATCATTGGTCGAGTGGTGCGGAGGGACAAGCGAGCTGGTCTGGCATTTCGTGAGGACACATTTTTTCCGCAGGGAACACCGGAAGGAATTGCCGGCGCGACACCGCGGGGCATGCGAGCCGTGACGCTCGACGCCTCAGTGCTCACCGGAATTCATTCCCTTCAGGCCGGCGACCGCCTGGATCTGCTGGCGAGCATCTCCAGTGGCAAGTCTGCAGAGACTGCTGCACCGAGCGTTGTTGGTCTGTCGGCGGTCGGGCGTGGGGAGGAGGGCGGTGAGCAGACGACTGCGGTCTTGCTGGCTCGCGATGCTATGGTGCTGCGGCCGGTCTACGTCCGCAACGAGGCCTCGGCCGTGAGTTCGCTGACACAGGGGCGGCGAATTCAGAACGAGCCACATTACGAGGTGGCCATTGCGGTGAATCCAGACGACGTGATCCGGCTGCAGGAGGCGATCAGCAAGGAGTTGCAGATCACGTGTGTGGCGCATTCGATGCAGGCGTCGAGTGTGGAGGCCGGATCGAGTTTGGATTCGTCTGAAGTCCCCCGATCCCTGACCGCGCCCGTGACGGTGCGAGCCATTCCCGCCTACGCGGTGGTGACCCGCGATGCGTTCGTGGACCCGGCGACTCGCAGGATCCGTACGGAGGAAGTCAGTCCGGAAGAGGTGGAGCGGCTGGGGATTGAGACAAATGTGGAGTCGATTCTGGGGACAGTGTCGCGACACGACATTCCACCTGGCAGTTTTCTGCGTGCAGCTGATTTGTTGAAGCAGCGTGCGGCTGGGGCACCGGTGGTCGGGGATTCGCCCGAGGCGGCGGTTCCAGCCGTGTCCCGTGAAGACTGGCGTGTAGTCCGACTGCCGCTGGTGACGCAGGAGGGTGGGCTGGACGAGGCAACAGTTGTCGGTGACCGGCCGGCGATCACGGCCTTTGTTCCGGCGGGCCGAACGGCGTTCGCGATCCCGTGGAATCGCGTGTACGGTGCTGAGCACCTGCAGTTGGAGGATCACATCGACCTGCTGGCATCCTGGTCTCTGGAGAGTGACGAGGAGCAGGAGGAGACGGAAACGCGTCCCGACGGGACTCGAATTGTGCGTCGTCGCAGCGATCAGGCGCGGCGATCGACATTGCGGACGCAGGAGGATTCGCTGGGTTATCGGAGTGAGTCGTGGTTTGTGGCGGCGGATGCGATCGTAATTGGCCCGGTTGGTTTTCCGGCCCCGGCGGCGGCTTTGCGGGCGATTGGTGGTCGGGGTGGTGAAGCGGATGCGGCGGGAGGTGCAGCGACGGCAGCTCATTCCGGTCCACCGCTGCTGATTGCGGTTGAGGATCGGGATGTGGAACGTGTGGCGGCAGCGTTGGCTGCAAAGGGGACGTTATTCACGGCTGCCTACCATGCTGCTGTGAATACGGTTCCGGCGGGGCAGCGTCGGATCGCGGTGGCCGCGCAGGATCTTCCGGAGTTCAGTGAGTTTTCGGAGACGGTCTGGCTGGGAAATCGTCGTCGCCCGGCGACTCGCCTGGTCAACATTGACGATCCGAGATTTGCGACCGCGCTGTCGCCGCAGGAACTCGAAGGATATTACGGACGGATATTGAAGGCAGTGAAGCGTCGAGAAGAAGTTTTCCGGGCGGAGGATTTTCTTCCGGCTGGCACCGCGTCCGGCTATCTGGCGGATGCTGCTGCGGGAACCGTATTGATGGCGGTTTCGGATCGGCTGATCGGGGGGCTGGATGCGTTTGTGATGGGGGATCGCGTGGCGATCATTCAGCGAGGTCGCGTGCCTTTGGCTGCGGGAACGATCCGTCATTCGCCGGTGCATTTGGAGAATGAGGCACGAGTGGTGTCGGGGGCTGTTCGGGTGGCATCAGTGGCTCGGGGTGGGCGAGTGATGCTGGAGGTGTCGTCAGCGTCGGCCGCGCGGCTGCAGGCGGCACTGGCGGAGGTGTCAAGCGTCAGCGGAGTGGCTGGCGAGCCTGGTGCCGCGACGAGTCTGGAGGCTGTGGGTCTGCCGCGGGCGTCCGGCGGTTCGGGTGCTGCGGCGGTTGAGGACACATCTGAGGGTATTCCTGATTTCAGTCCGCTGGATGATGCGGTTGTGGTGGAGTCGATCGTGGGTGGTGAGAGAACGTGGGAGATCTTCGGCGGGGCGAAGCGTCGAGCGGGGGAACGTCGATGAAGCGACGTGCTTCAGCCGGTCTCCGAGTTGCGGTTTTACGAGGTCCGCGTGCGGGTTTTGGGCTGGTGATGTACGCCATTCTGCTGTTTGTGTTGTTTGCCTTTGCGGCGATTGTGATTGATGTGGGCTTTGTGCGTTTGGCACAGCGGCAGCTGCAGTCGGCAGCCGACACGGCGGCTCTGGAGGGTTTACGGTTTCGGGACGACCTGCGTGAGCCCGTGGTGGATCGTGATGGTGTGCGTCGCCAGCGGGCTGCTGATTTCGCTGAATTGTGTTTTGATGATGATTTGGATCCCCTGAATGGCGACGATGGAGCATTTGGTGGCGGTGGCCGGTTTGGCGGTGGTCCGGTTGTGAATCTGACGGGTGGAGTGGGTGCTGGGGTGATGGCGGCGGGCCGAGATTTATCGATTGGCAGTCCGGAGGTGTGGAAACCTCAGCTGGAATTGAATCGGGTGAATCAGGCGTATGGGGATCTGGTGAGCGGTGGCTGGGATCCAACCGCGGTGGATCACACCGAATCATCCACGTATGCTCGAACGGATTTTATAGCGGGGGCAACTGAGGCGGATGCATTTCTCGTTCGCCTGCGACGGACACCGGGATTGTCGGCACTGGATGAAGAGTCAGGGGTGAGTTCGCGGGGGCCATCGATCCCGTGGTTGTTTGCTCGGGGATCATTGATGGCATTTGCCGACCCGACAGCCGGATATTCGCCGCGACATCACGGCACGACGGTGCGGGGGACGGGGATTGCGGCACTTCGAGCGGCGGCGAGTGTGGGGAGGTCGGTGGTGTCGAGCGGCGTTCCGGGCGGGTTGTCGCTGGCAGTTTCCGACGTTTACTGGGGTAGCTGGCAGAATGGCACCGCAGAGGTTCTGGAGCTGACGGCTGTGGGTACACTGGTGGAAGGAGCGGTGGCAGCTGGGATATGCAGCAACGGGACGGGAGTCACGGAGGGGCGGTGTCTGGGGGGTGAACTGGTCGTGGCGGTGCCGGCGGATGGTGCGGCGGCCGTTGTGGTGAACGTGCTGGCGTCTGTGCCGGTTCATGGTGGAGTGCGTCGGGGCTGGTTGGCGATTTATGCGGCTGGCGGCGCTGCGGCTGGTCGGGTTGTGAGTATTGGCTGTGTGGATCTTGAGGCTGACGTGGTGCCTGAGCGGCTGCAGTTGACGAAGCGAGCAGGGGTCGTGGGTTGGGCGAACGCTTCGGCGGTGTTGAGTGAGCCACTGGAGAGGTCGGTAGCTGCGGATGTGCTGGCAGCGGCTGCGTTACTGTCAGGCGAGGCACTTCAGGTACCGGCATCGGTACGATAGGGGGAGCGGGGCATGCAGTTGGACGTTGTGATCCTTGCGGCGGATGGAGGTCTTCAGGATGAGTTGCGGGCGGCGGCGGATTTTCGGGGGGAGGTGCGTCCGCGTCTGCGATTTGTGCAGGACGAGCATTCGCTGCAGGCGGAGGTGAGATCACGTCCCCCGAGTCTGGTGCTGGTGCCATTGAGTTTGGGTGTGCGTGAGGTATTGCGGCTTTCACGGGAGTTGGCCGCTGCGGTTCCACCGATTCCATTAGTGGGTATGTTTCGTCCCGGCGAGTTCACAGAGGGAGCTGCAGAGAGCAGTGTGCTGATTGAGGCTATGCGGGGTGGAGTCCGAGATTTTCTGCGTCGGCCGGTGTCATCAGCGGAGCTGCGGCAGTTGTTAACTGGTCCGGAGGCTGTCGCTGCGGTGCCTGTTGGGGGAGTTGCGAGTGAAGCGGGGCGGGTTGTGTGTTTCATCAGCAACAAGGGTGGGGTTGGGAAGTCAACACTGGCGCTCAATACGGCGGTCAGTTTATCGCTGCGGCATCCGGGGCGCGTGCTGTTGATTGATGCGTCGCTGCAGATGGGTGTGGCAGCATCGCTCTTAAACGTGCAGCCGGCGCGAACGCTGGCGAATGTAGCAGCGGAGCGGGAGCGTCTGGATCTGACGCTGTTGCGGCAGATGGCGATTGAGCATTCGAGTGGATTGCATCTGCTGGCAGCGCCAGCCGATGCGGTGGCAGCAATGGATGTGGATGACACGCTGATTTCGCGTCTGATTCAGCTGGCTCGACGGGCCTATGACTTTGTGATTGTGGACACGTTTCCATTGTTTGACCGTGTGGTTGTGGCGGTGCTGGATCTGAGTGATCTGGTACTGGTGGTGATGGAAAACGTGGTTCCGACGCTGATTGGTGGAACGGCATTGCTGCGTGTGCTGGAGCAGATAGGGGTTCCGGCAGAGCGTCAGCGATTGATTCTGAATCGTCAGCAGGACATTTCCGGCAATCTGACGATTGAGGACATCGCGGTACGATTGAATCGCGCGGTGGACTATGTGTTTCCGTGGGAGAAGCGGTTGATTACAGCGGCGAATCTGGGCGAGCCTGCGGCGCTTCGTTCGCCGATGTTCAGTGGTTTTGCGAGGGCACTGCAGAAGCTGACAGCGGAAGTGGAGGCACTGAGGGGAGATTCTGGTGCAGGGGGGCGATCGGAATGAGCGAGTCGGGGGAAGGCGTAAGTGACGCTCGACTGCGGTTGCTGCAGGCCAGCCTGAGGTTGCCGGCGGAGCAGATCCGTGGTTCGGTTCAGCGTCCCGGGGCCATTCGATCACTGCAGGCAGCGATCCCCAAACGAGCACCGGACAGTTCGTTTCAGCAGATCTGTAATGAGTTGCACCAGCAGTTACTGGAGGATCTGGACCAGCGCAATCTGCTCAATTCTGACGAATCTCGTCTGTCCGAGCTTGTAGGCGAGTTTGTGCAGCGGGCTTTGCAGGAGCAGAGTTTAGCGTTGAACGAGCAGGAGCGTGGGAGGCTGGTTGAGCATTTGGAGGAGGAGATTATCGGCACGGGACCACTGGCACCGCTGCTGGCGGATCCAGCGGTGAGTGATGTGCTGGTGAACGGTCCGGAACTGGTGTTTATTGAGCGATTTGGGAGGCTGGAGAAAACCGAGGTACGTTTTCGTGATGCCGAGCATCTGGTGCGGATCATTCAGCGGATTGCTACGCGGGTTGGGCGTCGAATTGACGAGTCTTCGCCGATGGTGGATGCACGGTTGCCGGATGGCAGTCGTGTGAACGCGACGTTGCCACCGGTGACGCTGGACTGGCCGACGCTTTCGATTCGGCGATTCGGGGTTCGGCGTCTGCGTCGATCTGATCTGCTGGAGTTTGGCATGTTTTCCGCGGAGATGCGGTTGTTTCTGGAGTCGGTGGTGCGTGGGCGGCGGAATGTGTTGATCGCGGGGGGAACCGGATCGGGAAAATCAACGCTGCTGGGGGCACTGGCTGAGGTGATCCCGCCGCACGAACGGATAGTGACGATTGAAGATGCAGCGGAACTGATGCTGGACCAGGAGCATGTGGTGCGAATGGAAACGCGTCCGGCGAATGTGGAGGGGCGGGGGCGAATCACAGCCCGTGATCTGCTGGTGAATTCTCTGCGCATGCGCCCAGATCGGATTCTGGTAGGGGAAGTTCGAGCCGGTGAGGCTCTGGACATGCTGCAGGCCATGAACACGGGGCATGACGGCAGTCTGACGACGATTCATGCCAACAGTCCGCGAGACGCGTTGGCGCGGCTGGAGACGATGGTATTGATGGCGGGATTGGACCTGCCCAGCCGAGCGATCCGTGAACAGATTGCTTCGGCCATCCATTTGATTGTGCATGTGCGACGGTACGAGGACGGGGTCCGGAGAATTCAGGCGGTGACGGAATTGACGGGTCTGGAGGGCGAAACTCCGCAGCTGCAGGACATTTTTGTGTTTCGATCAAGAGGACGCAATGGTCGGCTGCTGGTGGGTGACTTTGTGGCGACGGGAATTGTACCGCGTGTGGTGGAGCAATTGCGGCAGGAGGGGATGGAGATCCCGTTAACGCTGTTTCAGCCGGTGATGCGTTGAGTGGCGGCAGCCGGGGGAGGTCATGACTGATGGATCGCTGGCTCTTTGGGCTGATCTGGCTGGTGATGGCGGGGACGTCTGCAGTTCTGCTGTTGCGATCACGGCGTCGAGCGCGTGGGGCGGAGCGGCTGGCAGGTGGGGGTGTATTGGCGGAGGAGTTGGCGGGGGATCGACCGGAGCTGCTGCGGAGAAGTCTGCTCACACCGATATTAGCGGCGACAGTAGCGGCGATTGTTTTTTTTGCCCTGCGATTTCAGCTGGCGTTCGTGTCGGCTGCGGCGTTGATTAGTGGCATGTTGGCGGTTCAGGT
The DNA here is from genome assembly GCA_040382995.1 of Planctomycetaceae bacterium. Lineage (GTDB taxonomy): Bacteria > Planctomycetota > Planctomycetia > Planctomycetales > Planctomycetaceae > SXXK01. The sequence goes on from JBEIEK010000011.1 coordinate 17,203, forward strand.
AAGTTCGTTGCTGGCAGAGCGGGCGGCCGCGCGACTGGAAAATCAGCTGGCGGATTCCATCGACCTGATGATTGGGGCCCTGGGAGCGGGAGCGAGTCTGGGGAATGCGATTGAAGCTGCGGTGGTGGAAGCACGAGAGCCACTGAAGACTCTGCTGCAGGATTTATCAGCGCGGATTCGGCTGGGTGACAATCCGGCAGACGCGTTTCAGTCGTTGTCGCGGAGGGTGCCGCTGGAGTCATTTCTGTTGTTTTCGTCTGCGCTGGCCGTTCATTGGGAGGCTGGTGGTCAGCTGTCGTTCACGTTGTCATCGGTGGGCAGGACGCTGCGGGACAGAATGGACGTTACGCGGAGACTGCAGTCGAGTGCTGCGCAATCGCGTTTTTCTGCATTTTCCGTGCTGGCGCTGACATGGTTTATCGCGTTGATTGTTTACAACAACAATCCGGAGCAGATGTCGGATTTTGTGAATTCGACACTGGGCAGCTGGTGTATTGCAGCGACGACAATCCTGCAGGCATTTGGCATTGTGTGGATGAATGTGATCAGCCGTCCGAGGTTTTGACATGAGGATGATAGTTCTGCTGACGACGTTGATGCTGGCGGGTGCAGCCATCCTGGCGGCTCGCCGTCAGGTTCTGCGTTCCCGGAGTCGACTTCGCTGGGAGAGTGCAGGGGTATCGGGCGCGGAGTTGCCCGGAGGAGGTGATGGTGGCCCTGGTGAACTTTCATTTCTTTCGCGGTGGTTGTTTCTTGCGGGGTATCGAACGGGGCGTCCTGTGTTGGTGTTTTGCATGGTGACGGGAGTGGCGGCGAGTCTGGGTCTTGCGGTGGCGCTTGTGTTTCAGACAAGCGGCCTGCAGCAGTTGATGATCAGATCGGCAGCTGCAATACCTGGCGGTGTGGGTGAGACCTTTCTGCCTGTGCTGCAGGTGGCTCCCTGGCTGCTGCTGCTGCTGCTCACTTCGCTTCCCATGGTTGTTGTGCGGCGTCGGCGATTCGAGAGAGTTGCATTGATTGAGCAGGACCTGCCACTGGCTCTGGAGTTGCTGGCGACGTTGAGTGAGGCAGGGGCCGGATTTGATGCGGCCATGGCTCGTATCCTGTCCACACGATTATCCGGGCGACCGCTTGCAGCCGAGTTTCGGCAGTTTCAGTCGGAGTTGCTGGCGGGAATCTCGCGGGCCGTGTGTCTGCGGCGGTTATCCGCGCGGATTGACATCCCTGCGGTATCCACATTTGTGTCAGCGCTGGTTCAGGCTGAGCAGCTGGGGATGGGTTTGTCGCGAGTGCTGAGGATTCAGGCGGACGACTTGCGGGCCAGGCGACGTGAGCGGGCGATTGCATTCGCGAATTCGCTGGCCACGAAGCGTGTGATACCGCTGGTGATCTGTTTTCTGCCGGGATTGTTCATCTGGACGCTTGGGCCGGCTTTCGTTGAATTTTTCAGGATTGTTGAGACGTTCATTGAGATTCGGGGGTTCTGATGCGGGCGAGGTTGATCCGTCGGGGCACTGGTGAGGTCGTGGTGCCGGAGGTGCGGTTGGCGGTGACGTTTTTTTCAAGGCTGCGGGGGTTGCAGTTTCAGTCTGCTCTTCCGCCTGAATGCGGATTGCTGCTGGCTCCATGTGGGTCCATCCATACGCACTGGCTGCGATTTCCAATCGACGTGGCAATGATTGACGATGGCGGAAAGGTGCTGTTGGTGCGGCGTTTCCTGAGGCCATGGCGAATGTTGCCGGGACCGAAAGGCACTGCGTGTGTGCTGGAAACTGCCGCGGGCTGCCTCAAGCTGAGCGAGGCGGACGAAGTGCAGTTGGTGCTGGAGCCGTTTCCGGCCGTGCTGCCAGCGGGGCTGCACCGTCTTCAGCACCTGTCGGGGAATGTGGCTGAGTAATCCGTGCGTCTAAATGAGCTTCCAGATGCAGAAGATTCCGGTCAGCAGAATTAACGAAGCGCGAAGAAACGCCCACGGAAGATGAGTGGCGGAGGCGAGCCGTTTTCCCACAACATGACCGAAGTACTGGAGCACGAGGCCGCTGAGGGAGAGAGACACGGCGATGCCAAGGGCGAATAGCCCGACGGTCAGCAGCGTCGACCACGGAGACCGTTCGGACAGACCTGTAAAGCAGGCGGCCAGTGCTGTTGGGCAGGGCATGAGCCCCACGGCGACTCCGAGCAGCGTTGTGGTCCGGAGGTTGTCTCTGGCTGTGGTGATGGGGACAGAGGACGAGTTTGGGATGCCGAGCGGAACGATTTGTACCGGTGCTGAGTGATGTGGTTCGAGGGGACGGCAGCGGTTCCCGGCGCCCGTCGTGGGTTGCGTATGCACTTCGTGGTGGTGGTCGTGGGTCGCGCAGCAGGTTGGTCTTCGTTTGAGGGCTTGTCGGAGCATATTCAGGCCGACGGCGATCACGAGCAGGGAACTGGCCCACTGCAGCAGCAGTGAGATCCTGTGTTCTTCACTTTGCTCGGCGGCAAATGTGTGATGAGCGAAGTGAACAAGTCCGGCGATCAGAAACAGCGATACCGAGTGGGCGGCAGCGGAGGAGAGGCCCAGCGCAATTGGGTGCCAGGGACTGCGACGTCCCTGCAGCATCCAGACGAACATTGCTGTTTTTCCATGCCCCGGTTCAAGAGCATGGACGGCGCCGAGGAGGAAGCTGATACCCAGTGTGACTTGTTGAGCGTGTGGATGATCGTGAAACAAGGCCGGAATCCGATAGAGTGACGGCTGCGGCATCGCGCGAGGCGCTGTCCGAAGTCATCACAGCAAGGGTGGGGTGCAGTCTCCGACCAGTCCAACTGCAAAGCCGCGCGTCAGTCTAGCGGAACGTGTCGGAAGAGTCGCCACCAGCTTCCCTGGTCTTGCGGGGAATCCGGGATTTTTTTCGACCGAAGTGCTGCCATGCGAGCATCACGGCGAAGCAGCTGCTGCAGCAGACCACGATGGCAGATCCGCCGGAAACATCAAAGTGCCACGAGGCATACAGACCGATGATGCTGGAACCAGCGGAAATCGCAAACGCGATCTTCCACATGGAGCGAAGCGGAGCACCGACGACGACGGCAGAGGCTGAGGGCGTGACGAGGAGGGCAGTGGTGAGTACGACACCGACGGCCTGAATGGCGGTGACAACGGTCAGGGTCAGCATGAACAGCAGCAGCGTTCGAATTCGGCCGGGTGACAGCCCGATGACCTGAGCGTGCGCGGGATCGAGAGCCGTGAGCAGCAGCTCTTTGCGAAAAAGCCTGAGCAGCAGGGCGATGAGCAGTGCGACGGCGGCGATCCCTGTGAGCTCCATTTTCGAGATTCCAAAGACATTCCCGAAGAGCATGCGTGAGAAATCGCGGAAGCTGCTGGTGGCACTGATGAGTAGTACGCCGAGGGCCAGCATTCCCGAGTGCAGGACTCCGATGGCAGTGTCTTCGCGAAGCAGGCGCCGATGGCCCAGCCAGCTGATGCCGGAGGCCGTGATGAGTCCCGCTGCAAGAGCTCCGCCGAACAGGCTTGTTCCCAGCATCCATGCTGCGACGAGTCCTGGCAGAGCGGCATGTGCGAGCGCATCTCCGAGGAACGCCATCCGCCTGAGAACGACATGCGGACCGAGGAGGGAGCAGCAGAGGCTGATGAGAAGACTGGCAGCAAATGCCTGCCTCATAAAGGCGTGTTCGAACGGTTCGATCAGCCACGTCATGAAGGCAATCCGGTTCGAGTGTGGCTGGGATCGTGATTTTGCATTGTGTTTGGCTGCGCGATGTGATCGAGGCGACCGTTGCGGAGCTGGATGGTACGACTGAAGCACCGTGCAAGACTTCCAGGATCGTGGTGCGCGGCCAGAACGCAACCGCCGCGAGCTGATTCTTCGGTGAGAATTCGCTGAACGATTTCCTGAGTTTCCGTATCCAGTGCATTCAGGGGTTCGTCAAGCAGAAAAATGGAAGCCTCCTGGATAAGTGCTCGTGCAAGCAGCGCTCGCTGTCGTTGTCCACCGGAGAGTTCTGCGATACGTCGTCGCTGGATGGAAGTGAGTCCGAGGCGCCAGAGTCCGTAGTTGACGAGTTCGCGATCGTCGGCACGGGGGCCCAGGCACCAGCCAAGGTGGACGTAGCGTCCGGTCATGAGGAATTCGCGGACGGTTACGGGAAAGCTCCAGTCGACTTCGGTTCGTTGCGGGACCCATGCCGTGCGGTGGTGACAGGCTCCGACAGGATTTCCAAGAATCCGGATCTGTCCCTGATGGGGCTGCAGGAGTCCGGCAGCGGCGGCGAGAATAGTGCTTTTTCCAGCGCCATTGGGGCCAGTGAGTGCCACGCGTTCCCCGGGCTGCACCGTGAACGTGATGTTGGAGGCAGCATCCGAAAGGTGTGCAGCATATCGCACGCAGACGGCATTGAAGCTGATTGCGGGTGCGGCAGGCACAGGTTCACGGTGACCTCTGCCGGAGTAAGGCAGCATCGCCCCGTGACCATGACGGGGTGTGACACTGCAGTCACAGGAAATGCTCACCGAAGAGACTCCGTGATGGTGCGGACATTCCAGAGGAACAGATCTTCCCAGGTTTCGCCGTCTGAGCCCGGCGGTCCGAGAGCATCCGTATAGAGAGTGGCGACCACACGAACTCCGGCTTCTCTGGCAGCCTGTTCAGACAATCGCGGGTCGAGAATGTTTTCTGCGAATACAGCGGGGACCTGTTCACGACGAATGAAGGCGACGACATCGGCAAGTCGACCAGCCGAGGCATCATTCTCTTCGCCGGCGGCAGCGCCCAGCAGGCTGCGGATCTGAAATCCGTAGCGTCCTGCAAAGAAGCCGAAGGTATCATGAGCAGTGATGAGTTTGCGTCGTTCAGGCGGCACGCGAGCGACGAGTGACACGGCAGTTTCATGCAATCCCCGGACACGTCGGATGTAGGCTTCTGCGCGACTTTTGTAGCCGGCGGCATCTCGGGGGTTGTGCTGGATCAGGACGTCCTGAATCAGTTGAATCATCTGGACCACGAGGACGGGATCGTGCCAGACGTGCGGATCCGGTTCTGATCCCTCGGGTGGTTCCCGCTGCAGATCCCTGAGGTTTTCGCCGAGTGCGATACGTTTTCCGGCTGAGTTACTGGCGGTATATAAATCGTCAAGCCAGATTTCGAAGCCGCGACCGATTTCGAAGATGATTTCGGCATCAGCGAGTGCAGCGGCAGAACGGGGCGAGGGTTCCCAGGCGTGAGCGTCTGCGTTGCGACCTACGAGAGTAACGATGCTGGCCTGTGAGCCGGCGACATTTCGGACCCAGTCTTCAGCGATGCTGAAGGTGACTGCGATGCGTGGCTGGGGAGTGGGGTTCGCGTCGCTGACTTCCGGATTGCTTTGAGGTGCACAGCCGAGTATGAGCAGTGTCAGCAGCAGCAGCAGCCTGCGAGCGGGTAGGTGTGACATATTTTGATTTCAGCAGCAGCAGGGGGATTTGGCTTTTCAACAAAAAACGAATCACATCGGTATTGACACCGTTATCGTCTTCAGTATGTTAATGCAACTGATGTGCAAATGCAACAATAAATAAAAAGCGGCAAGACAGGGCAGTTGGATACGGTGGTGGTTATGTGGTTGTTTCGAAGTTCAGGGCGTCAGGCGGTCGCGAGAGCCGAGGAAGTGCGGCGGTGGTGTATCGATGCATTGCAGCCACCTGAGGGATCCTTCGTGATGGTGCGGCAGGTGGAGTGCAGTGAGCCGGATTGTCCTCCGATCGAGACTGTGATTGCGTTGCTGACGGAATCGCAGCCACCAAGGCAATGGAAGTTGCCTGTGTCGCTGGACGTGTTGACTCGCGAACAGGTGCTGGGGGCTCTGGCTGCCGACGGCTTCTGGAAGCCATCTGAATGGTCGTGCCCGGATTGATGCTCATTCCCGTGATTTTTGTCGAGGAGCGTTTTTATGTCTCAGTCAGGTCCTGCTGCCGTACCCGTCACCGTACTGACGGGATTCCTTGGTTCCGGAAAGACAACTCTGCTCAATCGAATTCTGTCAGAGAATCACGGCAAGCGAATTGCTGTGATCGAGAATGAGTTTGGAGAGGTTGGGGTTGATAACGATTTGGTGATTGGGGCGGAGGAAGAGATTTTCGAGATGAACAACGGGTGCATTTGTTGCACAGTTCGCGGGGATCTGATCCGCATTCTTGGAAATCTGATGAAGCGGCGGGATCGTTTTGACTACATTCTGGTGGAGACGACGGGCATGGCGGACCCCGGCCCGGTGGCTCAGACATTCTTCATGGACGACGAAATTCGCACACAGCTCGCGCTGGATGGGATCGTCACGCTGGTGGATGCATTTCATGTTCAGCAGCACATAGATGAATCGGACGAGGTGCGGGAACAAATTGCATTTGCAGACGTAATTCTGCTCAACAAGACAGACCTTGTGCGTCCCGCCGACCTTGATGCTCTGGAAGCTCGAATTCACAGCATGAATTCCGCCGCGAAGATTCATCGCACTCGAGATGCCGCGGTGGATTTAAATCACGTGCTGAACCTTGGTGGATTCGACCTGAATCGAGCGCTCGAGACGGATCCGAAGTTTCTGGAGCCTGAATATCCGTTTGAGTGGAGTGGGTTGTATGCGCTGTCAGCTGGTGAGTATTCGCTGGTGTTGCAGAACGGTCCCGATCCGGCGATGAATGTGTGTCTGGCGGCAGCGTCAGAATCCGGCGAAGCGGGTATGCGGTCACTTGTGGAGTCAGCGGTTGTGCGGTTTTCAGCGCAGCCGGAGAGCATTGCTGGAGGAACGGCGATTGCGGCGGGGTCTGAGTTGTTGAGTCTGGAACTGGAAACGGCACCGGTGCTGTTTCCTGTCCGCATTCCTCACGCCGGATCATGGGTGTTCTTCACGGAGCATCATCCGGACGAGTTTTCCGCAGTGTTAACGGACGCTTCCGGAGCAGTGCTCACCCCGCTGGTGACTCGAGAGTACAAGCCGGATCATGAGCACGACGAGGAGATTACGTCGGTTGGCATCACGACATCCGGCGATCTGGACATGGAGCGATTTCAGGGTTGGCTGCGTGAATTGCTGGCCGAGCAGGGGCCGAATATTTTTCGGATGAAGGGAATTCTAAGTTTCCGCGGGATGGAGCAGCGGTTTGTGTTTCAGGGTGTGCACATGTTGTTTGACGGTCGTCCGGACCGTCCATGGGGAAGTCATCCGCGCAGGAATTCGCTGATCTTCATTGGTCGCAATCTTGATCGCGAGGCACTGAATCGGGGCTTTGAATCATGTCTGTGCTGACCAGTCCGGCTGCGGGTTTTGCGATTGACTGGCACGCGAATCTGGACGACTACATCGTCGACATCGCATGGTCCTCAGCTGGCAAATTCCTTACAGCAATGACGGTTGAAGGGCTCGTTCAGGCATGGAATCTTGACAGTGGCGAGCGATGTCTGAGCGGACTGCATGCGAGTGGCGGTGCGTCCGTATCATGGCGACCAGACGATCTGCAGCTGGCATCGATTGGCCACGACGGGAAGGTGCGGATCTGGTATGCTCCGTCGGGCACACTGCTGCATGAACTTGATGCTGGTGCTCTCTGGGGAACTCGAGTTGCATGGAAACCCAACGGGGCGCTTCTGGCGGCAGCGGCAGGTCGAACCGTCAGGATTTTTGACAATGGCGGGCACCTGCACTACGAGTATTCTGAACATCCCAGTACGGTCACCGATATCGGCTGGAATCCCGACGGGAGTGCTCTGGCCTCCTCAGCCTACCTCGGCGTTTCTCTGCATATGCCTGGGAAGCCCCTGCGAGAATTTTCCTGGAAGGGCTCCAGTCTGGCACTGGCGTGGAGTCCCGACAGGCGGTTCATTGCCACCGGTGAGCAGGATCAGTCAGTGCATTTATGGTACGTGAGGACTGGACGTGATTCGCAGATGAGTGGCTTTGCAGTTCGAGTTGAGGAGTTGTCCTGGGACTACACTGCGAAGTATCTGGCAACAGGTGGAAGTGATACGGTGGTCATCTGGGACTGCAGTGGAGCGGGTCCGGAGGGTCGTCGACCACTGATGCTGGAGTCGCACAATACCCGAATCACGCAGTTACAGTACCAGCCTCGCGGTCCCCTGCTGGCGTCCGGAGACGCCGACGGAGTTGTGTTTCTCTGGGCACCTCGCAGTCGCTCCACTCCAGTTGCCATCGCCCGACTTGGTTCGCGAATCTCGAAACTGGCTTGGGCGGCTGACCAGAAGCGACTGCTGGTCGGTACTCAGCGGGGGGATGTTGTGTTGCTCCGCGTGACCCTTGAGTCTGGTCAATAATTGGCAGCCCCTCTGGAGTCCTTCGAAAAAATCTCTAGAATCCGACGGGAAGCACGGCAACTCTGTCCCGGGATCCGCCATGGCCACTCGCAGCAGTCGACATTCATTTCAGGAAATCGAGGAAATCCGTGAGTTGCTGCGCAGTCGCCAGCTGCGGGCAACGCCGGCTCGCATTGCCGTTATGCAGGCACTTCGCGAGGCGCAGGCTCCGGTGACTCATGCTGATCTGGCCGAACAGTTGGTTCCGGCGGGTTTCGACAAGGCGACAGTTTTTCGGAATCTGTCCGATCTGACCGACGAGGGGCTGCTCCTTAGGACCGAACTGGGCGACCACGTCTGGCGGTTTGAGCTGGCGAATCTGCAGCATCCGGATCAGAACAAGCATCCGCATTTCGTGTGTTTGTCGTGTGGTCGCGTCCAGTGCCTTGAACCGCTCGAACTCACCGCCGGCTCCAAACGCAGAACGCAGGAAATTGGTGAAGTGAGTGAGATCCTGCTCAAGGGTGAGTGCCAGACCTGTCTTGGGACAGCCGGCTGATCTGCAGGCAAGGCAATTCGTTAACCCCTGACGGCAAAAAAGAGTGCTCCGGCAACACGCTGCCTGGCAACATCGCGTTTCTTGCCAGGAGGCTGATTGCTGCGGGTGTGCCTTTTGTGAATGTGATCTGGTCTGGATCACTGGATGCACTGCTGTTCCACAGTGCTGGCTGGAGCGGGGATTCGGGGTGAACCAATCTGGCAGATACTCAGCTGAGAATTCCTCGATCCTGTACTCTTCGGGTATCCCTGAGCTAGAATCCTCCTGGAGTTTCTCGAATTCATTGATTCGGGAACCCGCTTTGCGGTGATCACCAGCGGGCAGGCTGCGGTTACAATCCCCAGCACATCACGTGCTTCCCCGTTTTTTCTGAATTCACACCCGCCACACGGCGTGCCCCCCGGAGGTTGCTCCAGTGGACAATCAGTTTTCCCTGCGTCAGCATGGCATTTTTGTCCGTGATATTTGTCGCAATCTGTCACCTGGTGGGCTGTATGAAGAGGCCATCCGGCATGAGCCGGGGACCAGTATTTCAGACACGGGCTGTCTGATTGCCTACTCCGGGGAGAAGACGGGGCGTTCACCGAAGGATAAGCGTGTCGTCCGGCATCCGGACTCCGAGTCCAGCGTCTGGTGGGGACCGGTGAATTTTCCGCTCGACGAATCCACGTTTTGCATCAACCGCGAACGTGCGATCGATTACCTGAACACTTGTCCCAGAATTTACTGTGTGGATGCCTTCGCTGGCTGGGATCCCGCGCAGCGTCTGCGAGTGAGGGTCATCTGCGCTCGTCCCTATCATGCGCTTTTCATGCACAACATGCTGATCCGACCGACGGATCAGGAGCTTGAGCAGTTCGGTGAGCCCGACTTTGTGATCTACAACGCGGGCGCCTTCCCTGCCAACCGCTACACCACCGGCATGACCTCCCGGACGAGTGTGGATCTCAGCATTGAACGGCGTGAAGTGGTGCTTCTGGGAACCGAATATGCCGGGGAGATGAAGAAAGCTGTTTTCACCTACATGAACTATGTTCTGCCTTCCCGCGGCATCCTGTCGATGCACTGCTCTGCCACCTGCGACCGCCAAACCGGCCAGTCTTCAGTGCTCTTCGGGCTTTCCGGCACCGGCAAGACCACGCTGTCCGCTGATCCTCAGAGGTATCTGATCGGAGACGATGAACACGGCTGGTCAGACACGGGGATCTTCAACATCGAGGGGGGGTGCTACGCCAAGGCCGTGTATCTGACGCGTGAGAGCGAACCTGAGATTTTTGAGGCACTTCGATTTGGGGCAGTGCTGGAGAACGTCGTTTACGACAAGGCACACCGCCATGTGGATTTCAACGACACTTCCATCACGCAGAACACACGAGGTGCCTATCCAATTGAGCACATGCGGAACGCTCGAATTCCCTGTGTGGCGGGGCATCCGACCGACATTATTTTTCTGACCTGCGACGCTTTCGGGGTTCTTCCGCCGGTTGCCCGGCTGACTCCGGAGCAGGCGATGTACTATTTCATCAGCGGTTACACGGCAAAAGTTGCGGGCACAGAGATGGGTGTCAACGAGCCTGAAGCAACGTTTTCCCCGTGTTTTGGCGGCCCATTTCTCGTCTGGCATCCCGGCGTCTATGCAAAGTTGCTGGCAGAAAAAGTCCGCAAGTTTGGTGCTCGCGTCTGGCTGGTCAACACCGGCTGGTCCGGCGGTTCTTACGGTACGGGCAGCCGCATGCCGCTCCGATTTACCCGCGCTGTCATCGACGGCATTCATTCAGGAACGCTGGCGAATGCCCCCACTGTGCGAGACACGATCATGGGGCTGGATGTGGTGTCGGCCTGTCCGGGGGTGCCGCAGGAAATGCTGCAGCCAGTGCTTTCGTGGCGAGACACTTCTGCCTATGAAGCGACAGCACGGCGACTGGCCGAACGGTTCCGCAACAACTTTGAAAAATACGCGTCGGCGGTTGATTCGAAGATTCTCGAGGCAGGCCCCCCGGCAGCCAGCTGACATCACTTTTTTGGTCCGCGGTGCCACTCGAGTCCAGGCCTGTCAACTCGAAACTGCACGAGTCGCGTGTGTTCCACCTCGGTCACGTAGACCGTTCGGCCATCCGGACCACCGAAGCACAGGTTGCTTGGGCTTTTACCCAGCACATCAATTTCCTGCAGGATCTCACCCGCCGGAGACACCTTGACGACGGTGCCCTTGCCGTATCGCGTGATGTAGAGGTTGCCATCGACATCGCACCGCATGCCATCGAAACCGTGATCCGGGAATTGTTTCAGCAGGGTGCGTTCTCCGAGTGAACCATCGCTGGCAATTGGAAAACTCCAGACACCGCGCTGGGCGCTTTCGTTTACATACAGCGTTTTTCCGTCAGGGCTGACATCGATGCCATTGGTCGTCCCAAGATCTTTTGCAACGAGGGTCACTTTGCCGTCCGGATCAATGCGCCAGATCTGTCCGGCATTTTTATCCCACGCCGGATCACTGGCGTACAGAGTCCCGTTGGCGGTGATTGCCAGGTCGTTTGGCTGATTCATCCGTGGTTCATGAGCGAATACTGTTGCTTTACGGGCACCGGGTTCCACAACGAGAACGTTGTGGTTCACGTAATCCGCGATGAACATGCGGCCCTGCGAGTTGAATCGAATGCCATTGCCGATGCTGCCCCCGGAAAGTTCCAGAAAGACCTCACCAGCGCCCTCTGGAGAGACGCGACCAACCGTCCCCTGGCGCGCGAAGTTGACCGCCAGAATATTGCCGAGCGAGTCACACGCGGGGCCTTCGATGCCCGGCGTAAACTCGCCGGGATTCGTCAGCGGTCGGGCGACGAAGAGTTTTTCGTCTGCGGCGATGACGTTCAGGCTGGTCATGAAAAGGCAGAAAAGTATCGGAGCAGCGGTGCGATTAAGCATGTCCGGCCCTTTGAAAGTGTGGGAGTGAGTTGAAGGGTGCATGCAAATCGCAGTTTACACGTTCTCCTGTGGTCGATGTCAACCACGTTCGAATGGGATTGCAGTTGCTGTTTCCTGTCAGTCACCGGGTCAGGTTTTCCCAGAGGATGCAACCACCTGACGGCTGATTTTTCACCACCGATTCCCTGTTCCGAGGCCGCATTTATGTTGACAACCTCTGCAGGGCTGCGTTAGGGTTGCGGTGCCGCCAACCGTCCGCCCGCCTGACTCCCGCCCCCCACACATCCCTCCGGACAGTTTCTGTGCCTGCCAATCACCCCAATTTCAACTCGCAGACTGCGTACACAGCGAGGCCATGGTGGCTGCTGCGAACAGCATCACTGCTGGCACTGCTCATCGCATCGCGCGGCCCCTGCTGCATAGCTGATGAGTCGGCGTCCTCAGTGCCAACTGCCGCCACACCGCAGCGCTGGAACTTCGAAAACCATATCATTCCGGTACTGACGCGTTTTGGCTGCAACATGTCCGGGTGTCACGGCAAGGCCGAAGGGCAGAACGGCTTCAGGCTTTCAGTCTTTGGCTTCGACCCGGAAGCCGATTATCAGGCGATTGTGCAGGAAGGTTTCGGGCGCAGAGTGTTTCCCGGGGTCCCCGAAAACAGTCTGCTGCTGCTGAAGGCCACAGGCGCGGTGCCGCATGGAGGTGGAGTGCGGCTGGACCCCACTCGCCCCGAGTACTCCAGGCTGAAGGACTGGATCGCCGCCGGCATGCCGTTTGGTTCCGCCGATGATCCTCGAGTCGACCGCATTGAGGTTCAGCCTGCCGAAGGATTGCTTGGTTTTGACCAGCAACAAGCACTCCGCGTGACAGCCTTCTGGAGCGATGGTCGGCGCGAGGACGTCACGGCACTTGCGACGTGGCAAACAAACAGTGAATCGCTGGCCCAGGTGGACGAAAACGGGGTGATCACGGCCGGACAGACCCCGGGTACTGTCGCAGTGATGGCCTCCTACCTTGGCAAGGTCGACCTGTTTCAGGGGCTCATTCCCCAGCCACAGTCGCTCGACGTTGCTGAAGTGCAGCAACTGCAGGTTTCATCGCAGAGTGCGAACGCGATCGATCGTCTGGTTGCCACCCGTCTGCTGCAGCTCAACCTGCCTGCTGCTGAACGCTGCGGAGATGCTGTATTTCATCGCCGAGTGTTTCTTGATCTGATCGGCACTCTGCCGACTGCTCAGGAATCCCGTGAGTTTCTTTCGGATACACGGCCTGACCGGCGTGAGCGGCTCGTGGATCGCCTGCTGCAGCGTCCGGAATTCAATGACTACTGGGCGCTCAAGTGGTCTGACCTGCTGCGAGTCAACCGTCGGACGCTGGGCCGTAAGGCTGCCCGCGCCTACCACGAATGGATTCGCTCATGTTTCGCCCGGAATCTGCCGCTCGACCAGTTTGCGTACCAGTTGATCACGGCTTCCGGTCCGCTCAGTGAGAACCCTGCCGGCTGGTTCTACAAGGCATCCTCCACTTCTCATGAAATCACCAACACCATCTCACAGGTGTTTCTGGGTGTGCGGCTTGAGTGCGCACGTTGTCATCATCATCCATGGGATCGCTGGGGCCAGAACGATTACCACGGGTTTCAGGCTCTGGTCACGCAGGCCACCTTCAAATCAATCCCCGGCGACGAATCGCTCACAGTATCCGCAGATATTCGTACCACGCATCCGCGTACCGGCCGCGAGATCTTTGCACACGCGCTTGACCAGCCGATGCCAGCTGAGCAGCCTTCGGGGGACCGTCGCCTGCTGCTGGCAGAATGGCTCACAGCTCCGGCAAATCCCTGGTTTGCCCAGAATCTTGCCAATCGCACGTGGGCTCATTTCCTGGGCAGGGGGCTTGTGGAGCCTGTAGACGATATGCGGCTTACCAACCCGCCGTCCAACCCCGAGCTTCTGAAAACTCTGGCCGCTCAGCTGATCGATTCGGGCTTCAATTTCCGCAATTTCGTGCGTGGCATTGTTCTTTCAGAGACGTACCAGCGAAGCACGACCCCTGCGCCCGCGGCTGCCGCCGACAACCAGAATTACTCCCGTTTTCCCCTGAAACAGCTTGACGCCGAGGTGCTTTTCGATGCGGTCAGCAGTGTCACCGGGGTTGCGGAGCAGTTCAGTGGAATGCCGTCGGGTTCGAGGGCCATTCAGCTTTGGGACAGTCATCTCAATCATCCTTTCCTGACGCTCTTCGGACGCCCGGTCCGTGAGACGGCCTGCGAATGTGAACGTGTCAGCGAGCCCTCTGTGGGGCAGGTGCTGCATGTTCAGAATTCGCCCGAAATCGATGCCCGGCTCAGGCATGCCAACGGTCGCCTGGCGGCCCTCTGTGAAGTCCACAGTGAGGATCTGCCGCTAATCCATGAACTATACCTCACCTGTTTCGGACGTCTGCCTGATCACTTGGAAACGACGGCTGCATTGCGGCACATGGCGACGGCTCGCGGACGCCGGGAGGCCGTCGAAGATCTGACCTGGAGTATGCTGAATTCACTCGAGTTTCTATTCAATCATTGAGGGGGCTGTCCCGCTGGCAGCTGGCTTTTGACGGCTGGCCCCTGACAGCTGACCACCGATGGCCGGGAGTACTGCGATGTCTGATCGTTCCTATTGTGACCATCTGTTGCGCCGAGACATGCTGCATCTGGGTGCTGCTGGCATTCTGGGTTGCGGAGTGTCGCTCCCGCAGCTGCTGGCAGCTGAAGATGCAGGTCGCCGCGTTGCAGGACGCTCGCCGACCGCCAAATCGCTGATCATCGTATTTCTGCAGGGTGGCCTTTCAACGATTGATACGTGGGACATGAAGCCGGACGCTCCGTCCGAGTTTCGCGGAGAGTTCAATCCGATTGATACCTGCGTTCCCGGGACTCAGGTCTGCGAGCATTTGCCGAGGCTGGCGAGGCAAATGGACAAGTTCGCGCTTGTTCGTTCCTTTACCAATCCCAACTCAGACCACGGTCCGGCGGACCACTACATCCTGACGGGGCATCGGCCCGGGGCGGGGTTCAATGGGGGTCTGAAGCCCAACAACCAGCGACCGGCCCATGGAGCGGTCATTGCGAGGCAGCTTGGCCCCCGTGGTTCTGTGCCCCCCTACGTCTGCCTTCCCAAAATGCACAACAGCGCTGGTTCGTCCTATCTGGGATCGGGGGCCGCTCCATTCGTGGTGGATGCTGACCCAAATGCGCCGGGGTTCACTGTGCCGGACCTGATGCCGCCTGTGTCCCTGCGGGCGGACCGTCTGGAGTCTCGTCGGCAACTCCTGTCCACCGTGAGTCGGTTCCAGCGTTCCGCGGATGCAGTCGCCAGCCAGTCTGCTCAGGCGATGACGACGTGGCAGCAGCGTGCGATTGACCTGATGACTTCCGACGCGACAAAAGCGGCCTTCGACATAGCCAGTGAGGCGGACGGGCTGCGAGACGAATACGGTCGCCACTCACTGGGACAGTCCTGCCTGCTGGCTCGTCGTCTGGTCGAGGCCGGTGTCCGCTGTGTGCTCATCGATCACACCAACTGGGATACGCATTACTCCAATTTCAGCGTTCTGAAGGAAGACCTGCTGCCTCATCTGGACAGTGCCATGAGCACGCTCTTCAGGGATCTGCACGATCGTGGGCTGCTGGATTCAACGATGGTGCTGGTGACCGGTGAATTCGGTCGCACTCCCCGGATCAACAAAGATGCTGGCCGCGATCACTGGGGACCCAGCACAGCCATCGCGATCGGTGGTGGCGGCGTACGGGGTGGAATGGTGGTTGGCTCTTCAAACGAGCGTGCTGAGAAGCCAGCCACCGAGCCATGGGGCCCGGAAGACCTTGCGGCCACCATTTACCATGCACTTGGCATCGATCCTGCGACCATGTTCCACACGCCGGAGCGGCGTCCCATGCCGATCGTTCCCGGTGGGGGACGAGTCATCAGCCCGCTGTTTGCGTGACGCCGGGGAGTGAGCGAAGATGAGTCCAACTCGACTGTTCCGGATACTCGCCGCGGCCATCTGCTCCTTCCTCAGCAGCTGTGGAGTGGCGGACGAACCCACGGCTGTGTGCCTGTTTCCCGCGGGGGGACAACGAGGCACCACAACCGAGTTCCGCGTGGCGGGGCACTACCTGCACGACGGATGTGAATTTCGGATGGAGGGTGACGGCATTCAGGCAGTGCCGCGGCTGAAGCGATGTCTGTCCACCGTTTGGTTTGAGGGCCCGGTGCTGCCACTGCCTGATTCGCAGCAAAAAGAGGACTACCCAGTCGATCACGAAGGATCGGTGGTGATCGCAGCGGACGCCGCTCCGGGGGTTCGCTGGTGGCGCGTGGCCACTTCGCAGGGCGTGACAGCAGGTCTCCCGTTTGTGATTGGTGACTTGCCGGAAGTTATCGAGAAGGAGATCGACGGCGAGCCGATTCCAGAGCTTGTTCAATTTCCGCTGACCATCAATGGCAGAATTTTCCCGCGACAGGATCGGGATGTGTGGAGCTTTGATGCGGCGCCGGGACAGATCATCACCTGTGAAGTGACGGCAGCCCGCATTCAGTCACCGCTCGATTCCCGCCTGACACTCTTCGCTCCGGATGGCTCGGTGGTGGCCATCAACGATGACGCCTCAGGCCGTGATTCGCGAATTACGTTCAAGGCGGCTCAGGCGGGGCGGTACCAGCTGCAGATTGAAGATGCCGATCAGGGAGGCTTGCAGCACTATGTGTATCGGCTGACGATCCGGGCGGACGCTGATGTCCAGACCGTTTATCCGCTCGGCGCTCGGCGTGGCGACACGCTGCCGCTGGAGCTCATCGGGCAACTGGGTCAGGTCCAAAGTCTGCAACTTGCCATCCCGGCAGATGCTCCCTCTCGCTGGCCTCTTCCGGGACATTCAGAGTTACAGCTTGCAATCGACCAGCGGGATGAATTGAGGGAGGCGGAACCGAATGACACCGTGATGGCCGCCACTGCCGCCCGTCTGGACGCCGTCCTGAATGGACGCATTCAGCAGCCGGGAGATGTCGACTGCTGGCAACTGGAGCTTCAGCAGGGTGTGGCGGTGGAGCTTGACCTGCAGGCCGCCCGGCTGAATTCACCGCTCGACAGCGTGCTGACCGTCAGCGATGCAGCGGGGAAAAAACTGGCAGAAAACGACGACTTCGCACAGTCCCAGACGGATTCCTCACTGCTGTTCACCGCTCCGGCGACGGGGCTGTATATCGTGAGTATCAAAGACCGCTTCCCGAAACGCGGGGGGCCTGCATTCGGATATCGCCTGCGCGCGTGTGCTCCTCAAAGCCTGCCCCCGGACTTTGAACTGACATCCTCACTGGATGCTGCACGCGTGCTCCGTGGCGGAGAATTGAAGCTCAAGGTGACGGCCGTCCGCAAATATGGCTATGCAGGCGAGATCCGTGTGGATGCTGCTGGTTTGCCGGATGGAGTGAGTTGTGAAGCTGTGACCATCGAGAAAGGCAAGTCTGAAGGCACGCTGGTTTTTCGGGCGGCCGCTCAGGCTCCGGTTTCGCTGTCAGCCCTCAGGCTGGTTGGTCGCGGAGCGGACGGGGAGCGAGTCCTGGAACGCAATGTGGTCATTCCTCCACCGCCGGCGTCACTTGCCTCGACTCCGGTCCGGGACCAATTCTGGCTTGCTGTTTCTGTGGCGACACCCTTCAGGGTCACCGGTGTGTTTGAAACTCGCTACGCGGCTCGAGGTTCGACATTTGTGCGACACTACAGGATCGACCGAGGTGGCTATACAGGTCCGCTGACGGTGCGACTGTCCGAACGCCAGAACCGCCACCTGCAGGGTGTGACGGGGCCGGAGGTTCTTGTCCCGTCGGAGGCAGCTGAATTCGACTATACGATTTTCCTGCCACCGTGGATGGAGATTGGCCGCACCAGCCGCACCTGCCTGATGGCAGTGGGAACGGTCACAACGGAAGACGGCCGGCAGCATCCCGTCAGCTACACGTCCTTTGAACAGAGCGACCAGATCATTGTGCTGGTGGACCCGGAACGAATGAGCCTGCATTTGCCGCAAACGTCACTGCGAGCAAATCCCGGAACATCAGTTCAGGTGCCCTTCGAGGTGCGTCGGGGAAGCGGAGTGAGCGGTCCGGTCATGGTGCAACTGGAGTGTCCTCGGCACATCCGTGGCGTGAGCAGTGCGCCGGTACTGCTGGCTGAAAACGAATCTTCAGGCGAGCTGACACTGCAATTCGCCGACGAATCTGCGGGTCCATGGAACATGCCCCTGAAGATTTCCGCCCGCTGTGAATCGCCGGATCAACTGTTCCGGGCGGAGGCGGCTTTGCATGTGGCCGCGGGGACGCAGGCGACGTAGCGGCCAAAAGTCAGGCGGAATGTCAGGTCAGCCGAGCGTCACAGCGGGGCGACGGGGGCGGATCACCAGCAAATTTGCGTCGTAGGTCAGGATTCCCAGCAGGATCGCGCAGACAACACGGTCGAGTGGGACTTCATACTTGTAATCTGCGGAGAGCGGGTTGGGGTGGAAGGGATCTGCAACAAGTACTGAGCGTTCTTCGGGATCGTATCCGCAGAGCACCACGAAGTGTCCACTGGGGACGCCGGCGACGTCATCTGCCTGCCCTGTCAGCGGGTGCTCGCGACGCTCGCGGTACAGATATGTGGAGCTCAACCCCGTCAGCAGTGGGATATTCTGTTGCAGATGGCGTCGAATCAGATTTCCTGTCAGGTCCTCCATTCGCAGTCGGCCACCAAGACGCAGAAACTCCCGATAGCTTTCGCAGGCCCGCTGCAGCTTTTCCTTTGGTTTGCAGCTGGACTGGGCCAGTAGTTTTGCGTCGAGATCAAGCGTATCGGGGACGCGTCCGTCACTATCGAACCATGTGGGGTCAAAGACCTGCAGATTAAAGGTGAAGATTCGTGCGTCAAAACCGCGTCGCAGAGCATCACAGCCCAGCATCACCGCCAGTGTGCCTCCACCGTTGAACGAAGGCACGTCCCGGATCACCTCTTCCAGTGAAAGTCCCAGCCCCAGGTATCGATAGACTGCGTGCAGACACGTCGGACCGCACGTAGTGTTGTCCGGTTGTTTCAGAAAGTCGAAATGCAGACGCGTTTCCATACTCTGGGATCCTGCGCAGCATCAGGCCGCAGGAGGTAACATCGGCAGATCAGCCCGTGGTTGCACCGCACTGTTTCGAATCACCGACCAAAGTCAAGCAGAAAACACCGTGTTTGCGGGGCTGATGCCGTGGATGCCGGTGAAATTGAATTTGCCGCAGATGCCTGGTTTACCGCGGCCCACAGCAGCAGTATTCTGCCGTCTCTGTCGTGAATTTCGCCCATCGAGTCGGATCAATGCCCCCCTTAACATTCTCACGTTCGCCTTCCCTGTACCGCCTGATGCGAAGCCCGCTGCTGGCCGTCTGTCTGCTGGCTTTACTACAGCGATCAGCCTGCTCTCAGCAGGCGGCAGCCTGTCCCGCAGGCGTCGCCAGCACAGCCCGGGAGATCTGGTTTGCAGAAGAGGTCTGGTCAAAAGTGGGGCGGCTCAAGTGTCTGCGGTGTCATCAATCCGGCGGAGATGCGGGCGACACGTCATTCCTGCTGCTGGATCCAGCGGCTTCGCCGGACAGGTCCCCACAACAGGTTTTGCAGCACAATCTGCGGGCATTCACCGCAGCAGCGCACCTGCAATCGGACGGTCACTGGTTACTGCTTCAGAAGCCTGCGGGCCAGTTGGAACACGGTGGTGGAGTGGTGCTGTCTGCCGATTCCACGGGACTGCGAATTCTGAATGATTTTCATCAGCGGGTGCATAGCGGATCAGACAAGCCAGAAGCGTCGTCAGGGGCGGGTGTGCCTGAATCATCCGCGGCTCTGCCAGCTGCACGAACGCCATTCTTTACCGGCGTCACCATGGCGGATGATCAGCTGTTGCTTCGCCGGGCGGCGTTGTCGCTTGTGGGGCGACTGCCGACCGACGCGGAAAGGCAGCGGGTTGCTGAGGGCGGACGGGAGGCACTTGCGGAAATTCTGATGCAGCTGCAGCGGGAAGAACCGTTCTACATCCGCCTGCGCGAAGCTTTCAACGACATCTTTTTGCTGCTGGGGATCGATGGCAACCCGGATTCGACAGTGCTTTCGTACGAGCACTTCGAGAAGACGCGGTTGTGGTATCAGCAGCATGACCTGACGCACATCGCAGACGAGCAGGAACGCCGTCAGGCCGGGTACAAACTGGCGAATGACTACCGTCGTGCGCTCCTGGAAGAGCCCCTGCGACTGATTGAGCACATTGTCCGCAACGATCGCCCGTTTTCTGAGATACTCACGGCCGACTACATCATGGTTTCTGCGTATTCGGCCCGGGGTTATGGCGTCTTTGAACAGCTGAAGGAGCAGTTCAAGGATCCGGATGATCCGCTGGAATTTTTGCCGGTGCGACTGCCGGCGCTGGCAGGTCGCAACAAATCAGAGGATCAGGAATCCGCAACGGGATTTTATCCGCACGCCGGAGTGTTAAGCACATTCCAGTACCTGAGCCGATATCCCACAACGGAAACGAACCGCAATCGTTTGCGAGCAAGGATGTACTACCTGCATTTTCTTGGCGTGGATGTTCTGGAACTGGCGGCGCGGGGTTCCGACGCGGCGGCAGCCACAGCCCGCTATCCGATCCCCACGATGCAGGCTGGTGAATGTGTGGTGTGCCATCAGACGCTCGATCCGGTAGCCGGGCTGTTTCAGGACTATTGGCGGTTTGACGCGAACTTCAGTATTTACGGGCGTCGCCGTGACGGCTGGTTCACCGACATGTTTGCTGCTGGATTTGAACGCGAATCGCTCCCGCCCGAGGAGCGTTGGCGAGCTCTGCAGTGGTTGGGTGAACGAACAGTCCGCGATCCCCGCTTCGCTCGCACGATGGCCGGTCACGCCTGGCAGATGCTCACGGGACGGCGTCCTCTGCAGCCTCCCCAGGACATCGACGATCCACTCTTTGCGGCAAAGCAACGAGCGTGGGAGCGACAGCAGTGCGACATCGACACGATTGCCCGGCGATTCACGCAGGAGGGCATGAACTTTCGACAGCTGATCCGTGACTGGGTGCTGTCAGACTTCTATCGGGCGGACGGACTGCAGTCTGCAGAACTGACAGACGAGCGTCTGACGGAACTCTCAGAGATCGGCGTCGTGCGACTGCTCACCCCTGAGCAGCTGGAACGCAAGGTTGCGGCAATCTTCGGCAGCCCGTGGAACCGGCTGGAGGAACAAACCGCCATGCTGTACGGAGGGATCGACTCGAAGGAAGTCACCGAACGGGCCATGGATCCCAGCGGAGCGATGGGCGCGATTCAGCGAACACTGTCAAACGATGTGGCCTGCCGGCACACGGCTCTGGACTTCAGTCGTCCAGCTTCGCAGCGTCTGCTGTTTCCGGACATTGAGCCGGAGGTCGTCCCGGGGACTTCGGAGGCGGGCGATCAGCAGATTCGCAGGGCGATTGTGCGGCTGCATCAAAGGATTCTGGGGCGGATGGACTCCGAGGATTCGGCGGAGGTGCAGCGGACGTTTCGGCTGTTCAGTGGGGTGGTCGCAGATGCGGCGGCGAAGGAGCGGTTCGAGCCACAGGAAACGTGGCACTGCCGTCAGGGCCTCGAGAGACCGGTTCCGGATCCACACTACACGGTCCGCGCGTGGCGAGCGGTGATCACATACCTGCTGCGGCAGCCCGAGTTTCTTTACGA
>JBEIEK010000012.1:0-37239 GCA_040382995.1 Planctomycetaceae bacterium
ATCCGCGCGGTCGTTCCGGCCGGTGTGAGCAGCACCGGGCTGAGCGCGATGCCGGACTGGGCGGTTTCGGACATGCCGTAGCCCAGGCCCACGGTGCCCGCGATGTTCGTGACGGATGCTGCAGTGGTGGACAGAGCGAACATGACCGTAACAACGTCGTTGTCCTCATTGCCCAGCGTCACACGCCCCGTGTTGCGGAACGTCGTGCCGCTCGGCAGGTAGTACTGGATCCGATTGAGATTGATCACCGAACTCTCGCCCAACAGATCGACGTTGTAGTCCCCGGACGCGGTGATCAGCAGTTCGGTGCTGAGGTTATCAACAAAGGTGACCGTGGTTTCGCTGGCTCCGCCAAGTGTGCCGTCACCGGTGTTCTGCAGGAACAGTCGATGCACTTCGGTGACCGCCCCGCGGAAGTTGATGTTGCCATCGCCTGAGCGGACATTCAGGTCGCTGTAATTCAACTCAACCGCGCCTGTGAACGTGATATGCCCCGCCCCGTTGCCGGTATCGACAAAGAAGATATCTGCATACTGATGGATGGGCCCGGCAACCATCGACACATTGCCACGGAACTCGACATCAGCATCGCTGGTATTGAGGAATCGTCGCTGAGTGCCGACCACGAGATCTTCACCAGCCGCTCCAAGTCGCCACGAGGCAGCCGCATCGACGACAATTGCCGGCCCGGAGCTGGCGTTACCTTCGAGGATCACATCGAGGTCGGAGTTGATAATGCCGTTGTTGTTAATCGTCACCACACCACTGCTGCCGGCCGTAGCGCGAAGCCAGACGCCACCGGCGAGGGTGTTGACAGCGGCATCGACGTTGATGTGCACGGTTCTGATGTCAACTCCCAGATCCACCTCACGTGGCTCAGGAATGCTGGGTAGTGAGGGATCGGCTGTTGCCGCGTCGATGTCGCCGACGTCTGTGGTCAGGCCTGGGTGCGTGGAGCTGGTGCTGTCAGTATCCACGACACCCCGCAGCGTCGTTGTGCCGGTGCCGGTCACCTGCACCAGACGTTCGGCGGATATGTGTGGGAAAGTGATATTCCGAGCATTTTCAACCAGCAGCGTGCCGATGCGTCGGGAACCCCCGATGTCACCGGCGAAGGCAATGTCCCCCAAACGGCCAGCATTCAGTTCGAGATTCTCACCGCCGGTCGTCGTCATTCCCTCGACTGGCCCTCCCAGCGAAATCGTACTTCCGTCAGCAAAAGCCGGATTCCCGTCAAATGTCGTATCGATCGACGCATTTCCTGACCAAAGCTGAACAGGCGAAGACTCGCGTCCCAGCGTCACCGAAAACGCTTCTGTGTGAATCTGAGCGTACAGCTGTATGGCGGATTGAGACGTCGCAGTCAGGGGGCCAGTAAAAAGCAGCGTGTCGTCTGCTGAATCGCCGAGGGCCAGGATCCCGGTATTCAGGAGGCTGGTGGTGCCGAGTTCTGATTGATTTCCGGAAAGGAAGAGATCAAATGGGCCAGCCGAGGCGGTCAGGGCAGCAGTGACCAGGCGTCCCGAAAACTCAATGTCACTGCCTGCAGCGGAGTTCAGGATGTTGACTGCAGTGCTCACATGAATCAGGTCCGTTTCCGCCGAACCCAACGTCGCTCCATTACTGTTTGAGAGCGTCAGGACCTCCAGCGGTACGGTTGCACCTATGGAGTTCAAAATCGTCACCGTTCCAGAGGTTCCCGCATCAAGGACCAGCGACTGGGTATCCGAACTGCTGCCGTCGACCGTGCCGGCAATCACGATCTGTCCCCCGGCTGACATCAGACTGCTGACGGTACCTGCCAGAAGCAAATCACCTGCGAGATTGATATTGCCACCGTTTGTGGAGAGTGAAGCGCCGTGAATTTCGGCAGATTCGGTATCCACGTCGAGGCTGGAAACGGTGAAGTCGGACGTGAATGCTGCGAGGTCCTGTCCACCACCACCGGAAATTGTGAGAGCCCCGGTGAAACTTGTACCGAGCGACGCCACGGAGATTGTGTTGTCACCATTGCCACCCAGAATGGCCAGGCCGTTCGAGGGATTGAAGCTGCTGTCCAGACCTGTAATCGTCAGGGAGTTGCTGCCACTGCCAAGGTTGATCAGCAAACTTGATGCCGGGCTGGAAAACTGCGTTGTGCTGAATCCTGTCCCTGAAATTTGCGAGTATCCAGCGGTGATGTGGTCAGAGAAAACGATGTTGTCTGCCGAGCCCGCGAATGCAATTGTCAGCTCGTCCGCATTTTCAACGAAGAGCGTATTCGATCCAAGGCCCGCGTAGTTCAACGCGAGCGGTCCAACCTCGGCTGTTCCGCTGCCCAATCCCGTATGGTTCAGCACAACGTTCCTGGCGTTTGCATCGACGATCAGATCATCAGAGGCATCTCCGCCAAGGTTAATGGTCAGTGACTGAAGCTGGTCAACCAAAGGTGCATTGCCACCGGAGAAATCAAGGCGGAGCACATCGTTCTGTCCTGCCTGACCATTGATTGACATTTGCCGGATACCGTCCGCAACGAAGGATGTCTGCACCGAACCATTGATCACGATCTGCAGGGTCTCTTCCATAAGGCGGAACTCCACCTCAGCGGCGACTCCTCCGGAAATCTGAACGGTCGGTGCGTTATGGTCCACAATAATCGCCACATCGTTGCCGTCACCGGCGCGGTACGAGATCCGGGCGGTCTTACCACTCCCCGCAAAATTCGTGGAGATGACCGCACCGTCCGGAAGGTTGGCGAATCGGCCCACCACGTCGTCTGTACCGTCATTGTCGATCAGCAGGTAAGCGCTGCCGTCCGGCACGCTGAATGTCGAAAAGCTGACATTCAGCGCAGCACCGCCAAGACTTACGGTTCCCGTCACAGCGGTGTGGTTGTATCCGGAACCTCGCGAGGTGCCGATGATGTTGAAAGTGTGTGTATTCCCTGAATTCAGCGAAAATCCACTGTCCACGCCACCCTGAATGGAATCGACACCGCCATACCCCACGATTGTGTTGGTGCCATCGGCTGTATTCGCAGCCGAGAATCGCGAGAAGACGAGCTGATAGTGACCGACGTCTGTGTCGCGCTGCGTATCGAGAAACCTTTTCAATACTTCCGGGTTGTCCAGAATGTTGTTCGGATTGGCTGGATTCAGGGGGCTGGAAGGATTTACCGGATCGAAGACCGAACTGCCGGGATCGCGTTTGAAGGTATCGACCTCGATGTAATAAGTTCCTGTGACCGGCAGCAGCAGGTCCACAATCGAACTGTCGGTCGGCTCGAAGGTGTCGTCATTCACAGCCGTGGCTGAGAACCAGGGAACAAGCGTCAGCACACCGCCACTGACGTACCAGATGCGGACGATGGAATCTATGTAGTCATCAGTGCCGGTGCCGAATCGGGTGAGTGAATTGCTGTAAAGATCCAGATTGAAAATATCGCCTGCCGCTCCGGAAAAGCTGTACCAGTCGCTCTCGGACTTGCCGGTATCCGGATTTACCGTGATTTCTGCAAGGATTGAGAGCATCTGGACGTTCAGGTTTTTGCTTCGATTGAGTCCGCTGCCAAGGCTGTTTGGCACTGCCATTGTCACCAGCGAGACGGGTTGAGCCGACGTGGACTCGCGATGAGCCTGGGCAGATTCCGAGATGACCGTCCGCGAAGTATCGCTTCCGGCCAGCGCCAGCTTGGCAGCCTCTCGCTCACCGAAGAACAAATCTCGCAAATCATTAAACCGTGTTGTGCCTACAGACGCACCGGTGCCAAGCAAATGGTCGAATGTCTCGACACCGCCGGCTGGACCGGGGAAGATTGGGTTGTAGCCGTCAACGCCCGGTGGATCGTGAACGCCGAACCCGATTGGACCGAAGCTGTCCTGGTGCCGCAGCCCCATCAGATGCGCCAGTTCGTGGGCAGCAATCTTGGCAGACAGCAGCACGAAGTTCTCGCTGGTGGCAGCAGGTTTGTCAGCGCCGATCTGTTCATCCCCGAATCCGGGCCGATACCCCTTGTCGCTCCCGGCATCTCCACCTTCGCCGCCCAGGTCACCTTCCGTGATCACCCCGCCCAGCAGGCCATTCACCTGCACAACGGCAGTACCACCGAGATTCAGGTTTCCGGGATCAATCTCACTTGCCAATCCCCCTGGACGGCCGAAGGCCGGTGTGTCGTTAAAGAAAATCACCGCGTAGTCTGTGATATCTGCCGGAATTTCCGCCGGGCTCAACGCGACTCGCACGTCAAACCACGGAGAACTGAAGCTGGGACCGCGGTAGACGTTCTCGACCCGGGATTTGATGGCCAGTCTCTCGGCCATGGTGTATTCGCGTTCTCCGGCAGCAGCGTCAGTTCTGCTGTCAAAATCAAACAGCACCCACTGGGCAACTCCGCGGGTCCCGGCATTGACTGCCCCATATCCGCTGGCGTACTGCGCACCGTGAAGGCGGTTGTTTCGGTCATTGCCACGAATGGTATCCGCGAAGGAAGAACCGGTTACGTTTTCAAAGCCAAGCCCATCACTGAGCGTCAGTGAAAGTGAGCCAGGCAGGGCCTGAGAGGCGGTGGAACGCAAATCAAGGTTAATTCCACCGGCCGTAAACGAACTGAAGTCCAGAGTGTCAGTGCTGTTGTCCGGGATCCCTGAATAGGTCTCGACCAGAGTCACTGAGGCGTTCGGGGCTCCGACAAAATACACCGTGTCGTTGCCCACGCCGAAATCAATCGTCAGCTGGCCACTGCCACTCAGGAGCACGATGTCGTCACCGTCTCCGGCCGTAAATGTGAGTTCGTCCGCCGCGCCGCGCCAGGCAAGCACGTCAATGCCTGCCCCACCAACAAAGGAGACGCTGCTGCCGGCTGCACCGTAACCGCTGTAGTTCAACGTGTCGGCAGCAGGATCTGTGCCACCGTCGAACTGCACGACGCCAAGTCCTGTTCCGTGCACCCGCAAAGTATCCGCACCGGCCCCCCCGAGAAACACAAGCGACGCAAGGTCACTGCCATTGTTCACGAGAGAATCAACGCCTTCATCGCCGTTGAACACAAGACTTGAAACCCCATCCGCATTGTTGATCAGCGTGTCAGCGTCTGCTCCGCCATTGAAAACCAGAAGTCCTGCAACGGCGTTGTTCTGCAGAGTGTCGTCATCGGCGCCCCCGGAGAATGTCAGCGAGCTGACAGGTCCGTTATTGACCAGCACGTCGTCGTCCGCACCTCCGCTGAAGGTTAACGTCGCCACCGTTCCGTAGTTTGCCAGAGTATCCATGCCATCGTCCGCCGCAGCGGTAATCGGTTCGAGCAGCCCGCTGGCAGTCAACTCTCCGTCGCCCATGAAGTTCAGTGACTGAACAACACCAAGGTTTACGAGCGTATCCTGGTCGGCGCCACCGCCAAACACCAGTTCCGCGACAGTACCGCTGTTCTGCAGAATATCATTGTCCGCGCCACCGGAAAATGTCATCCCCCAAATGGCCCCGGTGGACTGATTCAGCAGCACATCATCATCAGCACCTCCGGTAAAGACCAGCCCCGCAAGATTGACACCCGCATTGAGCAGAGCATCGTCACCAGCCGCGCCGACGAACACAAGCCCCGTCACTCCACCTGCGTCATTCAGCAGCGCATCATTACCAGCCCCACCATCAAAGCTGAGGTCAGCGGAGTTGACGGCTGTGGACCGATTCAGGAAACGATCGTTTCCTGCATCACCAGTAAACACGAGGCCTGATAACTGGGCACCGGTGTTCAAAAGTGTGTCATCATCTGCTCCACCACTGAAGGTTAAGCCCGCCAGAGACGCTCCGGTGTTTACGAGGATGTCTGATCCACTGTCGCCAGTAAACACCAGACCCGAAAGGGCTGTAGCGGAATTGACGAGCGTGTCGTCGTCCGCACCACCGGTGAAAACCAGCTGAGCGATCGACGTGCCGGAGTTAAACAGGGAATCCGCGCCGGAGTCTCCCGTGAACACCAGACTGTTGAGGGAGTTTCCGGAATTCTGCAGAACGTCGTCATCTGCGCCGCCTGAAAACACCAGACTGCCAATGGCTGACGCTGTGTTCTGCAACACATCGTCGTCCGCCCCGCCACTGAAGGTAATCGACGCAAATCCCGATGCAGCACTCAGGAACGCATCGGCTCCGTCGTCACCCTGAAAGATCACAACAGCACTGGCTGTCCCGGAGCCGCTGCCACGCAGGATCAGTGTATCGGCACCCGAATTGGTTCCCGGGATCGGTAAGCCGGAAATCGAGTCAAGATCTCCGCCGAAGACAAGAGTTCCGATTGCCGTACCGCTGTTCGTTAATACGTCGTCATCAGCACCTCCTGCAAAACGCAGTGAAGTGATTGAGTCACCGGTGTTCTGGAGGATGTCGGCACCGCTGTCGCCGGTGAACAGGATTTCGGCAATGGAACTGCCGCTGGTCCGCAGCACGTCGTCGTCGGCACCACCTGAAAATCGCAGCGTTGCGATCCCGGATCCGGTATTCAGGAGCAGGTCATCATCGGCGCCGCCCGTAAAGACCAGGGTGGTGACAGATCCCTCGTTGTACAGTGTGTCGATGCCGGAATCACCTCCAAAGGAGATCTGACCGATTCCTGATGCTGTGTTGATCAAAATGTCGTCGTCGGCCCCGCCATTGAATACGAGGGATGCGGCAAGGCCTTCATTCCGCAACAGATCAGCTCCGTCGTCACCGGTGAAGACAAGGCTGCCGGCAACTGAAGCACCGGGCAAATTCAACAGTATGTCGTCGTCTGCTCCGCCGCTGAAGACAATGCCGAGAACGCTTCCGTAGTTGAGCAGACTGTCGGCGCCGTCGTCGCTGAGCACCGAGATTGGCTGGAGGTTGCCGCTGGCATCCAGTTGCTGATCGCCGCCAAAGACCAGCGTTCCGACAATTGTTCCTGTATTGATCAGAGTATCATCGTCGGCGCCGCCACCGAACGTGAGGGTGGTGGTGGTGCCGAGGTTCCGCAGCACATCGGCCCCCTCGTCACCGCTGAAATTCAATGTCCCAATGACGGCACTGGTTTGGTTCAGCAGCGTATCATCGTCGGCACCGCCACGGAACGTGAGAGACTGGATGGAGCCGAGGTTGAGCAGCAGATCCGATGCGTCATCGGCGGCTGACGTGCGAGGCATCCAGACCCCGGCGCCGTCTGATTCGTAATTGCCACCATAAAACAGCGTCGTAATCACTGCCGAAGCGTCATTAATCAGTCTGTCTCCATCAGCGCCCCCTGCGAAAACCAGTGTTCCCACATGACCTGTGTTCTGCAGTACATCGATGCCGTCATCGCCGCCGAATCCGAGCGTTGTGATGGTGCCGCCGCTGAGGTTCAACAGAACATCGTCATCCGCACCACCACCAAAGGACAGGCTTGCAATGCTGCCGGTATTTCTAAGCAGATCCGCTCCGTCATCTCCACCAAACGACAACAGACTGCTGACAGATCCGAGATTGCTGAAAACGTCATCGTCAGCACCACCGGAAAACGTCAGCGTCCCGGTCACACCAAAGTTCTGCAGAATGTCACTGCCGTCATCGCCGCTGAAGACAAGACTGGCCACCGATCCAGCGGCATCATTCAGCAGCACATCGTCATCCGCACCGCCCGTGAATGAAAGGTCTGTGAGTGACCCGAAATTGAGCAAAACGTCGGCGCCGCTGTCGCCGCCGAAATTCAGTTGCCCCAGTGCCCCGCCGACTTCATTGCGAAGAACGTCATCGTCCGCACCGCCCGAGAACGTCAGATTCTGCACGCTTCCATAGTTCCGCAGCAGGTCACTGCCGTCGTCACCGCTGAAGACAAGTGTACCGATAGTACCGGTGCCGGACACATTTGACAGCAGCACGTCCGTATCACCGCCGAAGTTCAACATTGTCGTGGCACCCACATTCACAAACACATCGTCATCCGCACCGCCACTGAATGTCAGCGTTGTGATGGAACCGAGGTTCGCAAAGATGTCGGCACCGGAATCACCGCCGAAGACGAGTTCACCAATGGCCCCGGCTCCTGCCAGCAGCAGGTCGTTGTCGCCACCGAAATTCAGGAGTGTGTCGGCCGTGCCATTATTCAGAAAAATATCGTCATCCGCACCGCCGCTGAACACGAGACGATCGATACGTCCGGTATTCGTGAAGACGTCAAGGCCTTCGTCACCGCCGAAGACCAGCGTTCCAGGAATATCGCCACGGTTCTCAAGGATGTCATCATCGGCCCCTCCGCCAAACACCAGTCCTGCAAGTGTCCCGGTGTTGATCAGCTGATCCAGGCCCTCGTCTCCTGAAAAGCTGAGGTTCGATATGTCAGTGCCGGCGGTCAGCAGCAAATCGTCATCGGCACCCCCGGAAATCACGGCGTCTGCTGTGCCACTGCCGACATAAAGCCGGTCCTTCCCAGCGCCGCCGGCGACGACGGAGCCACTGGCCGCGGTCAGCGAGTCCCCGTACGAACTGCCGACAAGCGAAGTGAAATTCCCGAAGGCTGCGATCGCGTGACTGGTGCCGCCAGCCGTGGAAACAATCTGGGTGTCGAGACTTGAGTCCGGAAGCCCGGTGCTGCGGATCAGAGAGAGGTCAAACACTATTCCAGATGCGTCGCCGAATTCTGTCCGGCTGAAGTCAAGGATATTGTTGCCGGATGTATCAATCACCGTCAGTGTGCTGTTCGGGGTCAGAAAGAACCGGTCAGAGCCAGCCCCTCCGTCGACAGTGTCATTCCCATCATGAGGATAGAAAATGTCTTCACCGGAACCGCCGATCAGATAGTCCTGCTGCTGACCGCCATCAAGAATGGCCCGATATTCCGGCGACAGGGCCGACGCATCCAGCAGGTCACTGCCCGCGAAACCATACACCAGAATCTGATTTGTCCAGAGACCTCCACCGCCGATGCCGGTGCTGCTTCCAGGGCTGGTTCCGGATCCGGACGTGATGCTGAAACCAGCATTCGACACGGAAATGGTTTCGGCCGCATCCGTGCCAAACACTGCCACAACAAGGTACTGATCTGAACCGCCGTCGTCATCGGAAACAACCAGGCGAATCCGTGGTGTTGCGTACTGAGTGGAATCGAACACGACACTGGCCGTGGTTGCCAGCGGTTCGTATCCGTCGCCGTCATTGATCTCCCATAAATACTGCAGGACAGGAATGTCATCCAGACCAGGATCGGTCACTTCAGCGATCATGCGGGTTGCTGTGGGAGTGGAGCCTGGGAGTGGGGCGATCCGTGCCGTCGGCGCGGCATTGGTGACCGTCTGCGATACAGCAGCACTGGTGACGCTGCCACCATCGGGGACAAATGTGCTCCCGGAAAAACGGCCATCAGCAACCGTCGCTGTGATCTGAGCGGCCCCGAAATTGTCCCTGTAACGATAGCGGGCTGAAAACGTCCTGGTCTGGGCATCGACAGAGGCCAGTGACGTCCGGCCATCGCCCCAGGAAATCGTCACCTGATGTCTGTCAACCGGCGACGGATCCGTGAAGCTTCCTGAAACGCTTACCAAATCACCTTCAGACACAGGCCCGGACGTCCCGTCTTCCCGCCGCACAGTGAGCGTTCGCATGGACGGAGCAAGGTTGGTCACAAGAACTGATGTGCTGCCGGTCGCGGAAGCGGCAGGATCCGCCTGGTCGCTGACGACGACCTGAATCGGCCACGGTGTCCCGTCGGCACGATTGTTTTCGTAGCGATGCTGAAACGCAGTACCGCCGAAGGTGCGGACACCGGCCACAGTATTGAGGATCGAATCCGGTGAGCCATCGCCCCAGATCACTCGAATCTGGTGACGGTCCTGAATTCCAGGATCCACAAACGTTCCCGAAATCTCCACGACCTGCCATTCACCGGTTGTCTGGGGCACAGTATTCACAACGACAGCCGTCGGGGCGACGTCCTGAACGGTGACGGTCCAGTTCAATCGAATGGGTTCGGCCGGCTGATCATCGTCGAAAAGTTCAAGTGTCAGCAACCATGAGCCAGTTGAGGAATTGTTTCCATAGGTGTGTGAAAAGCCGGACAATCCATTGAAGAGTCGAGTCCCTGCCGGAAGCCGGGTTTCTGACTTTGTGCCGTCGCCCCAGTCCAGACGCACCGTGTGTATGTCCACGAGTCCAGGATCGGTGAAGCTGCCGGTAATCGTCAGCGGTGTGCCCTCATTCACAACGACCGTGCCACCGGAGACCACGGCAGAGCCGTTGAACTGCAGGGTTCCGGGGACGGGCTGCTGATTTGCCACGTCGACCAGCAGCAGACCTTCAGGACTGCTGGTGCCAGTGATGCTGGATTCATCGCGAATCGTGACCTGAACCGCATACACATCTCTGGCCGTGGCTGCGCCGGAAGCGTTTGAATCATCAGAGTAAACGTGGGTGGTGGAAAAGGCGTACACTCCACTGGCCAGCGACAGGGAACTGCTGGATCCATCCCCCCACGAGATCTCAACAATATGGACTCCAAGTCCGTCAGTGAAGCTGCCGCTGAGTTGCACGGCGCTGCCTTCGAGGACTTCAGAGGTGACTGAAAAGGTGCTGAAGTCCACTTCCGGATTGAGGTTGGCCACAACCACCTGAAATGTGCTCGTACCGACAGCGAGCCCGTTATCGATCACCTGCACGGTCACAGTCCAGGTGCCGGGCCTGTTGTAAACGTGTGACAGTTCAAATTCCCGAGCATCACTCAGGCCCAGCGGCCGGGGGCCGGATCCATCACCATAGTCGACCGTCGCGGTCCAGCTCCGGGAATCGGGGTCGTAAAAGGAACCCCGGACATTCAGCGTGTCAAGTTCATTCATCACCACCGTCGCTGAGGAAAGCTCAAGCGTGATCTCCGGGGGCACGGCACTGCCCTGTTCACCCGCGGCAATCAGCGGCGAAAACTCGGAAATCGGACCACTGAGCAGACCGGTGAGCAGGAGCCCGTCCGTGACTCCCTCCGGCAGCGGAAATTCAAAACGAAAACGACTCTGTGTCATCGCAGTGGCGGATACGGTCACACCGCGGACAACAGGGCCGTAAGTGCCAGTCCCTGAATCGAGGTCAGCAGTGGAGCCTTCGACAAGTCTGAGCAGCGGGGTGACTCCGTCACCAAACTGCTGGCCGGCGCGTCCGGCGTTCAGGTAAAGCTGAATCACACTTCCTGCGGGGGCAAAGCCCGTGAGCGTCATCGTCTGATTCTGAATCGACGCTGATTCAAAAACGGGGAAATCAGGCGCGCCGTCGGCAACATTATTCAGCGTCAGACCTTCGTCGCCAATGTCAACCGGCAGACCGCTGTTGCTTTGAAAGCTGTTACTGTGCAGATGCGTGGTGCTGGTGGCTCGCAATCCGTTTTCAGCGAAACCCGTCACCCGGACTCCGGCTGCACCGTTGAATCGAATCAGATTGCCTGTTGCGGGAAGCCCGATTTGAGTTTCCGCTGCTGCATTGATCACCACCCCATGCCCCTGATTGGGCAACGGACGCAGCCCGAGTGCATCCGTGCCAACAGCATTGCCGGAAATAACATTTCCTGACGCTGCAAGGCCGTCACCGGCAGCCGAATCCTCAATCAGAATACCGGGAACATACTGAGCTGCGCTGGCAGCAGAGGGATTTCGATTTCCGGAGATGACATTCATCTCTGCGGCATCGTTGGCCTTGTCACCATTCGAGCCGATGAGATTGCTGCCGCTGTTGCGAATCCAGACACCGGGGCCACGATTTCCGAGAGCAGCACCGGCACCGGGTACGAGACCAATCAGGTTGCCGGCGACCGTGTGACCGCCGGAGGTTGTCTGAGTACCCTCGATCAGAATCCCAGCCTGAAAGTTGCCACTGATCAGATTGCCTTCGCCAGCATCGTTCTCGCCGTCGCCGTTGTTTCCAACCAGCACACTGCTGCCGCCGGAATCGCTGATCTGAATACCAGCACTGCGAATCGCCAAATTGGAAGCGTTGCCGAGCGACTGCGATCCGGATGCATCCGTACCGATGTAATTGCCCTGCACGCGGTTTCGTGGACCTGCGCCAATGAAGGCGATGCCGGACAGCGAATGACCGCTGATCAGATTGCGAGCATCGACGATGCCACCGCCGATCGTCGTTAACTCTGCCGACTGATTCATCAGAACACCATGGCCACCATTCGGGAGCACCGTGGTGCCGGACTGCGATGTACCGATCCGATTTCCCGCCACCACGGTCTGACTGGCACCGCTGATCAGGATGCCGTGCCCGGCGTTTCCGGCGATCAGGTTGCCATCGGCGGAGTCAGTCGCACCATCGAGGCGGGCACCGATGATCGTGCCTTGAGCATTCTGAACATGAACGCCGGCGGTACCGGAATTGGGAAGTGCAGCGGTGCCGCTGCGGTTTGTTCCGATCCGATTTCCAGAGACCTGATTTTGAGAGCCCGTGATGCGAATACCTTCCAGTTTGTTGCCACTGATGACGTTTCCGGGTCCGCTGACCATGGCCCCGTCGCTGGTGCGGGGACCACCGATCACGACATTTGAAGCGTGGACTACAACTCCCGGGCCGCTGTTGCCGACATCAGTGAGCCCATCAGCTGCGACGCCGATGTAGTTTCCGGCAACCAGAATTCCGGAGTTTTCACGTCCCCAGCCGGGTATCACCAGACCGGCGCCGCCGTTGCCGGAAATGATGTTCCGCTCAGCCGGCAGACTGCCGCCGATGCGCGTTCCATTGGTGTCGACAGTGATGCCATCAATACCATTCGCAAGGCGAGTCAGGCCATCAGCGGCGACGCCAATCCGGTTACCGGCGATCACTGTGTTTGTTTGCAGGGCATCGATGTACCAGACGGTCACAGCGAGTTCGCCATCCAGTCGAATACCTGCGTGAGGCTGCGGAGCTCCGAGCACCTTCCAGCCTTCAGCTTCGGAAACCGTGCCACCCTGGCGGGCTCCGACGGCAACGGAAACTTCAAATCCGGCTCCTCCCCGGTCCTCGAACCCCGTCCACTCCAGCTGATGTGTTCCGGCAGTGAGGTTTACCGTGGCATAGACCGTGCCGACGCCACTGTGCTCGCCTAAGTCCGTGGCAACCGATGCTCCGTTAATTTTCAAACGACCGCCCTGTTCTGACGTCAGCGCGAAGGTGTATTGACCAGCGGTGGCTACATTGAGTGTTCCCGTGGTACGAAATGTAAAGTGATTACTTCCACCCCCGGGCAGAGTATGATTCCAGTTCCAGTTGCCGGTGAGCGGCGTGGCAGAGCTGACGAAGTCTGCCTGTGGCGCGGATCCGGTCAGGGAAGTGGCAGGAATGCTGCCAGCTATCACCTGATCCGCTGTGGAAAGGTCCATGCTGCTCCAGTTGGAAATCCGGATTCCGAACTGATTGCCACTGACGACGTTCCCTTCAAGATCATCTGCGCGGCCATCGCCATTGGTACCGATGCGCAGGTTCTGCACATGATCTGTGGCAGTGATCCCGTACGTCGTGAACATGCCGACAGTGCCGGCTGCATTCAGGCCGATATAATTTCCGGCAATCACCACATCGGTGGTGCGGCTGAGCATGATCCCGGGGCCGGTTCCACTTCCGGCAATCACGTTTCGTTCAAGGATATTGAATGCATCATTGCTGCCGTCGGTGCCAATTCGAGTCTTTGAAGCGCGACCGAAAACGTTGACCGCGGTGATATTGCCAAGTCTCTCAGTACCCGAGGCGGAGAGGCCGAGGTAATTGCCGGCGATCACAGTGTCTGATGTACCCTCCCCGGCGACTTCAATGGCCGTGCCGTGGCCGACAAGAAGATTTCGTTCGTCCAAATCCCCGTTGCCGTCTCCATCGGTGCCGATCAACGTGCGTTTGGCACCACCAGAGACGATGATCCCCTGGATACAAAATCCAAAGCTGCTGGTGCCGCTCGGAGTGAGCCCGATATAGTTGCCGGAAATCCGATTGTCATTTGTATTGCTGTCACTGACAACAATCCGCCCATGCGAATCGCCGGCGATGATGTTGCGTTCACGGTTGTTGTTTGCACCGACTCCATCCGTACCGACGCGATTGCGCTGGCTGCCACCAGTAATCACGATTGCATGGGTTGCATAGAACTGTTGCGTGCCAGCTTTATTGACGCCAAGACTGTTGCCGGCAATGACGTTGTCGAAACCACCGTGAATCCAGATCAGCCGCTGATCACCAAGGATCAAGTTGCTTTCGGCTGCGTTATGACCATCGGCGGTGTTGTTCGTACCAATCAGATTGTGATGGGCTCCATCGGAAATACTGATTCCGGCATCCCAGTTTCCAAGGCGGGCGGTGCCACCAGCATTGGTGCCGATCAGATTTCCGGCGATCGTATTCTGTTGTGTTGAACTGCCGGTAATCCGCACACCAAAGTACTCATTCCCCGAAATCAGATTGCGTTCAGCCTCGTCGCCGATGCCGTCGCCGTTTGTTCCGACCAGCACGCCACGAGCTCCGCCTGTCAGCAGAATACCGGCAGTCCGGTTGCGTACGCTGGAATTGCCATCAGCTGAAGTGCCGATCCGATTTCCGGCGATCACCAGAAAGTCACTGCTGGAATAGGCTGCACCGCC
This sequence comes from Planctomycetaceae bacterium, assembly GCA_040382995.1. Classification (GTDB taxonomy): domain Bacteria; phylum Planctomycetota; class Planctomycetia; order Planctomycetales; family Planctomycetaceae; genus SXXK01. Next base: position 14,550 of record JBEIEK010000012.1, read on the forward strand.
TTCAGCACTAATCCGAATTCCGCCGGCATCATTCCCCGAAATCAGGTTACCCTCCAGATCGTCGTGAATGCCGTCGCTGTCTGTGCCAAGAATGATGTTCCGGGCACCAGCCACATTGATTCCGAATGCGGCATTTCTGATGGCAGCAGCGCCGATGAGGCTGGTGCCGATGAAGTTGCCGGCTACTTTCAGCCCACCGGACTGCGAGCCGGTCACGCGGATACCATTGCCACCGTTGCCGCTGATCAGATTCCTTGCGGCGACCGTGCTGCCGCCGATGGTGACGCCGTGGGAATCAGCGACAAGAATGCCATCAGACCGGTTGGCGAGGGCGGCAGTGCCCGCTGCATTGGTACCGATTCGATTGCCTCGAATCACGGCGTTGCTCCCGCCATTGATAATGATGCCAGTCCCGAAATTGCCGCTGATGACATTGGCGTCTGCTGCCAGTTCGCCGCCAATGCGGGCATTGGCCGCGTTGACCAGCACACCTGTGGCCGAACTGCTTCCGCTGGTGCCGTTTCCAGCAGCAGCGCCGCCGCGAGTCACACCAATCCAACTTCCGACGACGCTGACATCTGGTGCCTGCAGTTCCACACCCGCCTTCGCAAATCGCACGATGCTCAGGCCGCGAAGTGTGGAACCGGCCGATCCGGAACCAAAGACGAGTCCGGAATTCAGACCTGCGGAGACACCGCTGATTTCAATGACCGGACTGCTGCCAAAACCCGGTGCCGAAAATCCATCGATCAGGATGGGGTCCGTAATCACCGGCAGTATGTGAGAGGTGGCGATTTCGATCAGCCCCGCGACGGAGAAAACGATCACATTCAGCCCCGCAGCGGCGTTGGCATTCAGAATTGCCTGATAAAGGCTGCCGTTCCCGCTGGCATTCAGATTTGACACCTCAAACTGCTGGCCGATGCAGGTGATGACCGCATCATTACCGGAGCCTCCGACGTAAGAGATTCTCCAGGTTGTGCCGTCCAGAGTGAATTCAGCGTTTTCCGCAAGGCCGATGAACGATCCGCTGATGGCATCTGTGCCGTCGTTTGTGATCAGCACAAGCGTGTCACCGGCTGCTGGCTGGTAGCCACCAGTGAGTGTGAGGGACAGATTGCCCGCAAGTGTTGTTGAACCGCGGACACTGATCTGATCGTGATGGCCGGACGTGTTGCCTGGCAGCGTTCCGCCAAGTTCGAGGCTGAGGGTGCTGCCTTGTTGAATTGCCAGCTGTCCCGTACTGAGGATTCCCGGGATGCCACCGGGTTCGAGCAACCCGCCACTGTGCACATCCAGTGAAGCGTGGAGGGTACCACTGCCGGACAACCGTCCCTGATTATTGACGCTCACTGGAGAGACGACTGAGCCACTGATCTGCAGCAGTCCATTTTCGACCTGAGTCCCTCCGGCGTAGCTGGTGGCTCCGGAGATGGTGAGTGAGCCAGCGCCGATTTTTCGAAGTGAACCTGGTCCGGTGAGTTCCGAAGACCAGTTGACTGAACCACCGATGTCTGCTGTCAGAGTGCCACGGAGCCTGATCCGATCGCTGCTGAACAGCACGTTCCCGGAGGCCGCTCGAATGGTGGCATTTCCAATGACCATCTGTCGATCATTGACGTAGGAAAAATTAATGTCGTCCCACGTTGTGGAGTCGAATGTAAACCGCAGTTTAGAAAGATTTGTAAATCCGCTCAGCTGAATTTGTTCACGCCCGAATGTTGAGTTGGTGGTGATCGACTGCTCAACGGTTCCACCCGTGGCAAGGAACCCCGTAAATTGAATCTTTCGGGACTTAATGGATCCATTCTTTTCAGACACATCCATCGAGAAAATGTTAAAAGGCTTCCCGTCAGTGCTGGTAACATCCACAAATCCAGTCGCTGCCGTACTGCCAACCATCCCGTGAGGAAACCCGCCGTCGAAAGCGCTGGCGCTCTCGAACCGCAGGCCCTTTTCAAGCCAGGGGGAGGCCTTGGTGCCGCTCAGCCCGTCAAACGTGATGGTCGCCTGCGGTTCCGTGGTTCCAACCCCGCCCAGACTGACTGAACCGGTGCCATTGGCTTCAATATCGCAGCCGTTATCGATGAGCATTCCGGTTTCGCTGCTGCGAGATTCTCCGGAAAGTGTGATTTGGCCACTGCCGGTACTGCGAATGAGCGCTCCTGCGAGTGAGGTACCGACATAGCTGCCCGACGAACCACTGATGCCTGTGAGACTGAGCTGTCCGTTGTGGGTGATCAGTGAGCTGCGCTGAGCTCCATTGAGTATTCGCAGGCCCGGGGCCGCTGCGTTTTGGGCGGCTGTACCATGAATCAGGATCACGCCGTTGCCGCTGTTTTCCAGTTGAGCCCCCTGGAGATGCACGGCCGCGTTGTCAGATGCGGATTCAGTTGTCTCGGCTGCCAGCGTGATGCTGCCGCCGGTAGTCCTGACCGTCGAATCCACGATGCTGATGCCTGGAACGTTTCCCGCAGTGCCGTGCTGCAGCGGCGCTTTGAGGGTGATGGAACCCTGATCAGTGGAGATCTGACTGCCGGACGCGACCGTGATCCCATTCCTGCCGGTAATCAAGATCGCGGCGTTGTTTGATGCGGTCAGCTTGCCTGAGAGAGTGAAAGCACCTGCATCAGTGACGGCGAAATGACTGTTACCTGCCTGCACGTCATGCAGACTGATGCCACTTCCCTGCAGCTCAAGAGCGGACAGCAGGGAGAGCCTTGTGTGCCATGTCTGACTGGTTGTGGATCTTACGGTCGTGACTTCTGTTTCAGTAACTTCGGCAAACACCGTGATGGATGCCATGGTTGAAGGCGAGTTCCAGCGGACAACGTCGCTGCTGGCACCCGTATCGATCACGAATGACCGCGATGAGCCCGGAGCAAAGCTGGAGGCGACGGTGACTGTGTCAGCACCTTCACCAACCAGTACCACGATTGAATCGACAGCCACATTGCTGGTGGGCACGCGGATGGTGTTGCTGCCATTCCCAGAGGCGGAGTTGATGTTGGTGGACAGAATTGCGTTTGGATCGTGGAAGGTGAACTCCTGGGTGGCACTGTCAAAGCCAATCGTCAGGTCGTCCACTCCAGGAGACGATTCCAAAACCACCAGACTGCCGGACGACAAGGTGACGTTCAACGTCAGCAGCAGTCGCGGTTCAAGCGATTCAGCCGAGCGAGCGTTTGCTGCAGACCGGATTTTTCCGGAGAATCGCACATGTCCGGAGAGTCCCGGCGAAGATCTGCGGGGGATGGCGACCAGTGAGCGAAGGGATTTCAGAAAGCGCCGAATGCGAGGCAGCTGCGGCATGTGAGAAAGCATTTCCGGATCCCCTTATTAAACAGGCTTAAAAGGTCAGGCGCAGGTGCCCCTCCTGGTCCTCACCTGTGAGGATAATACCACGGCAGATATGGGAAATCCACAACAACGGCCGCTGTGACAGCAGGTGCCGAAGTCACGCGCGCAGATGTGTATCGGTGCCAGGACAGTCGTTGCGGGACGCATCAGAAATGCGACGAATGCACCCGGGAACTGTTCCAGTCATGACTGCCGTTGGACCTGCCCGCCGATCCTGCTCAGGGCGTTTATTTCGGCGCATCAAGTGTGGCGACAACGGCGAGAAATCGAGGCTGCTCGCGGAGCGGAGCAAGGTCGGGTTCAGAACGGACTCGGAAGGGATCGGAGTAGCCTTCACTGGCAGCGCGTTCAAGTGCTGTAAGTGCGCGTTCGATGATTTGGGGCCTGGCATCGTCACTCGCGACGTTGGCGAGCTGGGCGAGTGCGCGGGCGCATTCCAGATGACGTTCGCCGTTTGTCGTTTCAAGGGCCGTCAGTTCATCGGTCAACTTCAGGGCGTCTTCCGTTTTTCCGCAGCGGGCGAGTGCGAGCATGAGGTTGGTTTTGTTTTTCTCGTCCGGGGACTGTGTGGCAAGTTCCTGTCGGAGAGCGCGGCTGCGTTCAAACAGGCTGGCCGATTCCTCCTTGTGGCCCTGCAGGTCCCGGATGGTCGCCAGACGATAGAGCGCCGTGGTTAGTTGCCGTTTATACTCCGCTTTCTCCGGGTCTAATTTATGGAGTTCCTCGAAGTGATCGATGCTCTCCTGAGCATTGGTGGAGGCGGTGTCGAGTTTTCCGATCCAGAGGAGTGACTGGGCGCAGGTCCCGAGATAGCCGGCCAGTTCCAGCCGGAGCGGGGTCATGGTTTTGCGGCGTTCAAAGATTTCGCGTCGAGCAGCGATTGCGGCGTCGTAGTTGGCAATGGACTGTTCAATTTTGCCGAGCCTCATGTTCAGGTACGCCAGCCCGACAGCGGCCTTGTCATGACTGATCTGCCGTGCTGCAGTGCGCGTGTCCTTTTCGTCCGCTGTCAGTTTTTCGAAGCCTGGTGCCGAACGAATCGAGTCAAGCACATTCGCCATCAGCCCAAGGCCCTCAGTAAAACAGGCTTCCGTTTCCTTCAGCCGTCCCTGACGCAGCAGTTCGACGCCTTTGTTCTGCAGGATGGCGGCGAGGAGTTCGCGGATGTCTTCGGGTGGCGGACTGCCGGGTTCGGGGCGTGGATCGCTGAGACATTCGCGGACCAGCGTTTCCGCCTCAGAGAACAGGCTGAGAGCGGCAGCGGGGTTGCTTTCGAGACGGCTCTTAACGGGCGCCCAGAGCAGAGCGATTTTCGCACGATTGGTGCGTGCGGAATCATTGCGTCCCTTCGTGGCCAGTCGCTCAGCACTCAGACTATACAGCGAAGAGAATTCGGCGTTCGCATTCGCGAGCTGATCGAGCTCGTACAGGGAGACAGCGATTTGCTGGCGAAGAACCATCAGAGTGGGAATGGCTTCACCACGAATGCCCCCGGTCAGCTCTATGTCCAGCTCGTGCCACTTTTTCGAAACGGCTTCCAGAATGGCGATACGCAGATCATTCATCCCGGGACGCTGTTTGAGGGCGGTGTCCGTTTGTGTCAGCACGAACTGAATGTTTCGCAGGGCCAGCAGCGCCTGCCTGCGGGCAAGCTCTTCCTTTTCCTCGGCAAGTTGCTGCTGCTGATTGGCAATCGCCCGTTGCCGGTCAGCCTCGTCACGCTGCACTTCAACATTTTTCTTTTCGTCAGCGATCTGCCGTGCCTGAGCGGACGTGGCAGCCCACGCCCACGACGCAATCACTGCAGTCAGACAGATCGACAGACCGGCCGCAGCTGACGGTATGGCAATTTTGGGATTCCTCCGGCACCAGCGATACAACTGCTGCAGTCGACCGACGGGGCGAGCCAGAATGGGTTCACCATTCAGGAATCGCCGCAGGTCATCTGCCATCGCTTCGCAGCTGTCGTAACGCTGTGCAGGGTCCTTCTGCAGCGACTTCAGGCAGATGGTTTCCAGATCGACAGGAATGGCAGGCTGGAGCTGACGGGGGGCAACAGGTTCGTTGTTGATCACCTGCATGACGGTTTCAAGCGGGCGGTCAGTGATAAACGGGGGGCGGGCCGTCAGCATCTGATAGAGCACCGCCCCCATGGAATACTGGTCCGATTTGGCGGTTACGGCCGCAATCTGCCCCCGCGCCTGTTCAGGCGGCATGTAGCTGGGGCTACCCATAATCGTGCCGTCACGCGTCGCCGCCGAATTCTCGCTGTCGACTTCCTTGGCAAGGCCAAAGTCAGTCACCTTGGGATTTCCGGCAGAGTCGATCAGGATGTTGGCAGGTTTGAGGTCCCGATGCAGAATGCCGTGCGCGTGCGCGTACTGCATGGTGCGGCAGATGGTCTCCACGATCGCTGCCGCTGCACGCGCGTCGCGAGGTTTTCCGTTCAGCGATTTCTGGAGGTCGGGCCCGTCAACAAACTCCAGCGAAAACCATGGCAGACCGTCGTGCTGGCCCATGTCGAAAATCTGTACGATGCCGGGATGCTGCAGGTGCGCCACTGCCCGCGCTTCAGCCAGAAATCGCTGCAGAGCGGCCCCGGTGCTGTGGCTTCCCGCAAGGATCATCTTCAACGCCACAGTGCGTTTCAGGATGCGATGACGGGCCTTATAGACCACGCCCATCCCGCCACGGCCAAGTTCCTGCAAAACCTCGTAGTCGCCAATCACTTTGCCCACAGCACCGGCTTCGGATCCCGCTGCAGATCTCTGAGTATGATTGATCGTCTCCACAAAATCCTCAAGCTCCGGTCCGTTGCCGATGACCGTGCCGTCGAGCGCGGCAGAACCTGCCACGCCGTGAACCGATATTCCATCCGCTGTACCGACATCCGCAGTTTCCAGTGACCCCTCGACCACTGTCTGCAGTGTGTTGCTGCCTCTGCCAGCGGACAAATCACTGGATGTTTCCAGAGCCTCCCCGACCGTCTGTGATGACGGCACCGATACAATCGTCTCAGTTGTGGCGGAAATCGCCGACCCGGCCTGCTGGGAAACGTCGGCAGAGACCTTCGGTGCCCCCATTTTCAATCCCCAATCCAGAACTGAACCATCGCAACGGAATCTGATACCTCCGGGAAACCGCCTAGGATTTTACTGGGTATCCATTGGTTTTCTCAAGTGTGAAAACAGGGAAACGAGGCGATGCAGCGGGTTTTTCGGCTGCTTCTGCCGATCGCACAGCAGCCTCGCACTCCCGGCCCGAAGGGATCTGCGGTCAGCCTCCGAGCTGAACAGGCGCTGCCAAATGCCCGCGTTCTGCACCTGATGTGGCGTCAACTCACCGTGACGCCATCGCTTGCGGCGTAGCTGCGTCCGCAGCCCTGTGATTGCAGCAGCGTTTCCGGCCTGAAAGGCCAGCTGCATCAGCCTGGCATGAAATGCGAGGTTTTGCGTTCTCTGAGCCCAGTTGCCCTGTCAGGGCAGCTCCTGCCAGGTCCCTGCCATGTTCCGGCCACTCCGCCAACGCGACCCTGGCACATGAATCGTATGCCCCCACACGGCCCGTTGCAGGAGCGAATCCAGGAGCTGCCCTCACAGGACGAAATGACGACCCAAAGGTGCATGGCACCTTAACGCGGAAAATTGTTTGTAGATTCGAGTTGTGGCGTCGGGATCACTCACGGTCGCAGCTCGATTTTCCTGAGCAGGTGCCATGCACCGGTCTGTGTACCTTTACGCACTCTCCCCGCACGTCCTGACAGCCCCGGCGGAGGTTCGCAGAATCAAGCCGAACCAATGGAGACTGCCTGGTCGACGATGCATTTCGTGGCTGCGGGACGATGCGGGAGATTTGTCGATGTTTGACGGCAATCAGTGGGGAATGTTCCAGGTCATCCTGCTGCTGGTGATGATGGCGGTGCAGATGGTACTGGATGGTGTTCGAGGCTATCTGCAGGCGTTCTGACTGAGGAACTCAGGTGAGGCCGCTGGCAGCACAAAATCCAGAGAAATCCAGCGGTTCGCATGCGGATTCTGGGGCAAATGGGCCGAATATTCCAGGCAGAGACTCACTATCGGGCTGATCAGGGGGCAGAGTGTGGTGCAGAATCACAGATTTTCCGGGGCATCACTGACGGGTGTTGTGTGCGTCATCATGGTCCTGCTGCTGACATCAGCGGACTGTGCAGCGCAGGGTTTGTTTGGCCAGCGAGTGCTGGGAGGGTCGATCAGTAACCGCACTGAGCGGCAGGCGGGACGGACCACGTCCGGAGCGGGCGGATCCGCAGCCGGTCTGGCGGGCACGCCGTCACAGGCCGCGGTTCCGCAAAGATTTCTTCGCGACGAGCGTCAGGGGGGCGAGTTTGTTGGCCGATCCACCGCGGCGGAATCGGCCACGGATTTTGTCGGGCGGGAAGGCGCCGCACAGTCCGCTGTGAGTTCCGCGGTGGGCCTGACCGAAGCACGGCCACCCGTAAATCGCCCCAGAATTCTGCGGCCCACCGGACTCTACCCGGAACGACTCACACCAGCGGCCGATCTGACAGGAATCTCGGGAAGCAATCAACCACGTCCGTCAGCCAGGGTGTCACGATCCGTCACGGAGTATCTGCAGACCGCCGGAATGTTTGTCGAGGTGTCGCCGGAAGCGCGGTCGGCCACTGTCCGCGGAGCGGTGCGGTCCGCCGAGGATCGGAGAAAGATCGAACTGCTCCTGCTTTTGGAACCGGGGATTCAGTCGGTGCAGAACCAGCTGACGATTGATCCGAATGCTCCGCTTCCGTCTCATAAGCCGCGGGTGTCACCGCGCGATCGCTGATGGGCAGAGGAGCGTTCTGCGGGGGTGTTGGGGGCATCGGGGGAAACTCAGTCAGACTCTGTTCCGCAAAAGTACCTGTCTGTCGCGTCAGGAACTCAGGGTTCACCGGAATCACCAGAGTTTGTCGCTGTGCGGCTCGGGGACCTGGCACATGTCCACGAGTTCGAGGTGGTTCGGCAGAGTCGTCCGCAGCCGGTTCCGCGGCGTCCTGCAGGTCTTCAGCGCCTGACTGCCCGCTCTCGTATGTCTGCAGCCGCCGCGCCTTCGCCAGAGACTGGTAGAAGGGGATGCCATCACCAGGTCCCGGAAGCACCACGTGGGCGGGTGCAGACGTCAGCTCAGCACCATCGGTACTGATGAAGCGTGTAATCAGTGTCAGGTGAGTGAGCTGACCGCCGGCCGCGTCCCATGGCAGCCAGAAGCTGTAGGAATGTCCCAGTCGAGACTGGCTGTAGTGTCGCGGGAGATCTTCCGCGGGGAAGACGAATTTGCGATCGGGGCTGCGTTCCTGCATGCCCTGACTGTCATCCCAGGCATAGACAACCAGCGTGCCCTGTGGCCGGACGGCCTTATGTTTGTCGACTCCATAAAACATGATTCGTCCACCCACACCGCGTGTGGCAGGTTCGCCGGACTGGTGCAGGACTGTGTCTGACCAGACGGGCACCATTTGCCGTGGAGTTTGAAACTCCGGTTCGCGATTGAGCAGTTTTGCCATGGTCGCGCTGTTGGTCAGTGCGCAGCCCGGCAGGCTGCAGACGGCCATGCAGACGCAGGCCAGGATCACCAGTCGGCAGGTTGATTGTTTCGAGTGGCGGCGGTTCACGGGGAGCGACGTTTCGGGGTCTTGAGGGAGCGGGTTGCCGGTTTCACGGGAGTGGTTGGTGATTTCTGCCACGACAGCCGGCGAACCGGTGAGACCGGATCTTCGGCGGTCTGCGTTTCAATCTTCCACTCCGGAATGACAGCCCTGATGCCAGGCTGTGTCGTTGTCCGGGACTGATCGGGAGCAGGCGTTGGCGGCGGTGCGGGAGCGGTCTGCTGAGGAGATTCGGGAGCGTTCGGCCGGGGCGGTTCAGCGGCGGGCTGACTGTCACCGCCGGGAAGACTGCCGGCCCCGGGAGTCCTGTCCGGGAACACGGTCGGCACATCATCACCATCGATCCGGCTGCTGATGGGCATTTGTGGGTTCATCCAGTCGAAGATATCGGAGGAGATCCAGGACATTCGCGACATTTCCATTTGCTTCAGCAGCTCTGCTTCTTCGGGGCCGCGGACGACGTGCGGTGTGAGGATGATCAGCAGTTCGCGACGGTTGTTGGATCCGGAGTCATACCGAAAGAGGTGACCCAGCACAGGAATATCGCTGAGAAACGGCACGCGACGCGAGACCGTGCGGTTGTCCGTGGTGATCAGCCCGCCGATGACGATTGTTTGTCCGCTGGCGGCACTGACGGTGGTTTGAGCAGTGGTGATGTTGACGCGGGGCGACCTGATAACTTCACCCTGACTCGACACGGAAACCGGGATCCCTTCGATCTCGGGGCCAACATCTGATTTTTCGGCATCGATCTCCATCACAACCATGCCCTCGGGGCTGATGCGCGGGGTGACTCCAAGGATGAGTCCGACGTTTTCGAGGGCTACGCTGTTGACCTGTCCAACCTGGTTGATGGAGGTCCCGGTGATTCGGGGAACGCGTTCCCCCACCTGGATGAAGGCGGGCTGATTATCGAGCGTCATGATCTGGGGGCGGCTGAGGATTTCCATGGTGCGTGACTGATTCATGGCCCGCAGCAGCACGCTGATGTTCTCACTGCTGGCGGACAGCACCAGTCCGCCGTATTCGGTATCGCTGCTGGTTCGTCCGAGGCTGAAGTGGGACAGAGCCTGGCCACCAACTTTGCCTGCGCTGGCCATGGAAGCCGCAGAGCCTGAATTGCCCAGTTGCTGATTGTTGAAGTTGAAACCGGGCCGCATTTCGGACGTGGCCGGTGCCACCACGCTGCCAAGCACACTGCGATCAAACAGCAGTGAGTCCTGCAGGCCCAGTTCGACCCCGAATTCCTGCAGGTTATCGAGTTCGACTTCGGCAAGGATCACCTGAATCATCACCTGCGGAGGCTGCGCATCAAGTCCCTCCACCAGTTCCAGAATCTGATCAAAATACCGCGGAGTGGCGCTGATGATCAGGGCATTGCCGACGGGTTCGGGAACGACCACCACTTCCGATTCAATCTGTGCGAACGGGTTTTGTCGTCCGGGTGCGGCAAGTGTCACGGTGCGTTCACTGCGCAGGAAATTGTTCACGGCATTAGCGACGTCGAGAGCGGGTGAGTTCTTCAGTCGCAACACCTTATTGATACGTTCCTGAGTACCGGCTTCGTCGAGTCTGAGCAGCAGAACTTCGATGATCTTCAGATCGCCCGAGCTGCCGGTGGCGATGATGCTGTTGGTGCGGATGTCGACAGAGAATCGCACGGGCACGAGGGCCGTTTCGCCTGCTGCCGAAGCCAGCTGCGGCACTGTGGAAACACCGGCTTCGGGAAACAGGGATCGCAGCACCTGCACAAGTTCGCTCGCATCCCCGTTGGTAACCTGAAAGACTTTGATCTGGGCGGCGGCAGCCGGAGTTTCGTCGAGGGTGCGGATGAGTTCTTCGAGCAGGTCGAGACTGGCAGGGGGGCCGGTCAGGAACAGTCGATTGGTGCGGGCGTCGGCTGTGATGCGGACATCTTCAAGCATACCGGAGGCGGCCAGCTGACTGCCATCGGGCTGAGTGAGGAGCAGTTCGAGTGCGGCATTGCGGGCTCCTGTGGCCGCGGCCGCTCCTGTGCCCGCTCCGCCCCCGCGCGCAGCCAGCAGCGCGGCAGTGACTGTGGTGGAGACGTCGACGGCGAGTGCATTCTTCAGGACCACGATGCGAATCTGGTTGACGGATTCGCTGCTGTCAACATCCAGCTGTTCAATCAGCAGGCGGACTTCGGCAAGGTCCCGTGGTGCGGCGTTGACGAGGAGTGAATTGGTGCGGTTGTCAGCGGTGACCGTCACATCCGCTCCAAGACCGCCACGGTTATCGAGGAATTCGGTGATGGTGGCCTCCATGCTGGCTGCTGCTGCGTGTCTGAGTCGAAAGACCTCCAGCTGAGTTTCTGGAGCAACAGCTTCGTCGAGGCGCAGGGCGAGTGTTTTGGCGGCTTTGACGGCTTCGCCCCAGCCGACCAGCAGCAGTGCGTTGGGTTTCACAAGCGGAGTGATGACAACGCGACCCTGCAGCGGGCCCGTGAGATCCTCCAGCACATCGTCGATGAGTTCATTCAGGTTTTCGCCGCGCACGTGCTGCAGGTAGACAACTTCAATCTCCGGTGTGGTTTCGGCACTGAGTCGTTCGATTTCCTGAATGATGCGTGAGAGCTCTTCGACGTCGGGGTCGCGACCACGCAGGATCATCACATCCAGATCCGGGAGCGCCTCAACATCAACGTCCCCGGATGGTCGCCGCAGCGGATCGCGTCCGGCCGCGTCGTTGGCGGGCGGGTCCTGAGGCACAGGTTCGGTGGCTGGATTTTGTTGTTTGAAGGAGGCCATTTGCAGTGGACGGCGACCGCCACGGGTGCTCCCCTGATCCGGCCACTCAGGTTTGTCCACTGCGTCATCAGCTGGCTTGTTGCCTGGTGATTTCCGATTGGTGTTGCGAAGGCCACGGTCTGTCTGCTGTTGCTGTGCAGCAGCCTGCTGCCAGAGCTTCACAGCCCGCTGGACGACTTCGGGTTCCATCCGGGAAAGATTGACGAAATGAATGGTGTCGGAAACTTCGGAGTCTCTGGCGGCATCAAGCTGCACCAGCAGTCGGTTGAGCTGTTCGCTGAGCTGAGGGTCACCGCTGATGGTGACAGAGTTGTTGCGGGGGGACAGCAGCAGGCTCGCGCGACGACTGCGGCTGTGCTGCAGCACAAGCTGGCTGCCAACCTGCTGAAGTCGACTGCCAAGGACGGCGGTGAGCGATTCGGCGACTTCTTCGGTGCTGAGAGACTGCAGCATCACGGTGCGCGCGGAATTTCCGGAGGACCGTTTCACGGCAGGTTTCGGAGCAGGCTCGCCCTCGTCGCCTGAGAGCTGCTGCAGGAGTTGTGTGGCGAGAGCGTGGAGCTGCGGGGGGCCCGAGATGCGAAGTTCGTTGATTTCTTCGTCGGCGATGACGCTGGCGTTCGCAGCAGATTCGCCGGCAAGTTCCAGGAGCATCCTGCGGGCCTCTTCCGCCCGTCCCGGGACAACAGAATAGGTCTGCGTGCGAGAGCGAGTGTTGTCCTGAGCCGCAATGAGGGCTTGCAGCTGGGGCAGCAGCAGCATGCTTGTGGCCAGCCAGAGCAGCAGCAGTGGCAGCAATCGCAGGCGAGGGGAGGGCATGGGAGGACTTCCGGATCCAGGCAGGAGGCGTGCAGAGAGGGGCTCGGGAGAGCATCGAGCGGGGGCAGGGTGTTGAACTTATCTCAAGGGGCGTCCGGCAGGCTAGGTTAGGCATGGCGTTCGCCCGGGCATTCGCGATTCCCGGCGTTGCGCAGGGTAACCGGGGATGTAGAAACCTGCCGGTTTCACGGAAGCGACCGGCAACTTCGCGTGCGTCCCTGGTTGAATCGGCAAAATCTGCAAATTGGATCTAACCCCTCCAGTCCCCCGCCGCGCAGCATCGTGTGAAGCCATCTGTGATAACCGGAGCACCCGGGATTCTGAAATCCGTCTCCCCTCGGATTTGTGTGGCAATCGTCCCCTGACCGGTTAAACTACTCCAATCCACCGCAGCTCACCGGCGCAGGCTATTTTCTCCATTTCAACAGCCAGCCGCGTCGCATGGAACTGCCGTGCCCCTCCGATATTCCTCCCTCCCCGCATTCCCACCTGAATTCCCAGCACAAAAGAAGCGTAAGCATGCAATCCCTGTCCTTAATGCGGCTTGTGTCGTGGAGTGTGCTGCTGACAGGCGTCTGCAGCGGTCACTGCTCTGCTCAAACGCAGCAGCCCACTGCCCCACCCCCAGCAGCCACAGCGGCCAGCCCGGCAGCGGAGACAGCGACGACTCCGGCCACTCCAGCTGTGGATTTCGCACGCCTCGCCGATCCGGGAATCGCAGCCGCTTTGAATCTGTCGGCCAATCAGTCTGCTCAGATGCGCACGCTGCTGGAGCAGCGTCAGGCGGCCATTACGGCGGCCACCGATGAAGCCGGTCGCACGGCTGCACTTCAGCAATCCGATGCGGCCTTTCGCAGTCTGCTCACTGAAGACCAGCTGCGACTGTTCGCGGCATTGTTCAGTGAGAAACAACTGCGGTTCAACTTTCGCTCTCAGAAGTGGCCTGAAGTGCTGGAATGGGTCGCCCGCGAAGCAGATTTGTCGCTTGTCATGGAGACGCCGCCTCCCGGTGTGTTCAGCTATTCAGATTCAAAGGACTACACCACAACCGCAGCCATCGACCTGCTGAATGGATGGCTGCTGACGAAGGGCTTTACACTCGTTCGCCGTGAACGCATGCTGATGTGTCTGGACCTGAAATCGGGACTGCCTGAAGGTGCCATTCCGCGAATTGAGCCGGCTGAACTTGCCACCCGCGGGCGATTTGAATTTGTGACTGTCCTGTTTCCCTTACAGAATCGCTTGCCGGATGCCGTTGTCACTGAGGTTCAGCCCCTGCTGGGAACCTGGGGCAAGGTCAAGCCCCTGCCGCAGACTTCGCAGCTGATGGTGTCTGACACGGTGGCCAACCTGCGATTGCTGGAAACAGTGCTCAGCCGAATTCCGGCATCAGCAGCGGCCGCCAGCGGTCCTCCCGAGCTGATCGTCTATCCACTGAATCACGCCAATCCGGAACAGGCCGCCGCAGTGCTCAAACAGATCGTCGCGGGCACGGTGGTGGTGGACGCAAAAGCCCGGCAGATTTCCGTGAATGCCGTTCCCTTCGAACAGGCGAAGGCACGTACCATTCTGCAGCAGCTGGAGGACAATCAGGGACCGGATCAGCAACCCCAGCTCAAGCTTTACCCGGCGGCCGTGGTCGATCCTGATCAATTCCTCGCAACGCTCAAACTGATCGCCCCGGATGGACAGTTCCGGATTGATGCGGGATCTGGTCGGCTGGTGGTCTGGGCGTCGGCCGCCGATCAGCAGAAAGTCAGTGAATCGCTCCAGCAACTGCTCGCTGAACAGCCTCAGGGCGGTCTGCGAACGGTGGTCAGTCATTCGTTGCAGCACGTCGAGCCGACAGCCATTCTGACAATCCTCGCCAGCCTGACGCCCTCAGCCCGCGTCACCCTGAATTCCACCGGACGTGGGGTGGTGGTGTATGGGACTGCAGCGGACCAGCAGTCTGTGCGGGACCTGATCCAGCAGCTGGATACGCAGGCAGGCAACGTGCTTGCGGAGCGGACGCTGCAGGTCTATCCGGTGTCTTCCGCGCAGTCGACGCAGGCCGTAACGCTGCTGGCAACCACCGTGCCCAGAGCTCAGGTGGTGCCGGATCCTGCAGGCGAGCGATTGCTGGTGATGGCGGCGGCGGCTGAGCATGAGCAGATCAGTCTGGTGCTGAAGTCTCTGCTGGGGCAGCCTTCAGAGAAGTTGTTTCGGATCCATGCGACGGACGGCGTCGATGTCACCAGCGCCGCGCAGTTGCTTTCAGTTCAGGTGCCAAAGGCGACGGTCACGGTGGACGCTGTCAATCGTCGGTTGCTGGTGACGGCAGCAGAACCTGATCAGCAGCGCGTGCAAACGCTCCTGCAGGAGCTCCAGTTGCCCGAAGAAGAACGCAACCGCAGCCTGCAAAGTCATCCGCTGCCGCCGGGGCTGACGGCGGCCGTGGCGGTGGCCACGCTCACTCCGCTGGCACCCAAAGCCACACTCACCGGGGACGAGCCTGGCCGGAGACTGCTCGTCAATGCGTCTCAGCGGGATCATCAGCTGGTGGATGAAGTGCTCAAACAATTGGCTCCTCCAAATACAGCCCCGGCAATGGAATTGCAGGTATACCCATTAAAAGGCAGCACACCATCAGCCGTGCTGCAGGTGCTGCAGCCGCTGGTGGACGCGACGGTGCAGGTCACGGCGGACGCTGGCGGTCGCCAGTTATTCGTCCGCGCACCTGCTCAAAAGCAACAGGAAATCAGCCGCATGCTGCAGCAGATCACCGAGGGGCTCAGTGGTCCGGGGCGTGAAACTCGCACCTATTTCGTCGGCGCTCCCAACGCCGATGAGGCTCAGGAAGCTCTGCAGGCCATGTATCCGGACGCAAGGCTGTTCATCGACGCCGATCGCAAACTGCTGATCGCCACAGCCACTCCGGAACAGCACGTCACGATCCAGAAGATTACAGAAGAACTGAAAGGCAGGGGGCTGGACGGTCCTGCTGCACAGCCACAGATCTACGAACTGAAGAATGCTGGCACCGTGGACGTGCAGACTCTGCTGCAGTCCCTGTACACGCGATTCGACGGCATCCGCATTACAGGTGACAGCCGCACTGGTCGCCTGGTGGTGGTCGCACGAGAAGACCAGCATGCCGAGATTCGTAAACTCATCGAACAGCTGGATCAGGCTCCTGCCGCAGCTGAACCAAAGGAACTGGCGGTCTTTCGATTGGGAACGATGGATGGACTGGCAGCTCAGCAGGCACTCCAGTCAGTACTCCCGGCTTCGGTCACTGTGACTGCCGATCGCATCGGTCGGCAGTTGTTTGTGAGTGCCCCGGCAGAAGAGATGACGACCGTGCGCGAAAAGGTGCAGCAGCTGCTTGGCAAGGCCGGCGGCGACAGCGGCCTTGACACACGCAGCTACTGGCTGCGGCCCTATGAAGCGGACGAAGCTCAGGAAGTCCTTGAAAAGCTTTATCCGGATGCTGTGTTCGTCACAGACACATCCCAGGAGGTGCTTGTGGCCACCGCGACAGCCGAACAGCACCAGACTGTGGAACGCGTGGTCCAGCAGATGATGGTGCGAAAGGCGGCCGGAGCAACACCGGAGCCACGGACATATCGGCTGCGAAATTCCGACGGCACAGCACTCCAACTGGCACTGCAGTCGCTCTTCAGTCGCACGGACAATGTTCGGATTTCCGTGGACGAACAGGCGCGGGCACTCATTGCAGTCGCCAGACCGGAGCAGCATGCGATCATCGGGAAACTGGTTTCAGAACTGGAACCTCCGGCTGACGCAGAGCCACGGCAGGTGGAAATCTATGCTCTGCCGGGAGTGAACGGAGACACGGCTGAAAATGTCGTACGTGACGTCCTGCAGTCGCTGGATCCAGCAGCCATGATTTCATGGGAAAAAACAACACAGCAGCTGGTGATCTCGACAACTGCGGCTGGTCAGCTGGCTGTGAAAGGCGTGATGGAACGTCTGCAGCAGAGCGACTCGAAGGAAGTCGACGTGATCCCCCTCCGCGTGCTCAGTGCCGACGCCGCGCAGAATGCCATTGAAAGTCTTTATGGTGATGGCTTCGCCAGAAGCGGTGATTACCCGACGATTCAGGCGGATGAGGATTCGCAGCAATTGCTTTTGCGCGGGACCAGAAAGCAATTGCAGGACATTCGGCTGCTGCTGCAGAAAATGGGAGAACCTGGAGTGTCGCAGGATTCAGCTGACAGCGCGGGCAGCCAGGGTGCTGGTACCGGTCAGGGAAATGTCCGCGTCATTCCATTGAACGGTGATGTTGACGGCGCGGTGCGACGCATTCAGGACTTGTGGCCTCGAATCCGCCGAAATCCTCTGCGAGTCCTGCAACCATCGCCCCCCGAAGCGCCAGTTCCGCCACAGCCCGCGCAGCCGCAGCCAGCGGAAGGGGCGGACGACACAAAGTGCGATCCGCCGTCTGAAGCGGAAAATGCGGGCACGATTGTGAATTCAGCTGCGGCTGCAGGGAATTCAGCAATTGAAAGCTCGGCCACGGCAAACGCGGAGCAGCCGTATTCTGTGCCTGCCGTCAGTCCCGGCCTCAGCCCGGCCGTCAGCGACGAGCCGCCGGCTGTTGTGGTGATTCCGGGAGTGGATCGGATTACGATCGCGTCGGAGGACCGGGCCGCGCTGGACCAGCTGGAAACGCTCATGCGCACCGCATTTTCGCGATCGGTGAGTCAGCGGAATCGGGATTTTTCGGTGTATCAACTCAGGAACGCGGGTGCCGAAGACGTCTCGGAAACGCTGGAGTCAGTCTACACCAGTCGCGCGGGGTTGCTGGCATTTGGTTCGGTGGTGATTGTGCCGGAAACACGATTGAACGCGCTAATTGTGTACGGGGCAAGGACTGACCGGGATCGAATTGAGCAGTTGCTGGAGATTCTGGACACAGAGAAGCTGCCGGATTCGGGGCGAGTGTTTCGGACTGAGGTGATTGAGGTGCGAAACGCAGATGCTGAAGAGATTGAAGATGTGATTCAGGGGGTGTATCGAACGGAGCTGAGTGCGGGGGGCAGTCGTCGGGCGATTGAGATACCGGCGGGGATTGACAGTTCTGTGGCCAGTGTGCTGCGTCAGATCAATGCACAGTCGTCCTCACCGCTGCTCACAGTGGAGGTGCAGCGGGAGACGAATTCTCTGGTGCTGAAAGCGCCGCAGAATCTGATTGAGGAGATATCTGAGCTGATTCGGCAGCTGGATTCAAGTTCTCAGTCCTCGCGTGCCCGCAGTGTGCGACTGCTGCCGCTGCGACGGACCAATTCGCGTCGGGTCATGGAGATTCTCGGGGATGTTTTGCAGAAGTGAGGAAATCAGGCCTGAGTTACGATCTCATCCTTCGTAATCGCCAACTTCACCCCATGTTTCCAAAGATTCCTCTTGAACCTCCTCCGTGTTTGGGTTAAACGGAGGGGTTTGTATCGCCTTCGGGCTGCAGATTGGCTCCGTTGGTCCCGCCTGTATCTCCCGCCTCACGGTTTTTGCCTGCCTGATGGTCTGGCAAAGACCCCCTCCTCAAATCCCCGGCCTGCAACCGTTCTGCCTGCGACTTTGTCAGGGCACCAAGGGTTTATCGCCTGGGTTTGGCACTGTTCGGAATCCTGCCATGAGTTCTCTGATAGAGCGTCCTGCGACGGTTCGCGATGTTCCTCGTCGCCTGCATCTCAGTCAGCTGGACGAAAGCCGCCAGGTATTTCTCAGCGAAGGTCTGGCGGGTGTCTGTCGTGAGTTCGGTTACGCCACAGAACTGGACGCGCTGCGTGCGATTGCCCATGCCCTGTGTCTGCCGGTGATCGACCTCTCCAAAGAGCAACCCCCGCGTGAGCTGCTGGAAGATTTTCCGGTGCGTCTGATTCACAAGCACGGCATTTTCCCGGTGTCCCGAACCGAACATTCGTTCCGCATCGTGCTGGCGAATCCATTCGACGTCCAGGCAGCGGATGCTGTGGCCGAAGCTACCGGATTGTTTGTGTCGGTGTGTACGGCGCTTCCCACTGAAGTGGCCGGGTTGATTAAGCTGCATCTGGGCGTGGGTGCTCAAACTCTGGACGGACTGATGGCTCAGGCCGCAGCGGACGAAGACCTCGAGATTCTGGGGGACCTGTCAACCGAAGACTCTGAAGCGGCCGCAATGGCTCAGCAGGCTTCCGTTGTGCGGCTGGTGAACGACATTCTGACCGAGGCCGTCACTGCGCGTGCCAGCGACATTCACATGGAAGCCCAGGCCGCGGGAATGAAGATTCGCTACCGCATCGACGGCGTCCTGCAGAACCAGCCGGTGCCTGTGGAGCTGAATCGATTTCAGGCCGCAATCCTCAGCCGTCTGAAAATCATGGCGCGGCTGAACATCGCCGAAAAGCGAGTGCCTCAGGACGGTCGCATCAAGCTGCGTGTCTCCGGCCGCGAAGTCGACATTCGTGTGTCGATCATTCCCATGCTGCACGGGGAAGGCGTGGTCATGCGAGTCCTGGACAAAGACGCCATGAAGTTCTCGCTGTCCGGCGTGGGGATGGAAGAGGACACCTGTACAAAGTTTCGCGAGCTGATCCGGCTGCCGCACGGCATTGTGCTGGTCACCGGCCCTACGGGGTCAGGCAAGACAACCACTCTTTACAGTTCACTCGCAGAGATTCGCAGCGAACGCAATAAGATCATCACCACCGAGGATCCGATTGAGTACCAGCTGGAGGGCATCAATCAGATTCAGGTGAATCACAAGGTGGGACTGACATTTGCGGCGTGCCTCAGAAGCATTCTGCGGCACGACCCGGATGTGGTGCTGGTGGGCGAGATCCGCGACTTCGAGACGGCCGAAAACGCGGTTCAGGCCAGTCTCACGGGACACATGGTCTTCAGTACGCTGCACACCAACGACGCCGCGGGCGCCTTTATGCGTTTGTCGGATATGGGTGTTGAACCCTTCCTGATCAGCAGCACGGTTGAGGGCATCATGGCACAGCGGCTGGTGCGAACGCTGTGTCGCCATTGTCGCGAGCCATGGATGCCATCGGCTGATGAAGTCCCGCCGGACTTTCCGCTGCAGGACTACACGGCGCGCACTCCGATCTACCGTGCCACGGGGTGTCGTCACTGCCGCAACACCGGCTACTCCGGCCGACTGGGGATTTATGAACTGCTGGTCACCAACGACGAGATTCGGCAGCTGGCGGCGGAAAAGCGGGGCACGGCGGAAATCCGTCGCGCTGCAATCGCAGCCGGCATGCGTACGCTGCGTCAGGATGGCTGGCTGAAAGTCTCCCGAGGCGTGACCAGCATCGAAGAAGTGCTGCGAGTCACAAAGGCTGACTAGGCATGTGTGGAGCGTTAAGCCATGCCTGATTTTGCCTGGAAGGCACGCACGATGTCCGGCCAGGACGTCTCCGGTGTGATGACTGCGGACTCGCGCCAGGATGTGCTGGCACTCCTGTCTCAGCGGGCACTCAGCCCACTTTCGGTCACTCAGGCCCGTCCGCCCCTGCTGTCCCTGCGGCTGCAGCGGAGTGTCAGACCGGATCTGCTGGCAGCAACGCTCACGCAGCTTGCGGATCTGCTCACTAACGGCGTTCCGCTCCTGCAGGCGCTCGATCTGCTGTCCCGCCAGGTGACGCATGAACACCTTCGAGCGGTGCTGCAGGATATTCGCGCAAAAGTTTCAGATGGTCGTCAGCTGCCCGAGGCGATGGCCGCCCATCGCGATGTCTTCAGCGAGCTGACACTGTCGATCGTCCGCGCGGGAACGGAAGGCGCTTTCCTTGAGGCATCGCTGCAGCAAACGGCTGAGTTTCTGGAACGGCAGGAAGAGCTGCGGGCAAAGATTCGCGGAGCCATGGCCTATCCAACCTTTCTGGCCTGCGCGGGCTTCACGGTCACTCTGGTGCTGATCGTGTTTTTTGTACCGAAGTTTTCCGAGCTCTTCGCGCAGCTGGAGCGCGAAGGAACGCTGCCGGTGCCCACAATCGCGCTGCTCTGGCTGAGCGATTTTCTGGGGCGATTTGGTCTCCTGGTGCTGATGGCACTGGCAGGACTGGTGGCGTTGCTGAGGCGCTGGGCGGCTTCCGAAAAAGGACGCGAACTGCTCGATCGCACCAAAACCCGGATCCCCGTCTTCGGCCCCATCGCTCTGAACAGCGCCGTCAGCAGGTTCTGCAGGATTCTGGGCACGCTGCTGAGAAATGGCGTGCCGATGCTGAAAGCTCTGCAGATCAGCAGTGACTCCTCCGGAAATGTGGTTCTGGCCCGCGCCATTCGGACATCCGCTGAAAATATCTCTGCCGGCGAACCCCTCTCCACTCCGCTCGCACGCTGTGGACTGATTCCCCCCGGCATTATGGCGATGATCAGCATCGCAGAAGAAGCCAACAACCTGGAACGTGTTCTGGGAAATGTTGCAGACGGCATCGACAAAAAGGTTGCTCGACAGCTGGACACCATGGTCCGACTGATCGAACCGGCTCTGCTGATGGTTATGGGCGGCGCTGTGCTGTTCGTGATCGTCGCACTGTTGCTGCCAGTGTTTGAAATGAGTACTTCAATGAATTGAATTCAGGAGCTGATGATGGAACAACGGACTTTGAAAACTATCGCGACACGACACGGATTCACGCTCACCGAACTGCTCATTGTGATGGCAATTCTGGTGCTGCTGGTCTCACTGGTCGGCCCACGCCTGCTGGGCAGCAAACAGAAAGCAGACGTGAACGCCGTCAAAACACAGATCGGCATGTTCCAGGCAGCGCTCGAACGCTACGCAGTAGACATGAATAAGTTTCCTGCCACCGAAGAAGGACTCGCAGCTCTGGTGGCAAAGCCGGGATCAGCGGGTTCCGGTGAATCGGCGGGCGGATCAGGCGAATCGGCAGATGCCGGCAGTGGTGACGCGGCCGGAGATGCATGGGATGGCCCTTACCTGAAAACTGAAACATTGCCAAAGGATCCCTGGGGCAACAGCTACGCCTACGAGTATCCGCCAACGCATAACAAGACCAATGTTCCGGATATCTGGTCGTGGGGACCTGACGGTCAGGAGAACACCGCCGACGATATCGTCAGCTGGAGTGGTGACGGCAGTGGCGGTGATGAGGGTGAAAAGTAGCGTTCCGGAAGATGCTGCAAGGGGGGCGGCTCAGCAGCAGCTTCGCCCTCCCGTGAGCAGCGGGAGATCAGAAGGCAGGTGGGTAAATGACGCGGACTGGTTATTCGCTGGTCGAGCTGTTGATTGTGCTGGCCATTCTGGCAGCACTCGCCGCTCTGGTACAGCCGTCGGTCCGCGGAGTGCTCGAAAAAAGTCGCCTCACAGCCGGAGCAAATCAGGTAAAGGCTGCCCTCGCGAAATCAAGGGCGCTCGCGATTCGTGAGGGTGTACCGGTCTGGTTTCGTTATGAACCTCGCGGACAACGCTGGTGGATCGAACGGAGTTCAGGTACTCAGCCCCTGACGGATTCCCAGGAAGCTGGCGGCGCGGGCACTGCGGATGCCGCAGCCGCCCCCGCACCTGCTGCTCCGCCCCCAGCCACCACTCCCCAGTCGGTCGCATCAGGAAGTCCAGCTGGTACGTCCCCGCCCGGATCTGTGGTGGTGCTGCGCGCAGATCAGCTGCCCGATGGCGTTTTATTTCCTGCGTCTGTTGCGGGCCAGCCCGAGCGTCTGCAGTTTTCACCGGCAGGACGAACCGCCAGCCGCTCACTTCAATTGCTGGGGCAGCGGCAGTTTGTCATTGATCTGTCCATCCGCGGGCTCACAGGAATGGCTCGTACTTCATCCCCACGACGGCTGGACGCGACGGTGACAGATTCAGCGGACGACGCAGCACCTGGGGTTGGTGATGCGTCCCGGCAGGTGCAGCCATGAAGCGGTGGCTGACAAACAGAGGGGCCGGGAGGGCGAAGCCCCGGCTGAGCCACATCCCGTCCGCGAGTCCTGGGCTGATCCTTGCCGCTCCGCAAATCGGGCTAAGGGGTACAGCTTGGACCCGAGTTCTCCGGCTCGGCAGGAGCCTCGCCTTCCCGAGGCGTCTCCGCTTCTTTCATGGGATTGCAGCAAACCTCAACGCCATTCGGCCGCAGCCCGCCGGTTTTTC